>JADJWE010000006.1:300000-540683 GCA_016716525.1 Candidatus Flexicrinis affinis
TGAGGATGTCAATTGTCGAGACGATGACCGACAGCGGCGTACGGAACTCGTGCGTGACCATCTGCGTGAAACGTTCCTTGAGCAGGGTGATCTCGCGCTCTTTGGTCAGTTCGATCTCGAGCGACTCGACATTCATACGTTCGGCTTCCAGCGCGCGCCGCTCGGTCATATCAGCGGCAACCACCAAGCGTGCCGGGCGCCCGTCGAAGCGTATCCGCCGCGCGCTCACCTCGACTTCGAAGGTCGATCCGTCTTTGCGGCGATGCACCCATGTCGACGAGGTCATCACCTCTTGATCGCGGGCGTCCCCGCGCAGCAGCGCGACAAGCCGGTTGGCCTCATTCGGCGACCGGATGTCCAGCAGGTTCATTTGGGCGAATTCCTCGTGCGAGTACCCGTAATTTCGCACCATCGAGTCGTTGACCTTGAGAAACGCCAGCGTGTCCTCGTCGTAGATATACAACGGCTGCGGCGTAAGTTCGAACAGCTCTTCGTAGCGGTGCCGCTCGTCGATGAGCGCCTGTTCGACGCGCTTGATGTGCGTGATGTCGCGCCCGATGGACTGGACGAGCTGCAAGGTTCCGTCTTCGTCCGTGATGCCGTAGTCGACCCACTGAATCCAGCGCCCATTGCCATACTCGTCCGGCGTCAGGAATTCCATCGTCCGCGGCGTTGGGTCGCGCTGCAGCTCGGCCAGACGGTCCTTGACCCGCTGCAGGTCTTCCGGCCGGACAAGCGAAAAGAAGCTCTTGCCGATTAACTCCTCGGGCGGCCGGCCATAGAAGGCGCAGTAGGCTTTGTTGACGTAGGCCAGCGTGCTGTCCGGTTCGATCAAGCACACCAGATCGAGCTGGCCTTCCACGATACTGCGATAGCGGCGCTCGCTGTCGCGCAGGGCCTCTTCGGCCATGATGCGCGCGGTCACTTCGCGGCTCACCGTCATGACCGACTCGACCTCGCCATCCGCACCAAACAGCGGGATGATCTGCGTTTCGAAGAAGAGGCGCCGGCGTGGTCCGCTGATGACCCACTGTGTCCACTGCTCTTTGCCGGACGCGAATGCACGGCGCAGGTCGTCGGTGAGTTGATCGGCCAGATCGCGCGGGATCGGCATTTCGTAGAACGTCGCGCCGATGATCTCCTCGATCGGTCGAGTCAGCAGCGTGACCGAAGCGGGGTTGACGTACGAATAACGCAGCGAGCGATCGAACCGCGCGATCAGGTCGGGGTTGGCGTCGGTAAGCGCGTAGATGTCGCGCTGCTCTGGCTTGACAGCGGTGTCGGAATCTCTGGAAAGCCAGTCGGCCACGAGCGACTCGACGGTGACCCCGCGGCGCGCGGCTTCGTCGGCAAGCTGGCGTTCCAGATGATCCGGAAGGCGGGTCGTCATAATGAATCAGAACCGAAATGCGATGACTGTTTTCAGTATACTCGAAGGTTGACCCGTGAGAATGATGGTCATGTCAATGGTTTGACAATGTTTCCATGCTGGTTTACCAAACGAACGCGCCCTCTTGTGACGGAGGGCGCGTTCCATGTGTCATATCGTGCGGCTTAGGGGAACTTCAGCACGCGGATCGAGGCGATCCACCAGCCGTCGTAGTAGCCGTCCACGAGGTTCAGCGATGGATTGTTGATGGCATCGCTGTTGTCGCAGTCTCCACGGCGGTAGCACTCGGAGTCCTGGCGGTTGTAACGGAACCGCACCAAGATCTGCTGACCGTTGTACCCGGACAGATTGTACGTACGGAGCTGCCAAGCGTCCGAGTACGGGTTGCCGAGGCCCCTTACACCATTGCCAAAGTCGGCGTCATCCGACGCACCGTCGTCGTGATCAGAATTCTTGCCGACCCAAGTAAACCCGCCGTCCGTGCTCACTTCGACGAAGAACTGTTCGCCTCCATGAGACCGCCACTTCGTTTCGATCGCCATCGCCGCATAGCTGCCCGGCGCCATCGTCGTCAGGTCGAGGATGTGATTGCCCAGCAGCGACGTGTTGGCGTACGCAAGGGGCGGGATGTCGGGGGTCAGGCCGCCGCCATACTTCGGGCTGTCGGAGAACGAGTAGCTGCCGTCGCTCACGCTGAGTTGGATCACTGCACCGCCGCTGTTCTCAAAGTACTGCAGCGTAAGGCGGTAGCGCCGGCCAAACAAGAAGTTGAAGCTGCCCGTATTGGTCGTCGGAGAGTGATCCGTCCAGTTGTTGATGACATTCCACTCAAACGGCACAGGTGTGATCGGGTTGCCGCCGGCATCGAGTTCCTCGATCTTCATGCGCACGCCATCGTCGGAACGGGTGCTGAAGTTGCGGACACCGTTCTGGAAGCTCACGCCGTCGACCAGCACGTCCAGCGTGAATTCGCCGAGGAACCGATCGCAGCTTGGCAGCGCCGTTACGGGTTTACAAGACGGCGCTACGTTGATCTGCGTATACGGTACCGTGGCCACGGGCGCACGCTGCGGACTCTCGGTTTCCAACACGTAGTCTGCACCCATGCGGAAACGCATGCTACCACTATAGCCGAGGCTCTGACCGATGCTGACGCAGTCGCTGCAGTTGATCCAGTCACCCGTCCACACCCCGAGGTTGACGATCGCGCCGCTGCCACCGAGCGTGATGTTCGGGTCGAGGCCCCACAACCCTTCGGGGATCCAGTTGACCATGCTGCCGGCGTAGTCGATGAAGTTGCTGTTCTGGATGACCGTGATGTTGCTATACGGCTTCCGGTAGCGAACGTCGATGCCGTCGAGGTACCAACCATCATAGTTGGTAGTGGTCGTGAGCGCATCGTAGACGAACCGGATGCGGATGCGCGAGCCGGCAGAGCTGTTGATCGCGCTGTAGCCATATGGCGACAGGTCGATCTGGTAGCGCCTCCAACCGTAGCTCTTCGAGTCGCCGCCGGTGCTGCCGATCGGGAAGAACGGCGACGACACGTCGGTCCACGGCAGCCAGCCGCGTTCGAACGTGAAGCATTGCAGGATGTTCGGCCCGCAGGCGGCCTGCGCGGCGGTGTCGATCGCGGTCGCGGAGCGGGTATCCTCGCGCGAGACCTGAACGCGCAGCGTGGTGTACCGTCCGATGTGGTAGCGCGACCAGAAGTTGAGCACCGGCGCTTCGTCGTCGGCGTAGACGCCGCGCAGGTCGAACACGCGATCCAGCTCGAGGATGCTGTAGGTGTTGCCTAGCGTCGCCCATGCCGAGTCGCCATAGTCGCTGCCGTAGCCGATGGGCGCGCGGTCCTGCCCGCCGAGCGCGCTGTCGTGGAAGCTCATGGCGCCGCTGCCCGCGCGGGCCTCAAAGACCACCGCGTTCCACGTGCCGCCCAGCTTCCAGTCGTTCTCAAAGCGGCGGCCATCCACTGAGCCGTCCGGCTCACTGAAGAAGGTCGAGCCACTGCCGCTGCCGATTGGCGTCCCATTGAACCAGTCGTTCCTGCTCTCCAACACCGGCCACAGGCGCCAGACCGGTGTCGTGTCCTCGCCGAAGCGGATGTCGTCGATGTAGATGCCGCGCTCGCTCGCGGAGGCGTCCGCGCCCAGCGCAAAGCGGATCACCACATCGTCGTCGCGCAGGTCCGCGCCCGACCCCACACCCGGCGCGCCGCCGCCGTCCAGCGCGATCTGGCGCAGGATCGGATACAGCGAGACCTTGGTCGGTTCCCACGTGCGGTTGATCGCCCGCCCCATGTTATGGCGGTAGATCCACAGCGTGCGATATGCCGTATCCGCTTCGTCCACCCGCTTCCACTGGATGATGAACTGATCGGCAGATGCCAGCTCGCGCCGGTGGTAGAAGGTCAAAACCGGATTGGTCGCGGCTGGCGTGTACGAGTTGGTCCCGGTGGTCACGCCCGGCCCGATCAGCACGATCTTGCCCGGCGTATCGTTGTACAGGTCGATCGGCCAGCGCAGAGTCAGGTAGGTCGTCTGCCCGTCGATGTAGTTGCTCTTCGGTGCCGCGGCGTACGAGTACTCGACATCGGTCTCAGGGGCGCCCACGCGCACATGTCCGTGCTCGTCGGTCGGGCCCCACGTGCCGGTGAAGCGCCAGAAGTAAAGCGGGCCTTCGTCCTGCACGTTGTCGGTAAACGGATAGTCGGTGTATTTTGGCGTCTCGTCGCGGCCGAGCCGAATCTGGTCGATCCACCAGCCATCTTTCGTGTCCGCCTGAGCGTGCACCAGCATCGCAAAGCGAATACGAATCTGCGTCGGGTTGCCGGGGATGTTCTTGAGGCTGATCACCGTTTCTTGCAGCGTGGTCTGCTTGACCTCGCCGGTCGCTGTGATCGGCCGGATTTCGCCGTCGTCGAAGGTTGTCCACACCGCCGGTGCCACATCGAACGGCGTGGTCGAATACTGCACGACGAGCCCGGTACGGCTTCCGACGTGATAGCCCTGATAGAACGACAGCACCGGATCGCCGTCGTTGCCGAAGCTGTCGACTGCCGGCAGCGTCGTCAGGTCGATGAACCCATCGAACTCGAGATAATTGACACGGACATCGTCGATGTCGTTGCTGACCGGCGAGTCGTTATGGCGCTTGTAGTAGGTGTAGACGCTGCCGTTAGTGCCGGCTACGGCATCTTGCGTGTCGACGGTATCGTCGGCGCTGTCATGGAAGGCCAAGCCGTTGGGCCCGAACTTGTTGTTCGACACAAGCGCCCAACCGGACTTCTGGTCACCGGGGTTGTTGATGCCACCGGTGGTGATGAAATCGAAGCGCTCGTCGGCGTTGTTCAACGTCCACAGCTGATCCATGTTGAAGGTCTGCTGCGTCTTGTCCTTGAACTCGACATCGTCGACATGCCACTGCCGGTCACCGCTGGCGCCCGACGAAATCCGCATGGCAAAGCGGAACGTCAAGCGGTTGCTGGTAAAGCCGGTCATATACGGCGCCAGATCGACGACGTTGCGCGTCCAGTTGAAGTTGGTCGTGCCGGCGCGCCCGAGGTCGATCTTCTGCCACGTCATCGCGCTGCGGTTGGCGGTTGGCGGGAAGGCCAACGGGTCTACCGGGATGTATTCGGCGACTTCAAGCCACCCATCCGTGCCGGGGCTGTCGAACTCCCACGTGTCCCAGAAGATCATCTGGGGATTGGTCATGCTGGTTGGAATACGGACAGCGCCGCGCCACTCCAGGTAGCACAGCGTGCCGGTCTGGTTCTCGCCCAACACGTAGTCGTCGAACAGATTGCGTTCGGTGTTGGAGTCGTTCTCGTCGTCGTAAATGCCCCAGCCGCAGTTGAAGCTGCCGCCCGAGGCTGTGCCGGTACCGTCTACTGCCGAGTCGTCGGGGTTCGCGCCGGAGCCAAGCACCTCGACCTTCAGAACTGACGTGCCGCCGCCCTGATAGTAGTCGACCTCGATCGTATGCTCGCCGGCGGCCAAGGAAATCGAGCCGGTGTACAGCGTCGCGGCCTGATCCGTCCAACTGTTGGTATTGCCGTTTGAATCGGCGATGGTGACCGGGCTGCCATCGACACGGACGCGCGCGCCGTCGTTTGTGACCACGCGGAAGGACAAGCTCATGTCGGACGGCAGTTCGATCGTCCGCGTGAAGGTTGCCGAGAAATCGGTCGTTCGCCAGCTCGCGACGAACGCACCGTTGTAATCCAGCGCCCAGATACCGGAAATGACGTGGTCGGGCGTGCCGCTCAGCGTGCGGTTGGGGTAGAACTCGCCCGTCCACGGCAACCCGCCGAGGGCGATGTTGTTGTCGATACGCCAGCGACGCGCTTCGTCCGCGGTGTCCTTGAACGGCGCGTCCTTGTAGTCGTCGCCATACGTCGGCGTCAGCGTCGGCGTCGAAGTAGGCGCCGGCACAGTGGCCGTGTAGGTGTTGGTCACCGTGGGCGACGGGCCGGCCGTGGGAATGTCGGTCGGGTTCGCCGGCGTGTTGGTGGCGATGGCGCCACCCGTCGGCGTGAACTCGAAGACCTTCGTCACAGTGCCCCAGAACTCGTCGCGGTCGGGCGCATCGCCGACGACCGTTTGCTGCAGGATGTCGTTCACCACAGCGTTGAACAGGTTCGAGGTCACCGGCGCGCTCGCGGCGAGGGCCAAGCCGAAGGCAATGCCGACAAGGACCGCAATCAAGGCGTATTCGATGATTGCCTGACCGCGTTCGCGCATGGGCGTGTGAGAATTGGGTTCAGGGTGCAGGTGCGACATAGCGACCCCGGCAAAGTATGCCAGCTATTCCGTCTGAATTGCAGTGTACCGAAACATTGGTCAATAGAGGCAGGTTTTTTTGTCGGAGAGTTGTACGGAACCATTCACAGATTATTGACATGCGCGTTCGCTCCCCTCATGCCATACTCTGCAGATGGTGCCGGATCGAGGACGCGCGTGATGAGCGACCCAACGCCTTACCCGCCCGAATACTTTGCGCGTGAGGATGACAGCAACGATCGTCAGTTTTACAGCGTCGCGCGCAAGGTCGTACACATCGACGATTCCGCCATCGACATGCTGCGCGAGCGCGTGTTTCGTCCGCTGCTGCCTGCTGGCGGGCGCGTCCTCGACCTGATGAGCAGTTGGCGGTCGCATTTGCCGCCCGACGCGGCGTTGGGTCACGTCACCGGATTGGGCCTCAACGGCGATGAGATGGCCGACAACCCGCAGCTCGACGATTACCTCGTGCACGACCTCAACGCGACGCCCGATCTGCCCTTTTCCGACGGATCGTTCGACGCGGCACTGTGCACCGTGTCGATACAGTACCTCACACGCCCGATCGAGGTTTTTCGCGAGGTGCGGCGCGTCCTGACCCCGCGAGCGCCGTTCATCGTGAGCTTCAGCAACCGCTGTTTTCCGTCGAAGGCCGTGTGGGTGTGGCTGTTCACCGACGACGCCAAACATCAAGCGCTGGTGACTGATTATCTCGAGCGCGCCGGCTTCGGCGACATCCATACCGAAGATCATGTGCCGCGTTGGGGCGATCCGCTTTACGCCGTCATCGGCCGCGCGCCGTAAGGAAGTGCTGAGTAATGAGTGATGAGAACAAGCCAGCACCCATCACGCGCTGCTCCAGCCTCACCAACTACACCTCACCCCATCTCCACATTGGTGAGATGGCCGGGGAGTGAGGTTTGGCGGCCATTCTCCGGCTAGTCCGTGATGTCGGCCACGGAGACGACTTGGCCGGTATGTTGGCTGCGCGTGGCGGCGATCGCCGCCTGCAGGGCGGCACGCGCGTCCTGCGCCGTCACGGCGGGCGGCTTGTCGTCGCGGACGCAGGTGACGAACGCGGCAATCTGCGCGGTGTAGGCCGGGCCAAAGCGTTCCGGGAAGTGCGGCACGACGTCATGGCGGACGCCGGACTTGGTGAGGGTCAGCACGGCGGTCTCTTGCAAGTAACCGATCTGCAGCGCCCCCTCGGTGCCGACAACCTCGCCGCGGATGTCGTAGCCGTACTTGGCCGTGCGGCTGACCTCGATGTTGCCCAGCCCGCCGCCGTTGAACTTGAGCGTGATTTGCGCATTGTCGACATCGCCGACAGTGGTCAGTTCCGGGTACACCAGCGCCGCCGTCTCGGCATACACGCGCTGGATTTCGTCGCCGGTCAACCAGCGCACGACGTCGAAGTCGTGGATGCCCATGTCGACGATCAGCCCACCACTGGCGGCCGGATTGGCGTATTCGAGGCTGGTACGATACGGGTCGCGCCCGATCGAGCGGATCATCACCGGCGTGCCGATCACACCCGCGTCGATCTGGCGCTTGGCCTCGCTGTACGCGCGATCAAAGCGGCGCATGAACCCGATTTGCATGAGCACGCCGGCGTTGTCGACCGCCGCGATCATCTCGTCTGTTTCGCGCAGCGTGAGGGCGGTCGGCTTCTCACAGAAGACCGCCTTCCCGGCCTGCGCGGCGGCTATGACGACCTCGCGATGGGTATGGGTCGGGGTCGTGACGATCACCGCATCGACACGCGTATCTGCGAGCAGGGCGGTATAGTCCTTGGCAGTCGTAACGCCGGCATACTGCGCCAGCACCGACGGCTGAGGATCGCTGACGGCGACCAGTTCGGCGTCATCCAATTGGCCGGCGACAAAGTTGGCATACACGCGGCCCATGCGCCCCAAACCGATGACACCAATACCGATCTTGGTCATAACACGCTTCCCAGAGATATGCAGCGGCGCATTATACGCCACCGAGACGTCCAACGTGACTAATCGAGAATCGCCAAACACGCCGCTTGGTGTTTCAGTGACCTGCGATCCATGGGGGTTGGCCGCTTCTCATCACTCAACACGCAGCACTTTCAGCTTTTCCCCTAGTAGCCGATCGAGCGCAGGTACTGCCGATTGCGGGCGACGGCTTGTTTCGGCGCGTCGATGTCCTCCACCAGCACGTCCTGCTCGACGATCGCCCAGCCATCGTACCCCAGCCCTTCCATCTCCTTCATCACGCGCGGGAAATCGACCGCGCCGTGGCCCAGCTCGCAGAACACGCCGCGCTTGACTGCCTCGAAGTAATCGGCTTCGTCCGCGTCACAGGTTTCCTTGACGGCCGGGTCGAAGTCTTTGAGATGGAGGTAGCGCACGCGTTCGCCGTGGTGATGGATGCACTCAACGGCGTCGCCACCGGCAAAGTGGTAATGCCCGGTATCGAGGCACAGCCCGACCAGCGCCGGATCGGTGGCGTCCAGCAGGCGCGCGGTCTCTTCGGGTGTTTCGACATAGCCCGCGCAGTGATGGTGAAACACAGTGTGCAGGCCAAGCCGGTCATGCACCTCGCGCGCAATGCGGTTGACCGCTTCACCGACGATCGCCCATGCCGCCGCGTCCAACAACGATCCGCCGCGGCGGCCGGCCTGCTTGACCAGTTCCGGCACCGAGCCGCTGTCGTCGGCCAGCACGACATGGCGCGCGCCGCAGGCCGCTAAAACCCGCCCAACCTTGAGCGCATGCGCCAGTGCCTCGTCGTGGCGGACCGGGTCCACCAGCGGAACCGGCACGAACGACGATAGCAGCTTCAGACCACGTGAATCCAGCGCTGCCTGAAGTTCGGCTGGATCGGTGGGCAGGAACCCCCACGGGCCGTACTCGAGCGCGTCGTAGCCTGCTTCTTTGATCTGGTCGAGCACCTGTTCGGGCGTGTAGCGCTGCACCGCGCCCTCAAACTCGAAAATACCCCAGCACACCGGGGCGGTCGCAATTCTGATCGTCATCATTTCCTCCGCGTGCCGAACGTTGGCCGCACATCATCCGAGTCTAGCGCGCCTACCGGCCGTCTGCTATGCGTCAGCTAGACAATCGGGACTCTCCCATATAATGAGAGTCGTCATCATCTACGCAGGACAGGGTTATTCCACCATGCGCCGCATTGTCTTCGCTTTACTTCTGGCTGTCTTAACGCTAACCGCAGCCGCCCCGGCCGCCGCACAAGGGCGTTGGGACGGCAACAGCCGCTTCACCATTCTCGTCATGGGCATGGATCGCCGCCCCGGCGCGCGCGACACGCTCAATACCCGCACGGACGCCATGCTGGTCGTCAGCGTCGACCCGACGACCAACAAGATCGGCGTGCTGCACATCCCGCGCGACCTGCATTTGGCCGCGCTCGACAGCGACTCGCTGATCCGCGCCAATACGCTGATGATCCGCGGCGAGTCGATTCAGGAAGGCTATGGCCCGTTCTATGCGATGGACACGATCGGCTACAACCTCGGTATTTTCATCGACGGCTTCATCGCCTTCGACTTCGAAGCGTTTATCACACTGGTCGATGCGCTCGGCGGCGTCGAGGTCACGATTAACTATGCGATCAGCGACCCGACCTACCCGGACATGAACTACGGCTTCGACCCGTTTTTCCTTTCGTCCGGCACACATCTGCTGGACGGCCGCACGGCGCTCAAGTTTGCGCGCACCCGGCACGGCGATAACGACTACTTGCGCGGTGAACGCCAAATGCAGGTGTTCAAGGCGCTCGGCTTGAAGGCGACCGATGGCTCGGTGCTGCCCGACCTGCTGCTGCAAGCCCCACAGTTGATGGAGTCGCTCGACGGGCATGTCTATACCGATCTGACCGTGGACGAACTGGCGCCGCTGGCGCTGTTCGCAGCCTTCGTTCCGGTCGAGTACGTAGTGACCGGCAGCCTGAGCGGACGGTACATCGCGACGGTGCAGGTGCCGGGCACGACCGAACGCGTGCAAACCCCGAACCGCACTGTGCTCGAAGACCTGATGCGCGAAACGTTCGGCGCCGACTACGCGGGATAGCGAACCCTACAACTCGATCCACCAGCGGAACGTATCGACGTCGCGCCCTTCTACGCGGATGCGATCTTGCAGCGCGCCCCCGTTGGCCTTGATGACCCGGATGCTGCGCTCGTTGGTCACGTCGGTCGTGAGCATCACGCGCCGGAATCCCAGCCTGCGCGCGTGCTCCAAACCGAGCCGCAGGATCAGCGTGCCATAACCCTTGCCGCGCTCGGTCGGGCGCAGCTCATAGCCGACATGCCCGCCGAATCGTTCGAGCTTTTCGTTCAAATGATGCCGGATCGACAGCCGGCCGATGAAGTGATCGCCTCGCATCAGCCACAGGGCGGTGTCAGCCACGTAGCCGGGGGGCGGGTTGGACTCCATGGCCAAAAGACGCGCGAGGTAGCTGTCGAACGTGTCCGGCGACACTTCGTGGTAACGACCTTCCGGCTTGAACTCCTCGACCGCTTCCAAGAAGCTCGCACGGGCGCGGGCGTGGGGCCGCACCAGATCGACGATGGGCGCGATGAACTCGACCCGATTGCCGAACGGGTCGCGGAACTCGAAACGGTCGTAACCGGGGATCGGTTCGCCGGTTTGCGCGGCGATCCCGCGAGCTTCGAGATTCGCCCGCCACGCCGCCAATTCTTCGACCTCATACGCGAGATGCGCTTTGGTGGCTGACCGGTCGACACCTTGCTCGACGCCGATATGAAGCTGCTGATCGCCGACCGCGGCCCAGAACCCGCCGCGACCGACCAGCGAGTCAGGCTTGGGGAGTTCCAGCAGCCCCAACACATCCAAATAGAACGCGCGCGCGTCCGCGACCTGATCGGGCGACACGGTGATTTGCGCGTGGTGGAAGCGCACGATGCCCGCCACTGTCCTAGCCCGTCAGCCACTCGTTGGCATGGGTCAGGCCGTGCTTGCGCAGCCATGCCATCAACTGATCAGTGTTCGGCTCGGTGAGCATGCTGCCGCGGTCGATCCCGCGCGGGGACATGCCCGGCGCGATCGGCTCCGGCGGCGCGATCGGCTGAGCCGGGTCGCCGTCGGCGACGTACAACGTCGGTATGCTCAGGTATCCCGTCCAGCGCAGCAGGCGCTCGCGCACCGCCGGGTCGAGGTCGTAGTGCTGCTCGACGTAATCCACACCGAGATCGTCCAAGACGCGACGGGCCAAAGTCGACAGGGGACATCCGCTCGTGCGATTGATCATGACGAGGGTGAGGGGCATGGATTATGCGTCCGGGAGAGCTGTCGCGGTCGGTACAGGGGTAGCGGGTATGATGCCGAACAAATTGTCCGGTTCGAGGAAACACAGAACGCCCTCGACCACGCCCCGCGACAGCACGTCTTGCCGATTGACGAGCGAGTCGCGGTCGGCGCGCATAAAGCCGAGCTCGATGATCGCGGCCGGTGTGAGCGGGTGGATTTCGCGGAAGGAATGATAGTTGGTCATGTGAACGGTCGTTCCGTATCTGCGTTCTAGGCCGGAGACTGCCCCGTACAATGCCGCGATACATTCGGCCAGCCGATCGTCTGGCCCGCCCGGCGGCTTGGCTTCTGCTTTGGCAACCAAAAACCCGCTGACGACTTCATCATATTGCGCGCAGGTATTGCTGTGGATGCTGACCAGTGCCGCACCCTGAAAGTCCGTCAAGCGCGGGTCGAATTCGTCAAGCAGCAGCACACTGTATCCGCGCTGACGGAGCGCCAGCACGACCTGCGACGCTACGGCGAAGTTGATTTCGTTCTCGGTCAGGCCGTCGTCGCATACCGCGCCCGGATCATAGCTGGCTTCCTGTCCCGGCCCGCGATGCCCGCTGACGATCCCGATGGTGCGCGCCCAGTTGGGCGTCGGCGCGATGGTTGGCGTCGGCGTGGGGTGGTCGGCATAGACCACCTGCGCAATATTGCGCCGCACGTCCGGGCTCAAGAAGTCGGCCGAGGTGAACCAGCTCAAGATTGTCGCCATCAGGCCGGCGGCGAAACTGGTGACCAGCAGCGCGCGGATGACTCCGCCCAGCACGCCTACCCGGCGCGCCTGTCGCGCCGCTTGACGCTTCTTCACGCGGCGAATGCGCTCGGCTTCGAGCGCCGCGGCCTGTACCCGTTCTTCGTCGGTGAGCGGACGCGCGGCCGGCTGTGCGTACACCGGGGCGGGCATCTGCGGCTCCGACACCAGAATGCGCTGGCCGGGCACGATATCCTGCCGCGGCGCAGGCGTCTGCGATTCCGCTTGCTTGGGTGGGCTGACCGGTGGCGGTTGGGGCTTGCGTGGTTCGCTTGGTGGGCGGCGCGGCGCACTGGGTGGCCGGTCAACCGGCGGCGGCAGCGGGGCGTCGTCGTCGAAGAACCTCGGAAGATCGGCCGGAGGTGGCACGCCGGCATCCGCATCGGTGGCACTGCGCTCGGCAGCACGGCGTGCCGCGGCCTGCCGCACCAGTTCGGAAAAGATCATCGACGCCGGCAGATCGCGCGACGCATCGTCGCGATCGGGGCGATTGCGATCTTCAGAAGGGGGGGGCGTGCGGTCGTCCATATCGCGCCTAGTATAGCGCAAGTCGTCTTGACGATGATGAGAGGTGGGGCGCTGCCCCACAGCCCGCCAGAAGGCTTACGCCCTCTGGACTCCCTATGCGCGAAATCGCCACGCATGTGTGGCGATTTCGCAGTCTTGGGGTCAAGGGGTGTAAACCTGTTGTGGAGGTGCGCAGGCAAAGCCTCTGCCTACAGTATTGGCAGGCCGTGCTGAATCAGCGTCGGGGCGGTGGCGGCGGCGGCCACAATGACGGTCACGAGCGCGTAAAGCGCCGCGCGCGCCGGCCCGTTCTGGCGGGCAATCAGGGCTGTTGCGGCAATCGCACAGGCCAGCGCGACCCACACAGCAGCCGGCACGGTGAGGATGACAGCGCCGAGCATCAGCCCGGCAACCACCAGATCCGCACGCGACGACCCGCGCAAGTAGCGCACGCTGTAGGTCACGAACGCAAGCGTGAACGTCATGCCGAGCAGGATCGCGCCGTCGGTGGCGAACACGGTGATCAACGCCGGCACGAAAGCGATCGCGGCAAGCACGCGCCCCAACGACTTGTCGCGCAGTTCGGCGCCGAGATCATAGGCGATCCACACGAACACCCCGCCCAGCACGGCGATCAGACCCCACCCTACTTCTCCAAGCGGTGCGCTGAGCTGCCCGCTCAAGTAGGCGGTCAGCGCTGTGTGGGCCGGCGCGGAGGTCACGTACAGCGACTCCGTGCCGGCGTTGACGGCCTGCGCATCGAAGGTCAAGTGTGCGGCAGCGACGCCACTGCCCGCCTGCGCCAGCGCGACGACGATGAACACGGTCAGGGCCGCACCCAAACCCAGCAGGTCATACGGCCCGGGCCAGCCTTGATCGGCGTCGGCCAACTCCTCGCCGCGCGCCTCGGCCCGCTTCTGGCCAAAGCTGAGCGTTCCGCCCAGAAAGATGCTCGTGACGAGCAGGAACAGCATGTAGTCGACCACCAACGTATTCCAGCCCGCCGCCGTGCCATAGAACACAGCCCCGCCTGCGATCAACGCCAGCGCCAGCGACGCGTTCAATCCGATGCGCGGCTGAGAGGTCGGATAGGCCGGGGACAGCATGGCTCCTGCGCCCAGCACCACGGCCCCGAAGATGAAGAAGACGATCAGCGTCATGAATTGTGCTTTCTTGTACAAAGCATCGTGTAAGTATACGCACGTCTGCTGCGGGGTGCTATCGCCACGCGCGGACTCATGCTATTCTTTTACGCATTGCGTTTCTATGCACACTGCGGCGAGTCACGTTATGCCCACCTCCAGCGAACAGTTCGATCAGGTGAAGACCCTGTTGCGCGACGGCAAGCGCGAACGGGCGGTTGAACGCCTGATGAGCTTGATCGAAAACGACCGGGAGAATCCTGAGCTGTGGTGGCTGCTCGCCAACGCGCTTCAAGATCCCGTCAAGGCAAAGCGGGCATTGGCCGAAATGCGCAGTCTGGCGCCGGGTGACCGCCGCGCCGACGAACTGGAAGCGAAGATCGAAGCGCGCATCCTGCTGCGGCAAGTATCGCAGAAGAACAAGCCGCAGCCTCGCCGCTCGAGCGCGCGCAGCGTGATCTTTATCACGTTGGCGTTCATCGCCATTACGCTGGCGGTCGCGTCGCTGGCGTTCTATGCCCTCGACCTGCGCAATCAGCTTGCCGCCGCGCAGCAGCCCGACCCGACCGTGTTCGTACTGCCGACGTTGACACCAAGCGACACCCCCACCAATACGCCGACGCCCACGTCGACGCCGACCGATACACCCACAGCAACCCCGACCGACACGCCGACCGCGACGCTCACGCCGACACCGACACTGACTGTCACGCCAAGCGAGACCGCGACCGATACGCCGACGGTCACGCCCAGCAGCACATCGACACTGACGGCGACGTTCACCGCGACACATACGCCGACCGCGACGTTTACGCACACGCCGACAAGCACCACCACGCCGACAGTCACGCCCTCGATGACGATCACCGACACGCCAATTGGCGGCCAGTTCACGGCAACCGCGATGGCGGGTACGGCCGCGGTCACGCAGACGGTCGCCGCCGCGACGGTGCTGCATATCGCCCAGATGACGGAGACCGCCGCAGCCGCGCTGGGCACCGTGATCGGCCCGGAAGCGACCGACGAGATCGACCCGGAGGCCACCGACGAAGTCGGGCCTGAGGCGACCGTCGAAGTCGGCGCGGCACCGCTTTCCGTCCCCGGCGCTGCAACAATCACCCCGACTTCGACCGGTGACGCGACATCGTTCGCCACGCCGGATACGATCACCGTATACGACCTCGGCTTCAGCGCGCCGTCGAGCCTCAACCCGGCCGACCGCGAAGAGCGTGGATCGCTGACGGCCGGGTCCGTGCGCCGTACCGTCATTCAGCCGTATACCGAACACGCATGGACATTCGATGCCGCCGCTGGCGCCACCTACGACCTGACGATCGAGTCGCTCTCGCGCAGCGGCGCTCCGATCGTCGCCGTGTTTACAGCCGACGGCACGGTCATCGCCACGACTGGCGACATCGAGGCGGGCAGCACCGAGACACGTGCCGCGCTGTCGTTTGTCGCGCCGGGCAGTGGGCCGCTCACAGTCGTCGTGCGCATGGCCGCCGTCAACCAGCAGTTGTACGCTGCCAGTCTCGAACGCCGTTAGCCTGATGCAGCGACCGTCTCGACCGCCGCGCAAACCGTCCCCCCGCCGGTCTGACGGGCCGCGCCGCCGCCCCGAACGCAAAGGTTGGGACAACCTCGCCGAGTGGTACGACGGGTGGGTTGGCAAGCAGGGCAGCAAGCACCATCAGCGCATGGCGCTGCCGCAGGCGATGACCCTGCTCGACCTCCAGCCCGGCGAATCGCTGCTTGACATCGGATGCGGGCAGGGCGTGCTCGCGCCGCTGGTCAAGCAGGCCGGGGCGCGCTATACCGGCATCGACGTTAGCCCGGCCCTGCTGGAGTTGGCGCGCAAGCGGCACGGGCAGCACGGGCGCTTCTTCGAGGCGGACGCATGCCGCCTTGAACTGAGCAAAGACCTTCGGGCGGCCACGTTCGATGCCGCCGTATTCCTGCTTTCAATCCAGGACATCAACCCGCTTGACGCGGCGCTGCGCGGGGCGGCATGGGCGCTCAAACCCGGTGGCCGGCTCGTCGTGGTGATGACGCACCCGGCGTTTCGCATCCCACGCCAAAGCGGTTGGGGCTACGACGAAAACCGCAAGCTGACTTACCGGCGCATCGACCGCTACCTGACACCGCTCAGCGTGCCGCTCAAACCGTATCCCGGCCAGTCCGGCGTGTCGATCAGCTTCCACCGGCCGATCGGCGCGTACATCAACGGGTTGGCGGCCTACGGGTTGATGATCGACGCGTTCAACGAGATCCCGTCCTACAAGACCGAGGACGATGAAGCCGACAATCCGGCCGAAAAGGAAATCCCGCTGTTTCTCGGCCTGCGGGCGCGCAAACCGCGCACGGCCGCCGGAGGCGACCACCGTGACGGATGACGCCGTGCGCACGCTGCTGGTGACAATCAACGCGGCGCGGGCAATGGGCGCCGTAGCCGAAGTCTACGCGCGCATGGTCGACGCGGCGGCGCTTATGGTCGCCCGCGGCCTGAAGGGCGAAGCCGCCGGCGTGCTTGCCTATGTGATGCACCAACCTGACGTGCCGTATGACATCTACGACCGCGCCGACGACCTCTGGATCGACCTCGAGTCCGAGCTGTGCCCGCGGGTGATCTCAGACGCCAAAGCCGAGGCGACTTTCATGTCGCTGCGCGGGATGATCGAGCAAACCGCTAAGGCGCTGCTTGGCGACGACGACGCGTCAATCGACACGCTTCCGGACTCATCGAACCCCTAACTCCGGCCTAGATCGCGTTTAGTTAGCTGTGCTAAATTTCGTGGCGATCAATACGCGCGATAGCGATGTCGCGCGGTTTTCGTGAAGGCAAGGGGAGTTCGGATGTCTCGCCGTATTCTGACCCGCGTTGGGTTAATTCTCGTCATTGTGCTGGCGATCGCAGTCGCCGGGTTCGTCGTGTGGGCGGGAACGCCCGCCGGCGCTGTGATGGAGGAGGCGCTCGCGGCGCTTGAAAGCTCCGAAGCGGTCTCAGTGTCGACTGAGCCGTGGCTGACGTTCACCCCGGCCGAACCTGCCGGCACTGGCCTAGTCTTCTACCCCGGCGGGCGGGTTCTGCCGGAAGCATACGCTCCTGCCGCACGTGCCCTCGCCGAGGCGGGCTATCTGGTCGTCATACCTGCCATGCCGTTGAATCTCGCCGTGTTCGCGCCCAGCACCGCCAAAGCTGTCATCGCCGCGCACCCGGAAATCGACGCGTGGGTGATCGGCGGGCACTCGCTGGGCGGCGCCATGGCCGCCAACTTCGCACATGCCAACCCTGATGCGGTACAGGGCGTCGTGCTGTGGGCGTCATTCCCGCAGGCGAGCGATACGCTCGCTGGCAGCGGCCTCGTCGTCGCGTCGATTTACGGCACGTTGGACGGACTCGCGTCGGTCGATGACATCGACGCCAGCAGGCCGTACCTGCCTGACGGAACGGCATTTGTCGCCATCGACGGCGGCAACCACGCGCAGTTCGGCTACTACGGCCCGCAAGGTGGCGATCTCGAAGCGACCATCAGCCGCGAAGAGCAGCAGGCGCAGGTCGTCACCGCCACGCTCGCCGTGCTGGCCCAAGTATCCGGCACACCAGAGTAGAGAAGCTGGCAGAGGCTTCGCCTCCGCATCTCCACAAGGGGGTTTCACGCCTTGACCCCGTCTCTGCGTAATGACCTCGCGCGCAAGGTCATTACGTGGGTAGGGAGTCCAGAGGGCGCAAGCCTTCTGGCGGGGCTTGGGGCAGTGCCCCAACCGGTTGTCTTCAACTCACCGTTGCACTTCGGACGGTGGCACGTTACACTGCGTGCCACCGTTTAACTTTTTTCAAATGGAGTGCGCGCTATGAAACCCCTCGATCTCGCGCCGGACGCGCCGTGGCGTCAGCGGTATCGCACGCCGGTTGTCGCCGGTTCACAGGTCGCGCACAGCGACAAGACGCGCGGCTTGGCCATTTCCAACCGCGACGGCGTGTATCAGCTTTACGCGTGGCACGTCGACAGCGGCGACCTGCGCCAGATCACCAACGCGCCGGCGGGTGTGGTATTCGGCGGGCTGTCTCCGGACGGCAAGTACATCTACTACCTGCGCGACGAGAAGGGCAACGAGCTGGGCCATTTCGTGCGCGTGCCGTTCGAAGCCACGACCGACACCGAGCCGGAAGACCTGACGCCCGACATGCCGCCGTACGCCTCGTTCTCGATCAGCCAGAGCCTGAACGGCGCCAAGCTCGGATTCTCCACCGGCGGCAAGGACGGCTTCACGCTGTGGGTGATGGAGGCTGCAGCGGACGGTGCGCTCGGCGCGCCGAGCGCGCTGTACAAGTCGGCCCGCCTGACCTTCGGCCCGGCCCTGAGCGCGAACGGGGAATGGGCGCTGGTGACCTCCGCCGAGCGCAGCGAAAAGATGAACTACAGCGTCTACTCGATCCGCACCGACACGCCCGGCGAGATCGTCCACGTGCTGCAAGACGTCGACGCCTCGATTCAACCGCTCGGCTTCTCGCCGGTGCAGGGCGATACGCGTGTGCTGGCGACCACCAACGTCACCGGCTTCGACCGCCCCGTGATCTGGGACGCGGCGACCGGCTCGCGCGAGGACTTCCCGCTGAACGACCTCGAAGGCGACGTGTCGCCGGTGGCGTGGTCGCCGGACGGCAAGCGCTTCATGCTCAATCAGATGGTCGGCGCGCACTATCAACTGTACGAATACGACCTCGAGCGCTCGACGCTGACCAAGCTGAACCACCCGAGCGGGTCGTACTACGCCGGCTACTACTTCGACGACGACACGTTCTACACCAGCAAAACCGACGCCCAGAACGCGACGCAGGTGATCGCCCTCGACCCGCGTACCGGCGCGCTCAAAGGCGTGATCCTCAAGGCCGGCGACGCGCCGCCGTCACGCCCGATGCGCTCGGTAACCTTCCCGTCGTCACACGGCGCGACGATTCAAGCGTGGGTCGCCACGCCCGAAGGCGACGGCCCGTGGCCGACGATACTCGAGACGCACGGCGGGCCGACCGCCGTCAAGACCGACAGCTACAGCGCGTTCATGCAGGCGTGGCTGGATCATGGCTTTGCGTTCTGCAGCGTCAACTACCGCGGATCGGTGTCGTTCGGACGCCAGTTCGAGCAGGCGATCTGGGGCAACCTCGGCGACCTCGAAGTGGACGACATGGCCGCGGCTTACAAGTGGCTCGTCGACAACGGAATCGCCCAGCCCGACTCGGTGCTGCTGACCGGCGGGAGCTACGGCGGATACCTGACCCTGCAAGGCCTCGGTCGCCGGCCCGAGCTGTGGGCAGGCGGCATGGCGGTCGTGGCGATCGCCGACTGGACGCTGATGTACGAGGATCAGGCCGAGACTTTGCGCGGCTATCAGCGGTCGCTGTTCGGCGGCACGCCGCAGGAGATGCCGGAGCAGCACGCGAAGAGCAGCCCGATCACCTACGCCGAACAGGTCCGCGCACCGGTGCTGGTGATTCAGGGCAGCAACGATACGCGCTGCCCGGCCCGCCAGATGCGCGTATACGAGGAGAAGCTCAACAGCCTCGGCAAAGAGATCACCGTGGACTGGTTCGACGCCGGGCACGGCAGCCGGGCGATGGAGGAGAGCATCCGCCAGACCGAGCTGATGCTGCGTTGGGCCAACCGCGTCCTCGGATGAGCGTCGTTGTCGGAGTAGACGGCTGCCGGGCCGGGTGGGTCGCCGCGCGATCCACCGTGCCCGGCGGCCCGTTCGACCTGATCGTATACCCCACCCTGCGCGCGCTGTGGGACGCCAACCGCGACGCCGCGCACATCTGGACCGACATGCCGATCGGCCTGCCGATTAGCACCGTGCGCGGCACCGACAGCGGCGGACGCAAAGTCCTCGGCGTGCGCCGCAGCAGCATCTTCAACGTGCCGACGCGCGCGGCGGTCTACGCCAGCACCTACGCTGAGGCCAATGCGATCAACCGGCGCGTCAGCGGCAAGGGCATCAGCATTCAGGCGTGGCACATCGTCCCCAAGATGCGCGAGCTGGACGCGCTCCTGCAATCCGACCCGGCCGCGAAAGATGTAATCATCGAATCGCACCCAGAGGTCGTGTTCTGGGCACTGACCGGCGCGCCGATGGCGCACAACAAGAAGCGATCGGCCGGGCGGGCGGAACGGCTCGCCGTGCTGGCGCGCTTTCTGCCGGATGTCGTGGGCCGGATCGACGCGTTCTATGCCTATACACTGCGCAAGCATTGCGCGTATGACGACGTGGTCGACGCACTGGTGTTGATGGTTGCGGCGCGCTTCGACCGGTTCGACTCGATCCCCAACCCGCCGGAGCTGGACGAACATGATTTGCCGATGCGAATCGTGTATCCGGTGGGACGTTGGCAGGCGTAAGACGTCAGTTGACAGGGGACGGGCGGCAGCCCGATTACATCTGCGCGTTATCGCGGGCTTTGGCGACCCAGTCCTGCCCCGTGATTCCGCGGTGGCCGAGGATCAGGTTCAACTGGGCGGCGTGCTCCTGCACGTGGCGCAGGCTGTAGAACTGCAATTCCAGATAGCTCGGAGTCATCCACGGGAACGTGCAGACGCGCGCGGCCTGTTCGTCCGTGAGCGCCTCGGACATCGCCTTGACCTTCGCGCGGCACGCCTTGAGATAGGCGTGCACGTCGTCTTTCGCGTACGGTTGATCGGGCAGCGTGCCGCGGATGAACGGTGCCGGCGGCGTGAAGTCCGCGTACGATCCGCCGAGGAACAGGTCGGTCCAGAAAAGCGTGTGGTAGGCGATGAACCAGAACTGCCCGTAGCGCGCGTCTTCCTCGTCGTCCCACAGCACCGTCTCCCACAGGGAATCGGGGCAGAGCGTGAGCGCGTCGTCGAGCGTGTCGATCGCCGCGCCGAACTGGTTCCAGAGGCTTGATTTCAGGTTCGCGTCCATGATCACACACCTGCCTTTGCGCTTGATTGTCGAGGCTATCGGGTGCATCGATTATAGCACGGGTGTTCTGATACATCGCGCTATACTGGCCGCGAACGCGTGATGCGAACCCGCCGCGCGTTGAAACGCCCGGCTAATAAGATCGAAGCCCTGCGGGCTGGGGCGAGACAGGCGAAAGGGGAAGGGGGAAGGCGAAGACCCCGGCTGGGAGCGTCCACCTCATTTCGTCGCGGCGTGGTAGGGACGCTATACATGGCGTCCGCGAGGGAAAGGGGCCGGAACTTCCGCCGCGTCCCTGATGCGGCTCTCCCCTGACAACTGACTGCTGACCGCTGACTACTCCTTGTCCTTCTGGACGCGGTAGCCGAAGCGCTGCATGGCGCGTGGATCGCTGCGCCAGTTCTTCAACACGCTCACGTGCAGGTCGAGGTACACCGGCCCGTCGACAATCGCGACCAGGTCCTGCCGCGCCTCGGTGCCGATCTTCTTGATCATCTGGCCCTTCTGGCCGATGATGATGCCCTTCTGCGACTGGCGCTCGACATATATCGTCGCGCTGATGTAGTGCGTGCCGTCCTCGCGCTCGCGGTACTCGGTGATCTCCACCGCCGTCGCATGCGGGATTTCCTCTTCAGTGTTCGACATCACTTTCTCGCGCACGACCTCGGACGCGATGGCGCGCAGGTTGACCTCGGTCACCTGATCCTCGGGGTAATACTGCGGGCCTTCCGGCATGCGCACCGCCAGCGCCTCGACCAGCGCCGGCACGCCCTCGCCGGTCAGCGCGCTGATGCGGTGCGCCTCGACATGCGGCGTCAGCGCCAGATGCGCGGCCAGATCGGCGTCCGGCGCGAGCGCATCGACCTTGTTGAGCGCCAGCACGACCGGCGTCTGCACCGACGCGATCGTCTCGGCAATGGCCTGCTCGCCCTTACCGGGGGCCTCGGTCGTGTCGATCACCCACAGGATCACGTCGGCGTCTCGCAGCGCCTGCGTGGCGACCTGCACCATGTACTCGCCCAGCTTGTGACGGGGCAGGTGGATCCCCGGCGTGTCGATGAACAGGATTTGCACGGTGTCGGTGGTGTAGATGCCGAACTGGGTCTTGCGCGTGGTCTGCGGCTTGGGCGACACGGCAGCGATCTTCTGGCCGAGGATCGCGTTGATCAGCGTCGACTTGCCGACGTTGGGCCGGCCGACCACAGCGACGACCCCGCTGCGGTAGTCGTCGGGTTGGGTGTGTTCGGGGGTAGAATCAAGCGAATCGCTCATCGTAGTGCCTCCAAAGTTGAACCACAGAGAACATCGAGGACACAGAGAGGACATCCTCTTTTATCTCTGCGCTCTCTGTGCCCGCTGTGCCCGCTGTGGTTCAATCGTTTTTCTAGTCTTCGTCGTCACTGCTGACGAGTTCGAGCGTGCCGCCGGACAGCTTGGCGGCCTGATCGCGCGTCGCCAGCTCGTCGATGAACGGGTCGATGTCGCCATCGATCACGGCTTGCAGGTTGTATAGGCTCATGCCGATGCGGTGATCGGTCACGCGGCTCTGCGGCCAGTTGTAGGTGCGGATCTTCTCGCTGCGTTCGCCGGTACCGACTTGCCCGCGCCGTTCGGCCTCGCGCTCGGCCATCTGGCGCTCCTGCTCGATCTCGTACAGCCGGTTGAGCAGGATCGTCTTGGCACGGAGGCGGTTTTGAAGCTGGCTGCGTTCGTCCTGACACTCGACCACAATGCCGGTCGGGAGGTGCGTCATGCGCACCGCCGAGTCGGTCGTGTTGACCGATTGGCCGCCCGCGCCCTGACTGCGGAAGACGTCGACGCGCACCTGGTTCATGTCCAGCTCGACGTCGATTTCGTCCAGCTCCGCCAACACCGCCACGGTCGCCGTGCTGGTGTGGATGCGCCCGCTTGCCTCGGTGGCCGGTACACGCTGCACGCGGTGGACGCCGCTCTCCCACTTCAGCCGGCTGAACGCGCCCTTGCCCTTGACCTCGAACGAGATGCGCTTGTAGCCGCCGTTGCCGGTCTCGTTCTCGGCGCTCACGTCGACCTTCCACTTGCGGACTTCGGCATAGCGCGTGTACATGCGGAACAGGTCGGCGGCGAACAGCGCGGCTTCCTCGCCGCCGGTGCCGGCGCGGATTTCGATGATGACGTTCTTGTCGTCGCGCGGGTCTTTGGGCAGCAGCATGACCTTCAGCTTTTCCTCAAGCTGCGGCACGATCTCGCCCAGTTCGGCGACTTCGGCCTTGGCCATCTCGCGCAGGTCGGGGTCGTTCTCCTCGTAGAGGATCTGCTCGGCCTGCTCGAGGGCGTTCTGCTTGGCCTTGTAGTCGCGGAAGGCCTCGACCACCTCTTCGATGTTGGAGCGCTCCTTGGAGTATTCGATGACCTTGTCGTAATTGCTGGTTACGGCGGGGTCGGCCATCAGGCGCTCAAGTTCGTCGTAACGGCGTTCGATGCCCGCCAGTTTGTCAAACATAGGTGTGGGGATGCTCTGTGATCGTTGGATAACCCTTCCATTATAGTCGCAGCCCCGCCGCGTTGGAATATCGCGGTGGTGGGGAGGAAAAATGAACCACAGAGATCACAGAGGACACAGAGTTGTATTGCTCACCGAGATACCTTGCCGAGCGTCACCTCGGCGATCCTCGACCCACAGCGCAGATCGAACCTACTCACTTCCCCCTCTGTGATCTCAGTGTCCTCTGTGGTTCAAACGGCTCCCCGCGCTCTGCAACCCGTCGCCCGCCACGAACCTGGACTCAGCGGTTGCGATCCCCGTTGTATAATGGCGCGCGGCACGTCAACGGTTACTCGACTCGTCATGTCCATTCTGACCACGCACAACCTCTCTAAAGCCTACGGGCCAGACGATATCTTCTGGGACGTCAGCGTCGAAATCCCGCAGAAGGGCCGCGTCGCACTGGTCGGCCCCAACGGCGCGGGCAAGACGACCCTGCTTAACATCCTCGTCGGCCTCGACATCCCGAGCGAAGGCACGGTGCACATCGCGCGCGGCGCGCGGGTCGGCTTTCTGCCGCAGCGCCCCGAGCTGCTCGGCGAGCACACACTGTACGAGGAACAGCTCGCGGCCTTCCAACACCTGCGTGAGATGGAAGCCGAACTCAACGAGCTCGCCGGCAGGCTGGAAAACGATCCGAAAGCGATGGATCGCTACGGCGCGCTGCAAGACCAGTTCGAGCACGCCGGCGGCTACACTTACGAACAGCGCATCCGCCTGGTGCTGCAAGGGCTGGGATTCCGGCCGGAACAGGACAAGCTGCGGCTGAACCAGCTCTCCGGCGGCCAGATGACGCGCGCCCTGCTCGCCCGTTTGCTGCTGGAAGAACCCGACCTGCTGATCCTCGACGAGCCGACCAATCATCTCGACATCGAGGCGATCGAATGGCTCGAAGGCTTCCTGAAGGACTTTCCCGGCGCGGTGCTGGCCGTCAGCCACGACCGCTACTTCATGGATGCCTTCGCGTCGACGGTGTGGGAGATGGAGTTCGGCGTCATCGAGACCTACCGCGGCAACTACTCGCACTACATCATGCAGCGGCAGGGCCGGCACGAGCGCCGGCTCAAGGAATACGAGGCCCAGCAGGAATTCCTCGCCAAGGAACTCGATTACATTAAGCGCAACATCGCCGGCCAGAACACGCGGCAGGCGAAAGGCCGCCAGCGCCGCCTCGACACCATGATGCGCAACGGCCGCATCCTCGAGCGCCCGCGCGGCAAGCGGCGCGAAATGACCCTGCGCCTGCAAGCGGCGCTGCGCAGCGGCGACAAGGTGTTGATGACTGAGGGACTGGCAGTCGGCTATGACGATACCGGCGTGCTCTTCGAAGTACCGGACATCACGCTGTACCGCGGCGAAACGGTCGGCCTGATCGGCCCCAACGGCGCGGGCAAATCGACCTTCCTCAAGACGATCACCGAGCAGATTGCGCCACTGGCCGGTTCGACGCGCTTGGGCGCGAGCGTGCAGCTCGGTTATTTCGCGCAGGCGCACGAGGGCCTCGACCCGCGCAAGACGCTGATCGACGAGATCTACCAGATCAAGCCAATGCAGCTCAGCGAGGCGCGCGACTACCTCGCCCGCTACCTCTTCACAGGCGACGACGTGTTCCGCACCGTCGAGACGCTCAGCGGCGGCGAACGCGGCCGGCTGGCGTTCGCCAAGCTGGCGCTCACCGGCGCCAACCTGCTGCTGCTGGACGAGCCGACCAACCACCTCGACGTCGACAGCCAGGAAGTGCTGCAAACGGTACTGGCCGATTTCGCCGGGACGATCATCCTCGTTACCCACGACCGCTATCTGGTCGATGCGCTGGCGACCCAAATCTGGGCCGTGCGCCGCGGCGAGATGACCGTGTTCGAAGGCAGTTATAAGGAATTCCGCGATTGGCGCGAGGCGCAAGCCGCCCGTGCCGCCGAACTCGCGCAGGCCGCGCGGCCGGTCGAAAAAGCCAGAGCCGCAGCGCAGACCACCGCCCGCAAGCACGGCCTCAACCCGTTCCAGCTTCAGCGGCGCATCGAAGCGGTCGAGGCGCGCATCGCCGACCTCGAAGACCGCATCGACACGCTGCACGACGAGATCGAACAGGCCAGCACCGCCGGCGACGCCGATCGTGTGGCCGATCTGGGCGCGGCCTATACGCGGGCCGAGGCCGACCTGCACGAGGCCATGATCGAGTGGGAAACGCTGGTCGATTGACGCGAGTGAGGAAGATCGCCGGGAGCCGTGTATAACAGCCGATGAATTCGTCTAGGACTGCCTCGATGCCGACCGATCAAAAACGCGCCGGATCGCTCATGGGCCGCGTGGGCCGCTGGGCCACCGCACAGAACGTCATCGCCCTCGTGCTGGTGCTGGCCGCCGTTGCAACCGGCTATATGCTGCGCTCGGTCGGCCGCAATTGGGACGACTACGTGCAGTTCCACCCCGACGAGCGCTTCTTCACCGGCTACGTCGGCGGGCAGATGGGCCGCACGTTCCTGACCTTCACCGACGGCAACGAGTCCGAGCAGAATGCGTACTGCCGTGAGCAGTACCCGGACAACAACGGAATCGGCCCGTTCTTCGACGCGCGCTGCTCGAATTACAACCCGCACAACATCGGCGCCGGGCTGTACGTGTACGGCACGTTCCCGCCGTTTGTGGCCAATTTCGTCGCAAACACGCTGGTCGACGTCACCGGCGACGACGTGTATTTCAGCTACGACGGCTTCCCGCTGGTGTGGCGCTTCCTGTCATCGATCTACGACACGGTGACGATCCTGTTGGCGTTCGGCATCGGCTATCAACTGCGCGGGCGCTGGACCGGTGTGCTTTCCGCGTGGTTGTACGCCGCCGCCGTGCTGCCGATCCAGACCTCGCACTTCGCCACCGCCGAGACGATGACGGCAATGTGGGTGGCGCTGGCATTGTTTGCCGCATTGCGCGTGCAGGCCACGGGCCGCTGGTGGGAATACGGGCTGTTCGGCGTCGCGTTCGGCGCGGCGCTGGCAAGCCGCTTCAACGTGCTGCCGCTGGTCGCCTCGATTCTGGCCGTCACCGCGCTGCGCATGCTGCCTGCACTGGACGTGCACATCACGGGCAGCGAACGCCGCCGCATCTTCATCCACGAGTTCGGCGGGCTGGTGCTGGCCGGGTTCCTCACGCTGCTGGTGTTCCGCATCTTGAACCCGTACGCATTTGTCGGCCCGGGCTTCTTCGGCCTGATGCCCAACAGCCGCTGGCTCGACGACCTCAGTCAGGCGCGCTTTGAGACCAGCCCGGCCAACGGGTCGCCGCCGCAGTGGCAGTGGGTCGGCCGCACGCCGTACCTCTACCCGCTGTCCAACATGGTCCTATGGGGCATGGGCATTGCGCTCGGCGCCGCGGGATGGATCGCGACGGTGTGGTGTACGGTGCGCATCGTGCGCGGCAAGCCCAAGGCGCTGGTCGCCCTGCCGCTGTTGGTGTGGGTGATCGTCTATTTCGGCTTCATCGGTGGCAACTTCGTCACCACGATGCGCTATTTCATGCCGCTGTACGCCACGTTGGCGGCGCTGGCGGCTTACGGGTTGATCGGCGCGGCGTTGTGGGCCAATCAGCGGCGCTGGCGCCCGGCAGGCCGCACCGTGCGGCGCGTGTTCGCCTATGCGGCGCTGGCGATCGTGCCGGCGTTCACGCTGTTCTGGGCGCTCGCGTTCACCAACATCTACCGCAGTCAGGCCACGTTTACGCAAGCCGGCCATTGGGTATGGGAGAATCTCCCCGGCGACTTTGCCATGAAGCTCGACGGCGCGCCGGACGACAGCCCGTGGATCAACATTGCGCTGTTCAACACCGACGGCACCAAGAACGAGCCGATCAGCAACGCGACGCACATTGCGACGTCGTTCAGCCACCGCGTCGAGTTCGTCTCGGCGCAGTCCGGCACTATCAGCCGTATCTTCGCGCCGCACCTCGGCTCGCGCGATCCGGACATGGGGCCGTCCGCCCTGCGCATCTGGATCACGCCGACCACCAGCGACGCGCCGTTGGTCGAGACGGTGCTCACCAGCGACTTCCCGTACGACCCCAACGGCGTCGGCGACCCGTACAATATTCCGATCAGCCCGCCGCTGCAAGTCACGGCCGGTGAGCGCTATGCGTTCAACGTGCAGGCGGTGGCCGGCGGGCCAGTCGTGTCGTCCGGCGCGCTGATGGCGTGGGAAGGCGCGTGGGACGAGGTCGTGCCGCCGCAGGTGTGCACCCTGCCGCTGGGCATGACGCTGGCCGACGACCCCGCCCCCGGCATCCTCAGCCCGGACGACTGCAACAAGCGCAATACGTGGGCCACGCTGCTCAATGGCTACGAGCTCGACCTGGTATCCGAGGACGACGACCGCAAGCGCGAGCACATGCTGCGCGTGCTGGACAACACCGAATACGTGATTATCGGCACCAACCGGCGCTACGACTCGCAAAGCCGCATCGCGCTGCGGTGGCCGCTGACGAACCGCTACTACGATGCGCTGTTCAGCGGCGAGCTGGGCTACGAACTGGTCGAGGTCTTCCACGAGACGTTCGAACTCGGGCCGATTCGCATCAGCGACCAGCATCTGCCGACGTATGATAGCCCGGCATGGCTCAACGAGTTCGAGGCCGAGGAAGCCTTCCACGTCTACGATCACCCGGCCGTGTTCATCTTCAGGCGCGGTGAGAATTACGACCCGCAGCAGACCGCGGCGATCCTCAACAGCGTGCCGCTGCAGCGACCGCCGGCGGTCGGGGGCTCTCAGGGCGACCCGACGCTGATCGGGCCGGTCGTGTGGGACGTGCAGACCGCCCATCAGGCGCCGACTCAACTTGTGCTCACGCCCGACCGGTGGGACGTGCAGACCGAAGGCGGCACATGGTCGGAACGCTTCGACCGCGAGAGCGTCGTGAACACGCAGCCGGTCGTAACGGTCGCGTTCTGGTACGTCGTCGTCTGGTTGATGGGGCTGGCGATCTGGCCGGCGCTGTTCCGCATGATGCCCGCGCTCAGCGACCGCGGCTACGGCTTGGCGCGCACCGCGGCGATGATCCTGATCGGCTTGATCGCGTGGGTGCTGTCGAGCACGCAGGTGCCGGCGTGGAACGGCCCCGCCTTGTGGGTGATTACGCTTGCCGTGGGTGCCTTCAGCGCGCTCGTCGTATGGCGCAACCGCGCCGCGTTCGGCACATTTGTGCGCGAGAACTGGCGCCTGCTGGCGATCACTGAGGTCGCGTTCCTCTCGCTGTTCGTCGCGATGCTGGTCGTCCGCCTGAGCAATCCCGACCTGTGGACAACCGGCTTCGGCGGCGAAAAGCCGATGGATGTCGCGTACTTCAACGGCGTGCTGCGCAGCACCGTCTTCCCACCCATCGACCCGTGGTTCGCCGGCGGCTACATCAACTACTACTACGTCGGTTATGTGCTGGTCGGCGTTCCGACGTTGATGACCGGCATCATCCCGTCGATCGCCTACAACCTGATCCTGCCGATGCTGTTCGCCATGACCGGTGTCGCCGCGTTCAGCCTCGCCTTCACGTTGGTCGACCGCTGGCGGGTTCAACCGACGTCGCCGGGGGTGCGCGGTAAGCCCAACGCGCGGCGGCGGCTTGGCAATCCGTACGTCGCCGGCGTTGCCGCCCTGCTGCTGGCGGTCGTGCTGGGCAATCTCGACACACCGCGGGTGGCGCTCAAGGGACTGGCGCGCCTTGGCGGCTACAACGATCAGTATTCGATGCTCGAGTTCATGAGCCGCGAATATCGCGATCAAACCGGCACCGAGCCGGAAGGCGACGCGTACATCTCGGTTTTGGAGCGCGCGCAGAATGCCTCGGTGACCGACAACATCCGGTACGAGCTTGAGATCGCGTATCAGCAGTGGCGCGCCGTCTTCGAGGGCATCGGCCGTGCGTTCCAGGGCGAGCAGGTGCCGATCGGCTCCGACCGCTGGTTCTGGGCGCCGTCGCGCGTGATCGCCGAGTCGGTCGGCGGCGGCGCGATCACCGAGATGCCGTTTTTCACGTTCGTATACGGCGACCTGCACGCGCACATGATCGCCATGCCGATGATGCTGTTCGCCGTCGGCTTCGTGCTTAACGAGGTGCTGGTCGCGGGCCGCGAGCCGCGCCGCATGATCTGGCGCTGGCTGTTGATCGCGCTCGGCGGGGCGACGGTCGGGCTGTTCCGCGCCGTCAATACGTGGGATTGGCCGACGTTCACCGCGTTGGGCGTGTTGGGACTGGGCTACGCATGGTGGCTGCGCTGGCGGCGGATCTCGCGCTGGTCGCTGCTCGACCTGTTCCTGACCAACGGCGGCTTCCTCGTCGCTGGATGGCTGGCCGCGCGTCCGTTCTCGCAGTGGTACGCTAGCACCTACAACAGCATCCGCTTGTGGGACGGCACGCAAACGCCGCTGTGGGCTTACTTCGACATCCACGGCCTGTTCCTGTTTGTGATCGTCTCGCTGCTGGTGTGGGAGACGGCGCGCTGGATGGGCGCGACCAAGGTCCGCGCACTCCGCGGACGGGCGCTGATGCTGCTGGCCGGCGGTCTGATCGCGCTCGGCCTGCTGCTCGGCTCGGTCGTGGTCGCGCTGGCGAACTATCAGGTGGCGCTGGTGGTCGTGCCGCTGCTGGCATGGATCGCCCTGCTGTTCTTCCGTCCCGGGCAAAGCATCGCGCTTCAATTCGTGCTGGTGATCTCGGCGCTGGCGCTGGCGCTCACGCTGGCGGTCGAGGTGATCGTGCTCGATGGCGACATTGGCCGGCAGAACACCGTGTTCAAGTTCTACATTCAGGTATGGCTGCTGTTCAGCGTCGCCGCGGGCGCGGGGGCGGCATGGCTGATCCAATCGGCGGTCAACTGGCGGCGGGCGATCTTCCTGCCGTGGGCGACGGTCGGCAGCCTGCTGCTGATCGCCGCGTCGCTGTTCCCGTTCCTCGCCACATGGGGCAAGTCGAACTACCGGCTTGCGCCCGAGGTCGGCGTGACGCTGGACGGCGCGCAGTTCATGGCCGCCAAGACCGACTACTTCGAAGGCAGCGTGCCGGAACTGGTCGACATGTCGCTCGACTATGCCGCGATCACGTGGCTGCAGGACAACGTTGTCGGGTCGCCGGTCATCATTGAGGGCCGCAGCCCGCAGGAGGAGTATTACTGGGGCGGGCGTATCGCCATCCACACCGGCCTGCCGTCGGTGCTGGGCTGGAACTTCCACCAGCGTCAGCAGCGCACCCTGCCGCAGTTAGGTGAGCTGGTCTGGCAGCGCGTCGCCAACATCAACTACGTCTACACGACGCCAGATGCGCTCGCTGCGTGGCGGATTCTGCGCCACTTCGACGTCGAGTACGTCGTCGTGGCTGGGCTGGAGCGCGCGGTCTATTCCCAAAGCGGCGGACTGGCGAAGTTCGACGCGATGGTGAGCGATGGCTGGCTCGAACCGGCGCTGACGGTAGAGGGGGAAACGCTCGTCTACCGTGTATTAGAAGAGAACGGGCCGCGCGTCAGCGTGACGATGCGATGACGGCGTACGGCGCAGGCGTGATTGATGCAGCGGCGCGGAAACCCGTTTTGATGGAGGCGTGGTGATAGGGGAATGGCTCGCCCGTGAGGGCTGGATCGTCGCGAGCTGGTGGCTGATTGCGACCGCTGCCGGCGCGGCGGCGCTGCCGCTGGCGTGGCGGTTCCTCGGCGCGCTGCCTGATCGCGGTTGGCTGTTGGCGCGCCCACTCGGCCTGCTGACGACCGGCGCGGTCTTTTGGCTGCTCACGAGCCTCGGCTTCTTGCGCAACGAGCCGGGCGCGATCGTGCTGTCCGGATTGATCGTATTGGGTGCCGGACTGCTGGCGCTCAACCGCGTGCCCGATCTCAGCGGCAGGCCCGACACGCTGCGCTCATGGTGGCAGCGCAACCGCTGGGCGGTGATCGCGGTCGAGCTCCTGTTCGTCGCGCTGCTGGTGCTGTGGGCCATTGTGCGCGCGCACCAGAACAACGTCGTCACCACCGAAAAGCCGATGGACCTCGCGTTCCTCGCCTCGATCGTGCGCAGCGAGACGTTCCCGCCGCAGGACCCATGGCTGTCGGGATACGCGATCAGCTACTACTACTTCGGCTATGTGATCGCCGGCATGTTCACCAAGCTGTCCGGCGTGGTGGCCGGTGTCGGATACAACCTGTGGACGGCGATGCTGTTCGCACTCACCGGCGTGACGGCCTTCGGCGTGGTGTACAACCTCGTGCGCGTGCACGGGTCGCAGATCGCCGGCATATTGGTCGGCCTGATCGGGCTGTACGCCGTCGCGGTGATGGGCAACTACCAAATGCCGCTGGTCGATATGCCGTACATGGACAGGACGGCTAGCGAGGACTACCTCGCCCTCTGGGACGTGCGCGATCGTCAGTCGCCGCTTGCGCAAGAGTCGCCCGCTTGGGACTACTGGTGGTGGTTCAGGAGCGCGCGCGTACTGCACGACCGCAATCTGCCGGGTATGCCCGGCGCGAGCGAAGAGGTCATCAACGAGTTCCCGATGTTCAGCTACGTGCTGGCGGACAACCACCCGCACGTGATGGCGCTGCCGTTCGCGCTGCTGGCGATGGGCATCGGCCTCAGCCTCGCGCTCAACAAAAGCCCGGCGGGGACGGCGATGGCGGTGTTTGCCGGCGTCACGGTCGGCGGACTGATCTTCTTGAATACGTGGGACACGCCCATCTATCTCGCGCTGATCGTCGGGGCCGAAGCGCTGCGACGATACGCCCATACGTGGGGACGCTTCAAGGTCGACGACGGTATCGCGCTGGTTGCGTTCGGCGGCTTGACCGTCGGCACGATGCTTGTGTTCTACCTGCCGTTTCTGGTCAGCTTCGGCTCGCAGTTAGGCGGCGCGCTGCCCAACTTCGTTCATCCCACGGCGACTCAACAGCTTCTGCTGGCGTTCGGCGCGCTGTTCCCGCTGACGATCCTGTATCTGGCGGTGGAAGGTTGGCGCGGCGGTCGGGCGCTCAATTGGCGCACGGCGGCCTTCACGACCGCCGGCGTGTTCCTCGCGATTCTTGGCGTGATGGCGCTGCTCAGCTTGCTTGGGGCAGTGAATCCATCGTGGCTGGGGCCGCAGCAGGATTATCTGACTCGGGCCGGCGGCGAGGCATGGGGCGCGATGCTCCTGAAGCGCGGTTCGCACGTGCTGACGACCGTACTGCTGCTGGTTGGCGTCTTCGTGGTCGCGGCGCGGCTGTTCGGCCGGCCCTATGCCAACGGTATGCTGCCCTTCACGCTGCCGACCGGCTACGCACTGCTGATGGTCGGCGGCGCGCTGCTGCTCGTGCTGGTGCCGGACTACGTGTACCTGCGCGACGGTTTCGGAAGCCGCATGAACACCGTGTTCAAGTTCTACTATCAGGCATGGGCGCTGCTGGGTATTGCGACCGCGTACGGTGTATGGACGATTTTGGACGGCGGCGGCGAGAAACGGCTGCCTTCGGCGTCGCGAATCGGGTTGGCGATCCTGCCGGTGGTACTGTACGGGCTCGGTACGTTCTACCCGCTCAAAGCCACGACCGATCGCATGTTTGTCGAGACGGGGCGCAGTTTCAACGATTTCCCCGGCCCGCTCACGCTCAACGGCGCGCCTACGCTGACCAACCCCAACGATTACGCGGCGCTGATGTGTCTGCGCGGCCTGACCGAAGGGCAGGCCGACGTCGTGGCGGTCGAGGTCTCGTTTCATGGCAGCTACGACTACTTCGCCGGCGGCATCGCGTCCGGGCGGCTTGCTGGTATTACCGGCCTGCCCACCGTGATCGGCTGGCAGGGGCATCAGCGGCAGTGGCGCGGCCGCGGTTACGACGCCGCCGTCGCCAGCCGCCCGGCCGACATTCAGCAGTTGTATACCGATCTGCGCCTCGACGTGGTGCAGCAGATCATCGACCGCTACGGCATCGACTACATCGTGTACGGCAACGCCGAACGCGCGCGTTACGGCTCGGACGGCGAATTGAAGTTCCGCGAGGGGCTGCCCGTCGTGTGCGAGTCGGGCGATACGCGCATCTACCGCACCAGCAGCGCGGCGGCCAATCCCGCGCTGCAGAACTAGGGAGGCTTGCGTGAGCGAAAACGCACTGCCCATCACACCTGCCGGCGACTTCGAGCGCACCGCCGAGAGCACGCCGGTCGTCACGCTTGAAGGCGTGTTCTACGCCGTCTTGGCGGCCGTCGCGGCGCTGCTGCTGCTGGCCGACCTCGGCACGGTCGCCCCGCGGCTCGACGAAGTGACCGACATGGTCGCGGCGTATCGCGGCACTGCAACCGCCAGCCCGCTGCTGATGTGGGTGCAGTCGTTCAGCTTCGACGTGCTTGGCGGCACTGCGTTCGCGGCGAGAATCGTCACCGCGCTGGCCGCGCTGGTGCTGGTGATGGCCCCGGCACTGTTTCGCAGCGAACTTGGGCGCACCCGTGCGCTGGCGCTGACACTGCTGCTGGCATTCACGCCACCGTTGATCGCCGCCGGGCGCAGTGCCTCTCCGCTGATCTGGAGCATGCTGCTCGGCGTGTTTGCCCTGCGCGTGTGGCTCGATCATGTCGAGTCGCCGTCGGCGGGGCGCGGCGTTCGCGCCGTGATGCTCACCGCCGCCGCGGTTTTCCTGAGCGGGCCGGCGGGCCTCGTGACGCTGCTGCTGATCGGCCTGTCCGCTGCCGCCGCGCTGGTGTTCTCCAGCGCAGATGCCGAGACGGAGAGCGAAGGCCAAAACCGGTTCGCCGCCGTCATTACGGCGGTGCGTTCGGTGCCATGGCAGACGGCGGGGATCGCCTCGGCGCTGCTGATCGCCGCGGTCGCCACCGGGTTTATGACGGCGCCCTCCGGCGCTGCCAGCCTCGGCCGCTTGTTTGAAGGACTCGGCGCCTATTTTGCAGGTAGCCCGGTGAGCACCGTCAACCTGAGCCTGTTCTACCAGCCTCTGACGTGGATTCTTGCGATTGGCGGGCTGGTCGTCCTGCGCGGCATCGGCTGGTCGGGGCCGGATCGCTTTTTCACGGCGGCGCTGCTGTTCAACCTGCCGCTGGCGCTCGTCGCGCCGGACGCGCATCACACGCTGCTGATCGCCGTTACCGTCGCCGGGTTGGCCTCGGGCGCGCTGGCCGCGTGCCTCGCCCCGGACCGCCGCCAGAAGATGTACGCCGATCAAGAGGTCGCGCGCGGCGATGAGCTGGCGCGGCTGTACACGCCGGCGGCCGGGCGCTTCATCCTCACCTTCGTCATCTTCGCGCTGTTGTTCATCCTCAGCGTGCACATGCAAGGCGCGGCCCGCGAGCTCTTGCAGGTCGAAGGCGGCGACATCGACGGGCTGGTCAACCGCATGCAGATGAACCTCGTCTCGGCGGACTTTCGCGTCGGGTTGCTATGGACGGTGATCACGGTGCTGTTCCTGCTGATCGGCTTCTTCCTCGCCGCGAGCCTGTGGGGAAATCGGGTCACGCTTCAAGGCTTCGGCCTGGGCTTGACGGCCATGCTTCTCGTCTCGCAGCTATCGGCGGCGTGGTACGTGACATCGTTCAACGCATACAACCCGGTCGAGCCGTGGAATCACCGCACGACCGGCCAGCCTTACCAATTGCTCGAAGAGACCTTGCACGATCTGACCCTGCGCGAGTCGCAAGGGCTTCCGCTGCTGCCGATTACCGTGATCCGCGACCCGGCCGGCAGCGTGACCGAGGACGGCCTGTTGGGTTGGCTGCTGCGCGACTACCCGCACGCGACGTATGTCGCATCGCTCGATGAAGCGCGCGCCGCGCCGATCGTGGTGCAGATCGTGCCGGCGCTTCGCATCGACGACCCGCTGCCGGAACTGGGCGGCAGTTATGTCGGGCAGCGATTCGCGCTCACCATGCGTTGGGATCCCGCTTCGATGCGGGGCCTCGACAGCCTACCGTGGGTCTTGCAGCGGCGCGTCCGCGTTCTCCCTGCAGCGGACGTCTATGCGATGCTGTGGCTGCGGCAGGACGTGTTCGAAGGCGAGCCGATCGAGGAGCTTGTGCGGTGAGTAACCGCCGCGGTGATCGTGTAGAATGCCAGTGACCGTACAACAACTAGCGATGATGACTCCCAACCCGCCCTACGACCCCACCCCCGACCTGATCGCGCAAGCACTGCGCGGCGATCAGTCGGCATACGCTGCGCTCTACGAGCGTTACGCGGCGGGCGTGTATCGCCTGTGCTACAGCCTCGTGTTCAACAGTCAAGACGCCGAGGACGTACTGCAAGACTCGTTCGTGTACGCCTTCAAGAACCTGCAACGCTTCGACGACACGCGGGCCAGCTTCAAGACGTGGCTGTACACGATCGCCGTGAGCCGCTGTCGCAACACGTACCGGCGCAAGCGTTTCCCGCTGCTCGACATCGCGCAGATGTTCGGGCTGGACGTGGCCGCGCCGGATCACGAATCGCCGGAGGCGGAGCAGGCGCGGCAGGCCGCGCGCAGTGCAGTCAATCGCGCATTGGCCGAGCTGTCGCCCAACCTGCGCGAGGCGGTGGTGCTGCGCTACGGGCAGGGCCTGACGTTCCGCGAGATCGCCGATGTAATGGACTGCCCACTTAAGACCGCAGAAAGCCGCGTCAGGCTCGCTCATGAGCGCCTGCGCGGCGTGCTGAACGATCAAGGCCGCGCGCTGCTAGCCGAACTGCTGAGGTACTAGGAGATGGCTGTGATATTCCGCCGCCTGTGGGATACGCTTCGCCGGCCGTGGGTGCTGCGCCACCTTCCCGCCTTTATCCGCGGCGAACTGCCGGTCGAAAGCCGCCGCGAAATCGCGCGTTGGATCGACGCCGACGCCGGTATCGAAGCGGCTGTGGACGACCTGCGCCGGACCGACGCCGGCCTGCGCCGCGAGTTGGGCGGGTTGGGCCGCGCTGCGCCGTCCCAGTTGGAGCGTGGATGGGCGCAGATTGGCGCGGCGCTGGAAGGCCGTGCGCCGTTGTGGCGCCTTCGGGCCGTCAGCGACTGGCGGCGCAGTGCCGCCGCCGCCGTGATGGCCGCGCTGCTGCTGATCCCGCTGCTCGTGAGCGGAACTGCCGCGGCGTCGATATTCATCCCGACTCAGCCGCGTCCGCAGACGATCGACGACGTGATTACGCCGACCGGCGAGGGGCAGGATGTCCGTCCGGCCGATACGCTCACCCCGGCGCTGGCGACTGCCAGCCTCAAACTCCGCGCGACCCCGACCGCCCCGGATTCAAACTAGAACCGACGAGGACTCGATGGCAGCTACCGCATCCCGCCAGCCCCAGCACACCGACTACACCGACCCGCTGCGCGGCACATTGATTCGACGCTTCGCCGTGCGCTGGGAACTGGTAATCCTGTCGGTCATCCTGCTGCTGGCGATCTTCACCCGGCTGTATGCGCTCGGCGATCGCGCCATGAGCCACGACGAATCGCTCCACGTGTACTACTCGTACGAGCTGTACATGAAAGGCGACTTCAACCACACGCCGCTGATGCACGGCCCGATCCTGTTCCACGCCACGGCGCTGAGCTACGCGCTGTTCGGGGACAACGATTTCAGCGGGCGGCTGTACGCGGCGGTGCTGGGCATCGCACTGGTGATGACGCCGGTGCTGTTCCGGCGCTGGCTCGGCAGGTGGGGGACGATTCTGGCCTGCACCATGCTGCTGATCTCGCCGCTGCTGCTGTACTACAACCGCTACATCCGGCACGACACGCCGTCGATCCTCTCGGCAGTGCTGATGGTGTGGGCGGCCATGATGTACATCAGCGGCCCGCCCGACCAGCGGCGAAAACCGCGCTTCCTGTACATCGTTTCCGCCACCATGCTGTGGAACCTCGGCAGCAAGGAGACGGCATTCATCTACATCGCGCTGTTTGGCGCGTTCTTCACGCTGTACTGGCTGTTCCGTATGGCTCAGACCGTCTGGAAAATCCCGGCGCGGCAGTGGTTTAACGGCACTATGCTGGCGATTGCCCTTGGCGGGACGCTCGCCATCGCCATGTACATCATCGTCGACATCGTCCCGCTCGAGTCTGTCTCTGCCGGGGCACAGTTGGAGGGCCTGACCTACAACCTCGACTCGCGCAGTTTCGTGTTATGGACGTTGGCCGCGGTGACGAGCATTGTGCTGGTCATCGTCGGCACGCTGTTGTGGGCCTACCGCGGGCGGTTCAGCCGCGTGCCGTGGCGCGAGTTCGCCATCCTGACTCTCGTGGTCATTGGCGTCACGGTCGGCCTGTTTATTATCGAGGAACTGTCACACATCACGCGCGACCAGATCGGCATTCAAGCCCCGCTCGACCCGAACGCGGTCGACGAGGGGGCCGCCCTCACGGGCACCATCCGCTGGTTCTGGGTGCTGGTGCCGTGGGCGCTGATGGCCGGCGCGTTGGCGCTGTTCGTCGTGTCGCGCCGAAAGAACGCCGAAGGCAAAGACTGGTGGGACTGGCTGCATCAGTTCCCCGAGCTTGACGTGCTGTGGGTGATGGGCACGCTGATTCTGCCATGGGCGACCGCCGTGTTCATCGTGTCGGCGCGCGGCACGCCGGCCGAATACGAGGCGATCGGCACCAGCTTCGGCTTCCTCAGCGACGTGCTGCCGGTGCAGTCAGCGATGCAGATCGGGCAGTTCATCGTCGGCGGCTTGTGCTGGCTTCCGCTGATGATCACCGCCATTGCCGCCGGCTTGACATGGAACTGGCGACGCTTCGTCGTGTGCTGGCTGATCTTCCACAGCCTGTTCGCGTTCTTCTTCACGACCGTTTTCACCAACATCCCCGGCCTCGCCACCGGCATGATTTACAGTTTGCAGTACTGGCTGGAGCAGCAGGCCGAGCGCCGCGGCAGTCAGCCGCAGTACTACTACACGCTGATCATCCTGCCGATGTACGAGTTCCTGCCGATCATCGGGTCGGTCGCGGCAACGTTCGCCGGCACGTTCATCTTCTGGAAGCGCCGCCGCCGCATCCACGACCTCGAAGACGAGGTCGTCGCCAACCGCAAGCAGTTGGCGCTGGCGGCCGTCGCTGAGGGCGAAAAGCCCAAGAATTCCGACGAAGCGGACGATGTGCCCGCGCCTGTCTCCGTGAACGTCGATACGTCGGCGATCGAAGCGCGCAACGCCGAGATCGACACGCAGCTCACACGGATGCGCCGACTCGACGAGGTGCCGTTCCTGCTGCTGGTCGGCTTCTGGGCGGTGCTCAACATCATCTTCTACACGCTGGCCGGCGAGAAAATGCCATGGCTCGGCACGCACATGACCACGCCAATGATCTTCCTGACGGCGTGGTTCTTCGGGCGCATGTTCGACCGCATCGACTGGGGCCTGCTGCGCAAGGCGGGTTGGATCAGCCTGCTGATCTTCCCGCTTGGGCTGGCGGCGGTGTTCCAGTTGGTCGTCTTGCAGCTTACCGGACAAGGACCGTTTCAGGGCGTCGCGCAGTTCCAGCTCGAGTGGACGTACTCGTGGCTGGCGGCCGCTGCCGTCGCGATCGGCGTGGCGTGGGGTTACACCTACATCCGGCGCCTGACCAACGGGCGGCACGTCCGCCAGTTGTTCGCCGTAGCTACCTTTAGCGTGCTGGGGCTGGTCACGTTCCGCTCGGCGTGGATGGCCTCGTTCATCTACTACGACTATCCCAACGAGTTCCTCGTGTATGCGCACGCCACCAACGGCACCAAAGAGGTTATGCGGGCGATGGAGGACATCAGCCGCCGCACGACCGACGGCCTGCGCCTGCGCTTTGCCTATGACCACAAGCTGAGCTGGCCGGGCGCGTGGTATTTCCGGCAGTATTCGAACGCGGTCTATATGGGCGAGTCGCCCACGCTGCAAGTCATGGAGAACGCGACGGTCGTACTGGTCGGCGACGAGAACCGCAACGTAGTCGAGCCGCTGCTGGAAGACCGTTACCAGCGCTTCGACTTCAAGCGCATGTGGTGGCCGATGCAGGAATACTTCGGCATGACCGCCACGCGTATGGTCGACCTGTTCGACATGACCGACCCGCAGTCGGCGCAGATGCGGCACGGCATGTGGGACATCTTCTGGCAGCGCGACTACACCAAATTCGGCGAGGCGACCGGCCGCACGTTTACGTTCGACCGCTGGCCGGTGGCCGAGAATATGTATATGTACGTGCGCAAGGACGTGGCCGCGCAGGTGTGGCCGTATGGCATCGGCGATGGCAGCGTGCTCAACCCGATCGACACGATCGAGGTCAGCCCGTGCGTCGCCAACTGGCAGCAGTACCCGGCCCTGACGGTATTCGACACCGCGCCGCTGGGCGGGGCGCTCGATTCACCGCTCGGCATCGATGTCACCAGCGACGGGCGCGTATTCGTGGCGGAGGTCAACGGCAACCGCATCTCCGAGTTCACGTCCAACGGTGAGTACGTCCGCAGCTTCGGCGAGCAGGGCCCGGCCGACCGCCCCGGCCCATTCTTCGAGCGCCCGCACAGCGTCGAGGTTCTGGCGAACGGCTCGATCGTGGTGGTCGATACGTGGAACTACCAGATTCGCGTGTTCGATCATGACATGCAGCAGACGGCGCGCTGGGGGCAGGCGCTGACCGTGGGCATCAACGCCCCGGCCGAGCCATACGATGGGTTCTGGGGGCCGCGCGAGGTCGCGATCGGCCCGTCCGACGGCCTGATCTACATCGCCGACACCGGCAACAAGCGTATCCGCGTCTACACGCCGCAAGGCGAATGGGTGCGCGACATCGGGCGCGGCGGCAGCGGCGAAGGCCAGATCGACGAGCCGACCGGCATCGTCGTCCATCCCGACGGGCGCGTGTTCATCGCGGAAACGTGGAACCGGCGCATCGGCGTCTTCTCCGCCGACGGCACGTTCATCGACAGCTATCCCGTGCGCGCGTGGTACGAGGACTTCGGCAATCGGCCGTACCTGGCGCTGGATGCCGCCCGCGACTTCCTGTACGTCGCCGATCCGGACGGCGGGCGCGTGCTGGTCTACAGCGCGACGGACGGCGCGTGTATCGGCGCGTTCGGCCGGCTCAACCGCGAGTTCCCGAACACGGCCGAGTTCTCGACTATCGGCGGCATCGACACCGACCTCGAAGGCAACGTGTACGTGGTCGACCTGACACAGGGCCGCGTGTTGAAGTTCCCGCCGTTCCCGACCCCCGAGACCGGCAGCATCGAAGATCCGCCGGGCGTCGGCATTCCGGTCGACATCCCGCCGGTCGAAACGCCGGAAGTTCAGGGGTAGGGGCTAGGGGTAAGTAAGGGCAAAGGGGAAAGGGTCGAGGGGAAACGCCTCGGCCCTTTCTTGTTGCGCGCTGGAACGTGACTTCCACGGCCGCTCGGGTTGAAACCCGAGGCTAAGCAGGTCGAAGTCCGCTGAAGGGACTGTTTCGGCTGCCACGCGGAGAGCCAGCCCGCAGGGCTTCGATATTTTTAGCCGGGCGCCGGGCGGGGCCGAAAACAGAGGGGGGGGCCCCCCCCCCGGGGACCCAGGCCCCCCCCCGGGGGGGGGGGGGGCCAGGGACACCCACCCCACCAACACGAAAAGGACGGGCCCAGGCCGGGACCGGCGCAAAGAGCCAGGGACCCGGCCGGGGCAGCCGGGGGGGGGGGGGAGGGGGGGGGGGGGGGGGGGGGGGGGGGGGGCGCGGGGGGGGGGGGGGGGGGGGGGGGGGGCGGGGGGGGGGCCCCGGGGGGGGGGGGGGCGGGCGCGGGCGGGGCCCCTTCCCGGCCGGGCCCCCCGCGGGGGGGGGGAGGGGGCGGCGGCGGGGGGGGGGGTGGGGGCGGGGGGGGGGGGGGGGGGGGGCGGCCGCAGGCGCGGGCGGCCCAGGAGGGCCCGGGGCGGGGGGGGCCGGGGGGGGGGGGCGGGGCCCCGCCCCCCCCCCACCGCCCGGCCCCCGGCCCCCCCCGCCCCGCCCCCCGGGGCCGGGGGGGAGGGGGGGGGGGGGGGGGGGGGGGGGGAGGGGGGGGGGGGGGGGGGCGGGGGGGGCGGGGCGGGGGGGCGGGGGGAGGGGGGGGGGGGGGGGGGGGGGGGGGGGGGGGGGGGGAGCGGGGGGGGGGGGGGGGGGGGGGGGGGGGGGGAGGGGCGCCGCGGGGGGCGCCCCACCGGCCGGGACGGCGCCCCCCCCCGCGCCCCCCCCCCCCCCCCCCCCCGCCGGCGCGGGCCCACCGGGGGGGGGGAACCCCGGGGGCCCGGAAACAAAGGGGGGCCCGGGCCCCAGGGGGGGGGGGGGGGGCGGGGGGGGGGGGGCGGGGGGGCCCGCCGCCGGCCCCCGGCGCCCCCCCGCCGGGCCCGCCCCCGCACGGCCCCCCCGCCCCCCCGCCGGCCCGCCCCCGGGGGGGGGCCCCCCCCCCCCCGGCGGCCGCCCCCCCGCCCGCCCGCCCCCGCACCCCGGCCGGCCCCCCCCGCCCCCCCGGCCCCCCCCCAGCCGCCACCCCCCCCCCCCCCCCCCCCCCCCCCCCGCGGATCCCCCCGCCCCCCCCACCACCCCCCCCAACCCCCCCCCCCCTTTCAACGCTCGGCGGGAGACGGGCTGCGGATTTCTCCCTCGGACGCCATAGTTCCTACCACATCGCGACGGAATGTGGTGGACGTTCGCTGCCGGGGGCTTCTTTCCCCTTGTCCCTTTCACCGTTCCCTTTCCTCAATCATCGCGCGCAGCGCGCTGAGCAGCGCGTCGATGTCGTCGCGCGTGTTGTACCCCTGCACCGACACGCGGATGAACTTGCGCCCATTCCACGCGATCACCGGCACCTCTACGCGGTGCTCGTCGTACAACCGGCGCTTGAGCGTCGGCAGGTCGACCGACGCCGGCAGCTCGCACAGGGCCATCTGCGCGTAACGATCGGGCGGCACCGGCGCGGGGATGCCGGTCAGGTCGCTCACGCGCTGCTGCGCCTCGACGGCGAGGACATGGCAGCGGGCGCGCACCACGTCCCAGTCGTGGTCGCGCTGAAAGTCGATCGCCGCCGGCACGCTCAGGAACGCGGCGATGTCGCGCGTGCCTTGATACTGATGGTGCGCCACCAGCAGCGGCGCGTCCGGCGCGCCCATCCCCCAGCCCGCATTGGCCGGATCGCCATAGCCCCAACTGATCACCAGCGCGTGCATCCACGCGTGATGTTCCGGGCGGGCGTACAGGAATCCCGCCCCCTTCGGGCTGCACAGCCACTTGTGCAGGTTCCCGGTGTAGACGTCCGGATCGATCGCGGCGAGGTCGAGCGGAATCTGCCCTGCCACGTGCGCGCCGTCGATCACGCTCAGGATGCCGGCCGCGCGCGCCCGCTTGCACAACGCCGCAACCGGGAACGTCGACGCCGTCGAGGACGTGATGTGGCTGAGGTACAGCACCTTCGTGCGCGGCGTCACGCGTGACCACACGATCTCGACGATCTCCTCGTCGGAGGGCAGTGGCAGCGGAATCTGCGCCTCTACCCATTTCGCGCCGGTGCGGTCGCAGGCGTGCAGCCACGCGTTCACGCATGCGCCGTATTCGTGGTTGGTCGACACAATTTCGTCGCCGGGCTGGAGCGCGATCGACCGCGCTACCACGTTGACGCCCCACGTTGCGTTTACCACGTACACGAGGTTGTCGACAGCGGGCGCATGGACGTACTCGGCAAGCCGCGCACGGGCGGCGTCAAGCAGGCCGTCATGCCGTCGGCCGAGGAATTCAACCGGCTGTCGTTCCAGTTCGAGCTGCCAGCGCTGATACGTCTCGAATACTGCGCGCGGCGTCGCGCCGAACGAGCCGTGATTGAGAAACGTCACTGTCGGGTCGAGCAGGAACAGGTCGCGCATGGAGGACTCCCGGTGTGGATGAGGTGGCGGCGTGCAGCGCGGATGAGTATGTGCGCGTCCCGCGGAATTTGCGACGACCAATCAACCGACGATCACCCGACCACTGCGCGCGGAGGTCGCAAGCCCTGACTTGCAGCGGACTGCGATTCACAGCACAATACGGGCCATGGATGACGAGACCAAGCACGACCCCATCCCCGACGACGAGTCGGAGTCCGAGCCGGTTGACGCTGCGCCTGAAGACGACGCGCCGGGCGATGTGGTAGAACCCGCCGCCGCCGGGGGGGGGGGGGGGCGCCCCCCCCGCCCGCGCGGGGGGGGCGCGCGCGCGAAGAAACCGCCGACGATGCTGTCGAAGAACCGGTCGCGAAAGCCGAGGACGAACCGGAAGCGGCGGACGATGCGGACGATGAGGTTGACGACGAGTACGACGAGTACGCCCCGCACGACGACGAAGAGACCGAGCCTGAACCCGCGCCGGCCTTCGACTGGGCAGCAATCGGCGTTGGGGCGGCAGTCGCCGCGGCCGACAGCGACGTCCCCGACCTGACGGCGACCGGCGAGACCAGTTTCGAGGTCGACATCGACGCGGCGCTGGCGGCGGTCGACTCGCTCGATACGGTCGTCGCGGCCGAGCAGCAGCGCCGGATCGAAGAAGCGGCCCGAATCGAAGCGGCGCAGCGCGCCGAGGACGAATACCGCCGTTGGGCCGCGTCATACGTGTTCAGCCGCCCCGGCATGATCCGCGTGCAGGGCGGGCGCATCGTGACGATTCTGCCGGCGGTCGCGCTCATGGCGGTCGGCGCGGTGCTCACGCTGGCGACGGCATCCGGCCAAACGTTGACATGGCAGACGTTCGGCGCGGCGGCCTGCGCCGGGTTGGCGCTCTCGCTGGTGAGCTACTGGTTGGCGTCCGGCCGATGGGCGCGCGGGGCGTTTTTCGCGGCGCTCATCGTCGGCATCATCGGAGGCTGGTTGTTCGCCACGACTGTCGAAGGCCTTTCGCTGCCGTGGTGGCTGCCGTTCACGCTGCTCGGCGCGGCGATTGCCTTAACCGGCTTGCTGTCGCGGCCGTTCTCGGCGGTGTGGCTGATGACCGGCGCGGCGATTGCCGTCGGCGCCTCGATCGTCACCCTGTTCGCGGCTGGCCCGCTGACCACTGCGGCGCCGTTCGTGCTGGGTGCGGCGGCCCTGCTGGCGATCCTCCCGCTGATCTTCCGGCCGCGCCGTGCCTGATCATGCACCTCGCCATCGACGCCAGCCGTTCCACGCGCCCCTATCCGACCGGCACGGAACGCTACGCGCTTGAACTCATCCGCGCGCTGATTCCGCGTACGACCGGCCATCGCGTCACGCTGCATTTCCGCGATCCACCGCCCGCCGACCTGTTCCCGGCGGCCGAGCATGTTGCGTATGCCGTCATGCCGCAGCGCCGCCTGTGGACGCACACCCGCTTGGCCCGCGCCCTGTACCGCGACCGCCCCGACCTGACCTTTGTGCCGGCGCACACCCTGCCGTTCGTGATGCCGGGGCGCGCCGCGGTCACCGTCCACGACCTCGGCTATCTGCACTTTCCGCACGCGCACCCGGGCCGTTCGCGCCGTTACCTCGACCTGACGACCCGCTACAGCGCGCGCCGCGCTTCGATCGTGCTGGCCGACAGCCAGGCCACCGCCGACGACCTGAACGCCTTCTACGGCGTCGCGCCCGATAAGATTCGCGTGGTGTATCCCGGCGTGGCTGCCCCGCCGGAAGGCGACCGTGCTGCCGTGCGGGTTAAGCACGCGCTGCCGGAGCGCTACTTCGCCTTCGTCGGCACGCTTCAGCCGCGCAAGAATATCGCGCGCCTGGTGCAGGCCTTTACGCAGGTCCACGCGCAGCACCGCGATGTCGCGCTGGTGTTCGCCGGCGCGAAGGGCTGGTTGTACGACCCGGCGTGGGCGGAAGGCGTGCCGGGCGTGCGCCTGCTCGGGTACGTCAGCGATGAGGACAAGGGCGCGCTGCTGGCCGGGTCTGTCGCGCTGACGTTTCCGACATTGTACGAAGGCTTCGGCTTCCCGGTCGTCGAGGCCATGCACGCCGGCACGGCCGTTATCACCAGCACGACCTCCAGCCTGCCCGAGCTCGCCGGGGACGCCGGCCTGCTGGTCGATCCCGAGGATGTCGATGCCATCGCCGCGGCGATGCTGCGCGTGCTGAACGACGACGCACTGCGGGCCGATCTCGTCGCGCGAGGCGGCGCGCAGGCCGCGCGCTTCACGTGGGACGCCTGCGCCGACGCGGCCCTCGCCGCCCTGCTGGAGGCCGCTTCATGACGCGCATCCTGTGCGTGCAGTGGGCCAACATCGGAGATTTGATCCTCACCACGCCGGCGCTGACTGCGCTGCGCGAAGCCCAGCCCGACGCGCACGTCGGCCTGCTGACCACTCCCGGCGCAGCCCCGGCAGTCGGCGGGCTTGGGTTGGCCGATACGGTCTATACCCTGCCACGCTTCGGCATCGCCAATGCTGAGACTCTGCGCGTGTTCCGCAAAATCCGCGCCGACCGCTACGACACGATCGTGTTCTTCCACCGGCTGACGACGCGGGCCGGCGCGTGGAAATATGCAGCGCTGGCGGCGTTCAGCGGGGCCAAACGACGGATCGGGCTGGACAACGGGCGCGGCGGATTTCTGACCGACCACGTGCCGGATGACGGTTTCGGCGCACCGCATCAAGCCGCCTCGTGGCTTGCGCTAGTCGAACGGCTCGGCGCAGATGCATCGCCCCGCCCATGCCGCGTCGCCGAAATGCCATACCCGCTGCCGGATGCGCCGGTGCGGATCGCGGTCCACGCCGGAAGCGGCGACTTTAGCATGGCGCGCCGCTGGCCGGCCGAACTGCTGGCGCAGGCGGTTGATACGCTGGCCGACGAGCTCAACGCGCAGGTCGTCGTAATTGGCGCTAACGGTGACGACAGCCCCGACCTGATCGCGCGGTTGAAGCACCCGGCCCTCGACCTCACCGGCAAGACATCGGTGCCGCAGTTGGCCGGCGTACTGCGCCAGTGCGCGCTGTACGTCGGCAGTGACAGCGGCGTGACGCACGTTGCCGCCGCGGTCGGTACGCCAACCGTTGCGGTGTTCGGTCCGACCAACGACGCCGCTTATGGCCCGTGGTCGCCGGACGGCAAGGCGGTCGTCGTACGCACGCTGCCGCGCTGCGCGCCGTGCTCGTACATCGATCACGAACTCGGTGCGCGTGAGGGCTGCCCGGCGCGGACGTGCCTGCACATGGTGCGCCCGGACGCCGTGATCGATGCGGCGCGGCGGCTGTTGGCTGGTGAACCTCAGCCGACGCTCCCGCCGCTGCCGCCCCGGCCCGAGGTCGAGACGGTGCGCATCCTCGGCTTGCCTGTTCATGCCGTGACTTTTGCGCAGTGGCTCGACCTGATCGGGTCGTGGGTGCGCGCCGACGACGGCCTGCATCACGTGTGCACGATCAACCCGGAATTCGTGATGGTGGCCCAGCAGGACCCGATATTCCGGCGGGTGCTGCGCCGCGCCGATCTGTGCGTGCCGGACGGAATCGGGCTGCTGCTGGCGGCGCGCATGCTGGGCCGCCGACTGCCCGAGCGGGTGACCGGGTCGGACGGTGTGCCGCGCATTGCCGAGCGCGCCGCACAGGAAGGGTGGTCGCTGTTCCTGCTCGGCGCGGCGGAGGGCATCGCGGCGAAAGCCGCCGGCATCCTGATCGAACGCTACCCCGGCCTCAGAATCGCCGGCACGTTCAGCGGCTCGCCCCGGCGCGAAGATGAGGACGCGCAGGTCACCATGATCAACGAATCGGGCGCCGACATCCTGCTGGTCGCCTACGGCGCGCCCAAGCAGGACGCGTGGATCGCGCGCAACAGCCCGCGCCTCAACGTCAAGATGGCGATGGGCATCGGCGGATCGTTGGACTTCGTCGCGGGGATCATCCCCCGCGCGCCGGTGTGGATGCAGCGCGCGGGGATCGAATGGCTGTTCCGGCTGATCCGTCAGCCGTGGCGGATCAAGCGCATGCTGCGCCTGCCACGCTTCGTGTGGGCCGTGCTGCGGCGCGGGGGCCGCGGCGCGTGGGAACCGGCCTAGCGGACGACGTTGCCGAAGCCCACGAACCACTCGTCGACATACGTCGCGCCGCTCAGCGACGAGTTCTTCACGCCGAACTTCACCGCCGTGACCTGCGATACGTCAACAGCGCCTGACTCGAACTCGACAGACGTGTAGTTCAAACTCGACGCGCTGGCGGTATATGTCTGCGAGATCTTGAGCGTGCTCAGCGCGCCGCGCTTGATCTTGGCATAGAATTTCATCGTCTGCCCGCCCGCCAACGGGCGTACATGCGCGGTCACGAACAAGTACTGCGACCCGGTCGTGGGCGCATTGACCGTGTAGGTCTGCTCCAGCTTGGTCTTCTCGCCTGCGCTGCCCTTCAGGCGGAACGCGCAGTTGGTGGCGGTATGGCCCACGCCGCCGCACTTCACCTTGTCCTTGCCGTCGGTGTTCTTGACGGTCCAGAACGAGGCGTCGGGTTCGAAACTGCTGTTGATTACAATGTCGAACGGCAGCGCGCGCGGCGCGACGGGCTGCGCCTGCACAACCGTCAGGGTGAGCGCAAGCATGAACAACAGCAGGATGGCGATGGACAACTTTCGAGACATGCTGATTCAACCTCAACTCGGTACGGATGCGCACAGATCGCGCATCTCTCCGGAGATTGAATGACGGTTCGCGCGTTTTGTCAAATTGCGCGTTCCTCCAGCGTGCTATTCACTGAGCCGCCTGCCGAAGAAGTAGATCAGCATCTCGTCCAGCATCGCGCGCCACATGCCCCACGAATGCCCCTCCTCGCTCTGGATGAACATCAACTGAGCGCCTTGAGCCATAATGAAATCGAGCGCGTCCTGCGGCACGAAATTGTCCCAGCCGGGGTAGCCTGTCCCGATGAAGTAGCGCGCGGGCAGTACCTCGGCGGCCTCGTAGGTGTCGAAGACGTCTTGCAGCACCAGCGCCGGAGAATACATGGCAACCATGTCGAACACGTCCGGGTACAGCACCCCGAGGTACGCCGACGCCAAACCGCCGTACGAAGTCCCGACAATGGCGCGGTTCTGCTTGAGCGGGCTGCTGTCGTAGGCCGCATCGATCTCGGGGACCAGTTCCTCAGCCACGAATTTGAAGTACTCGCGGTTGCCGAGGAACTCATCTTCGCGCCGGTTGTTCGCCGGAACATCCGGGTCGCGTGCGCTGATCAGCACGGCGATCACCGGCACAATTCGGCCGTCGGCAATCAGTGAATCCAGCACCGGCACGATGCGCCCCATACCCGGATCGCCAAAGTCGTTGCCGTCCAGCACGTACACGACCGGCAGATCGTCCAGCGCGTCGTAGCCGGCGGGCGTGTAGACCCAATACCCGACCGTGTAGCCCAACGCGGCGCTGTCGAACCGCAGCAGATCCGACGTAACGCCGTTTGCGATTCCCTCGCGATCCGCGCTGACGTCGGTCGTCGCGAAATACGGCATGCGAAGTTCGCTGTTCGGCCCGAAACCGCTGGCCGCCTGCGCCGGGTTGGCCGGGTCAAGGATCCACGCGTTGTCGTCCAGCACAATCTTATATTCGATACGCGCATTGACCGGAAGCGCGGTTTCTGCGACCCACAGGTCGGTGCCGCCGATTTGGCGTCCCAACAGCTCCGGGACGTGTTCCCAGTTGGTGAAGTCGCCGCGCCAGTCGACGACCTCGGCCTCGCCACGGTACATGAACATGACGCGGTTGTAGTCGACGTACGGCACGCGCCCGGCCGCGATCAGCGCGTCCCACAAGTCGTCGACCATCGCCTGTTGGGAAGCAGGTGCGGCATCGTCGATAGCGTCGAGCGCCGCGCGTAAATCGCCAATAATCAGGGGCGGCGCATCTTGTGCCGATACGACAGCCCCACACAACATGAACAGCACAAGCAGACAGCAATAAACGAGGCGAATCTTCATGGTTTGACCTCCAATTCGCGCACGCACTGAAACGGTCTTTTCCACTATCGTCCGGCCGCCTTCGATGAACGGGCCAGTGTGCAACCTCCTATGGATTGACGCCGAACATCATTGCTGTTGGCGCGGTGTCCGCCATCTACGATTGCACAACGTTGGACGTGCGGACGCGAACCGGTCATTGCCGGCACTACCGGGGCGTTGTATGCTAACCGGTGTTCGCCATCCCTTAACATTCCGCCCGAAATGCCTACCCGACCCAACCTGCTGGTCATCCTCCTTGATACTATGCGCCGCGACCGTTTGTCGCTGTACGGGCATTCCGTATCGACATCGCCGGCGCTCGACTCGTTTGCCGAGAGTGCCGTCGTCTACGACCGGGCGATTTCGCCGGCGCAGTGGACGATTCCGGCGCACGCCTCGATGTTCACCGGCGTCTACCCGACCACGCACGACCTGACCGAGGCCGATCGCGTGCTGCCCGCCGAGCTGCCGACCGCCGCCGAACTGCTGCGCGATTCGGACTATCACACGGTCGGCTTCTGCAACAATCCACTGGTCGGTGTGCTGGACCACGGTCTGATCCGCGGCTTCGATGCGTTCTACAACTACGCCGGCGCGGCGGTCAATCGCCCCTTCGAGCGCCAACGTGGCGCGCCGGTCGATCATGCCGTGCGCAGATGGCGGACGTTCGCGCGCGCGGCCGGTAACCAGTTCGCCCAGCGCGAATGGCTGTTTCGCGTGTCGCTGCATCCATTGTTCACGCCGGTGTGGACGCGCCTTGTCAACTACAAGGGCAGTTCGCAGAACTCGGTCGATGACCTGATCGGCTACATGCAGAAGCATCGTGCCGGCCGCTCCGCGCGACCGCCGCTGTTTGCCTTTCTCAACCTGATGGGAACGCACCTCCCGTACCGGCCCCCACAGGACGTACTGGATTCGATCGCGCCGAGGCTCAGCGCCGCGGAATACCGGTTTGTCGCCAGCTTCAACGCCGATGCCGCGCGTTGGGCCAGCCCGGTGGAGGCACCGCTCGAAGACTGGCAGACCGCCGCGCTCGAAACGTTCTACGACGCCGAAATCCGCGCGCAGGACCGCGCCTTGCACCGCTTGTTCGATTATCTGCGCGCCAGCCGGGCGCTCAGCGATACGGTCGTGATCGTCACCGCCGACCACGGCGAGGGCCACGGCGACCACGGATACTTCGGCCACAGCTTCGTCGTCAACCACGAGCTGACGCACGTCCCGCTGGTGATCCGTCACCCGGACGACACGCGAAACGGGACACGCTCGGACGAGGTGGTATCGACCCGGCGCGTGTTCCATACACTGCTTGACGGCGCGGGCATTGATATGCCGGGAAACCGGGCGACGATCCGCCCGGCCGACCTCAGCCTGCTCAACGACGAAGCCGTCGACGGCCCGGTCTTCACCGAAGCATTCCCGCCGCAGGCGTTCCTGTCGGTGCTGCGCCACCGCGCGCCCAAGTTGATCCATGCCCTGAGCCTGACACAGGTTCGACGCGGCATCATCAACGGTGACCTGAAGCTCACCACTTTGGCCGATACGCCGGAGGCGCTGTACGATGTGCACGCCGACCCGGCGGAAACGCGCGACCTGCTGGCCGAACGGCCGGATGCCGTGGCCGAGCTGCTCTCTCAGTTGAATTCGAGCGTGTGGAACGCGCGGCGGGCGCGCTGCGACCTGCACGCGCTCGCCGAACAAGCGGCCCTAACGCCGGCCATGATGGATAGTTTGCGCGCACTCGGGTACATCGAGTGACGACAGTGAAGGACACCGGATGAACCTCGAACCGATCAAGACCGCGGCCCGTCAAGCCGCCGCGCTGTGCAGCACCGTCCAGAAGCGCCACTTCGTGACCAGCCAAAAGGCCGACAACGACGGCCCGGTGACCATCGCCGACTACGGCGCGCAGGCGCTGATCGCCAACGCGATCAAGTCGAACTTCCCCGGCGACGCCGTGCTGGCTGAGGAGACTGGCGAACAGTTCGTCGGGCTTGTCCCCGCTGAACAACGCGCCAAGGTCGTCGCACTGATCGGCGAGGTGCTGGGCCGTAGAGTCAGCGAGTCGGACGTGGTGTCATGGCTCGACTACGGCAAGGACGTGCAGGCCGACCGCACGTGGGTCATCGACCCGATCGACGGCACGAAGGGGTTCATCGCCATGCGCCACTACGCCATCGCCATCGGCGTGCTGCGCGGCGGCCAGGCGGTCGGCGGTGTGATGGCCTGCCCGGGCTACCCGGCCTACAACGGGGGCGGCGCACTGCTGTGGACGGAGAACGACACCTGCATGATCGGGCCGATCGCCGGTTTCAGCGGGCGGCAGGTGCGCGTGTCGGCCATTCAGGACGTGCAGCGTGTGCGCGTATTGGAAAGCGTCGAGAAGTCGCACGCCGGGTTCGAGCGCATGCTGCGGGCGCGCATGCTGGCGGGGCTGGACGCCGCGCCGGTCGAACGGCTCGACAGCATGGAGAAGTACGCGCGCATCGCAGCCGGCGATGCCGAGCTGTACCTGCGCCTGCCCAACCTCAAGAGCACGCGCGCCCATTCGACGTGGGATCACGCGGCGGGTGCGGCGCTGGTGCGCGCGGCGGGCGGCCTCGCGACCGACATTGACGGCTCCCCGCTCGACTTCAGCAGCGGCCGCACAATGGCCCGTACGCGCGGCATGATCGTCAGCAACGGGCGCATTCACGCGCAGATGATCGAAGGCGTCCGCGCACTGCTGGAAGAAGAGGCCGAGACGGCGTCCTCTTAACCCACGTCATCGCTGCGTCTGCAACTTTGTCCGTGCCCGCTCCGTATACGTGACTAGACACGACAAACGAGCTTGAGGACTAACCGGCCATGACCAATCGATTCGACTTCGACACCAAAGGGATACTCCCTTATCTCCTGATCGGCGGCGGCATCGCGCTGCTGTTCCTTTGGCAGTACGGCATCGGCACGCTGTGGCCGCTGTTTGTGCTTATTCCCGGCGTCGTACTCCTCTATCGCGCGCTGACCGGCCGCGACCGCGAGAGCGTCGACATGATCTTCCCGGGCACAATCGTCACCGCAACCGGTCTGATCCTGTTTTATCAGAGCCTGAGCGGTCACTGGGAATCGTGGGCGTACATCTGGGCCGTCTACCCGATCCTTACTGGCTTCGCGATGCGCTGGCGCGGCGAACGCGTCTCGAAGTACGAGCACGAGATCCGGATCGGCAACGACATGATGCGCTACGGCGCGATGGGGCTGGTAGGTGCGGTCGTCTTCTTCGAGGTGCTGATCTTCCGCAGTGTCAACGTGCAGTTCATCGGCATCGGTCTGATCGCGCTGGGTGTGATCTACCTCGTCGCCACCCGCCGCAATATCGCCCGCACGACCGCCTTCAGCGATCTGGTCGGCAAGGCCAAGAACGACGGCGAGAAGGCCAAGGTCAACGACGACGCGGCGTAGGCCGAGCCGAAACCACTCAACCACAAGACGCGGGCGACCTGAACGGGTCGCCCGTTTTGCATCGCGCTTGGGGCAGTGCCCCAAGCTCCGGCAGGAGTTTGCACTCCTGCACCTCGTTTCTCGCAATTTCATGCCGCGCGCGGCATGAAATTGCAGCGACGGGAGTCCAGAGGGCGAAAGCCCTTTGGTTTCATTTTCTGCGGCCTACGGCGCGCGACGCGTATGATGTATGCTTGGCGCGAGACGAAAGTGAGGCCCATCATGCACGTGTTCCTTTGGGTGATGCTCGCGATCTTTGCTGGCAGTGTGTTCGCGCAGACAGACGCGCCGCCGCCGATTTCCGCGGACAACGTGCGGTCGCTCGCGCTGGCCCGCATCGTCACGATGGACGAATTCACGCCGGCCGAGGCGGATCATCCGCCCAAGCCGTTGTCGGGATGGTTCGCCCTCAGTCCCGATGGCCTGTACGCGGCGACGGTGGTCGAGGGCGGCACGACGGTGTTCAGCACCGCAGACGGCACGATCGCCGCGCAATTGGTACACCGCGATCCGCTCGAGCCCGACCGCTGGAGCACGGCTATCGATATCGACTGGAGCGACGACAGCGACCGTTTTGCGCTGCTGCTGCGGCAAGGCGAGACGGATGTCATCTACGTGGCCGCGCTGGACGGAACGACTCGCCAGCAGACCGTGCCGGCCGAGTACGGCGTGCCGGTGCGGGTGTGGATCGATGCAGAAGACGGCGATACGGTGTGGATCGAGACGATCCCCAATCCAAGCGCGGAGACTCCGGGAGGCCATAACGTCGTACGCCTGACCGTCACCGACGACGCAACCGACGGCGATCCACAGTCTATCCCCACCGGCCCCGAAGCCGACTTCGACTCGTACGTACGCATCGGACGTATCCCGGCGCCGCGCGCCATCACCGCGACGTTCAACGGCACGGTGCGGCTGTGGGACTTGCAGACGGGAGACGTTACCGCCGAAGTCGCGCTGCCGGTGCTGCCGACGTTCGGGCGCGTCAACGAGACCAACGGCCAGCAGTTCGCATGGCGCGACGAATTCAGCGAGGGGCTCCACCTGCTCGATTTCACCACCGGCGAAGATCGAGTTGTCGCGCCGCTGGACGGTGAATACGTGCAAGCCCTGCTGCTGACCCCAGACGCCGACGTGATCCTCGCCGTGCACCGCGGCGAGACGCCCAGCCTGACCGCGTGGATCAGCGCGACCGGCGAAGAGATCGCGCTTGGCGAGTACGAGACGTCGATATGCTCACGCGTGCCGGATATGGTACAGCTCGCGCACGACGGCACCCGCCTCGTGATCGGCTGTGACGGCGGCTTTCAAGTGTGGGAGGTCGCGGCGGGATCGTAACCGTCAACGCCATCGCGGACAACGCGCGCTTGTCCGAGGCGAGCTCGCGCTATCGAATCACGCCTTCGACCTCGGTGACGGTCGCTTGCAACGCGGCCGATTTGGCGATCGGGAACGGGTCGATCGCGCCCGGTTCCGCGCCCATCATCTGCTGAATGGCGTGCAGTTCCTCCGGCGACATATCTTGAAGGATCGCCAAGTCGGGGTTGGTCTCCACCGTGCCGAACGCCTTGTGGAATGCGATACGCTGGAACTGCTCGTTCGCCATGTTGGCAAGGATCATCGCGCCGGGATTGTAGGCGCGCGCGACCAGATCGCGCTGGCGGATGAGCAGCAGCGACGCGAACAGCAGGGCGACCCCGCCCCACTGCGCCGGTGTCAGCCGTTCACCCAGAACCAACGCCGACAGCAGCAGCGCCACGGCGATCTCCAACACCGCCATGACCGCCGTTTGCATGCCGCCGAGGAATTTGACGCCGGCATACATGGCAAGGCGGCTGAGCGCCGTCGTGATGCCGAGGATGACGATCGGCGCGACCGCCCCGCCAGCAGCCTCGGCGCTGATGCCGGTACCCACCGCCAGCCATACCATCGAGACGATCACCGCCATGGTCGTAAGCGCGTAGAGCGCCATGGTTTGCGCCGGGACTTCGTACAACACGTACTGGCTGAGCACCAGCGTGCCGGCGAACATGACGGCGCTGCCCATCATTAGGCCGACACCGAGGAAATCCGCTCGCCGTTCGCCAAAGCCGGTCAGAACGACGAGCGCAGCGATCGCCAGCCCGACACGAATCAGCGTGCGGCCGTCGATGCGCGTGCCACCGTAATGCGCAAGCGCGACCGCCACGACCAGATACATCCCGTTGATGAGCTGCACCAGTCCAGCGTCCAACCGGCCAAGCCCGCTGTAATAGCACAACGCGCCCACGCCGTTGATAATGCCGATCGTCACGCATCCCATCACGCCGGCGGGCGACACGAAGATAAACCGCCGCAGGAAAATGGCGTACACGGCCCACAACACGGCGATCGCGGTCAGCGTGCGTAGGGCCGCCACGCTGAACGGGTCGGCGCCGGCTTGCAGCGCCATCTTCCCGAAGATCGGGGCGACACCGAGAAATACCGGAGTCGCTAAGGCCATCACCACCCCGCGCAAGGGCACAGCTTGTCGTTCCACGAGCATCGATCCTGCTGATCTGCGGGCACGCGGGCGCACCCCTTTGATATCCTTTATATCCCAAACGTGATATTTGTCACGTTTGCGATTTCCACAGCGTTTTTTTAGGTTCTTTTCCCCCTGTAATGGCGGGTCTCAATTTGACAATGGGTTAACCCCGGCTTAAACTTAGGGCATCGGTGGATCAATGAAAGTCCACGTCCAATGAGCTACTTTTTCCTCACCTGAACTGACCAACACGCGGCCCAATCGTGCCGCGTGTTTTCATTCAGAGAGGTTTTGTCCGGCAGTCAATAGAAGGGACTAGGCACAATGGACTACAGCTTGATCGGGAAGATTCAGAAAGCCAAGGAATACGCCGAGGATCCGTCACGCGTCACCTTCAACAGCCTTAAGGTCGAGTTTCGTGGCGACAGCGACACCTACACGATCTCGCTCGGGCCGGATGGTTGGCACAGCACCGATCGCGGCTTCCAAAAGTATGGCATCAGCCCGCACGTGATGGCGATGGAGCGCCTGTTCGGCCCCATGCTCAAGCGCGAGCCGCTGCCCTACGCTCCCGGTCAGAATGTCGTCAGCGACGTTGAGAAAGCCAAGAAGTATGCGTCCGAGCCGCACCGCATCACCATTCTGGCGTTCAACGCGCGCTTCCGCGGTGACCACAACGAATACACGATCAACTACGAAGACGGGACGTGGTTCTGCGACAACCCGTACTTCCAGACGCACGGCGTGTGCAGCCACACGATGGCCATGGAACGCATCCTGAAGGGGATGGTCAAGCCCAATGTGCCGGCACGCGCGCCGATGGCCGGCTAATCGACAGCGACTCGCAGCGGCGGGGCAATCGCACAGGTTGCCCCGCTTTTGATTCACCGCAGCATATTGGCGTCTCCAAGCCTGCCGGTTTCTCATCACTCAGAGCGTGTCTGTAAATTCGGTATTTGATGGTGGCACTACACAACCTCACCCCCGTCTCGCGATGCTCGACTCCCCCTCTCCATGGCCATGGAGAGGGGGCCGGGGGGTAAGGTAACGTGGCTCTCCGACATACCCGTCTCGCGGACGAGTGAAATCGCATACACGCTCTCAGCACTCACAACTGCTACTTTCACTAGCGGGTATAATGCGCCTCATGCGGCGTTCCTCTCTGATTGTCCTCGCCCTCGCCTTGACCGCCTTCGCGTGCAGCCTGATCGTCAGCCGCACGGTATTCGAACGCGTCCCGCACCTCGAAGACGAGGTCGCGTACCTGTTCCAAGCCAAAGTCTTCGCCCGCGGGCAGGCCACTGCGCCGCTGGCCGAGCCGTCCGGCGCGTACTGGCAGCCCTTCGTCATCGACGACACGGCGCGCGGCGTTCGGTTCGGCAAGTATCCGCCGGGGTGGCCGCTGCTGCTGGGGATTGGCGTCATGCTCGGCCTGCCCGCCGTGGTGAACGCGGCGCTGGCGGCGCTGACGGTCGTCGTCGCCTATCGCATCGGCCGCGAAGGCTTCACCGAGACGGCCGGCATCTACGCCGCCGCGCTGCTCACGTTCTCTCCCATGGCGCTGCTGCTCAACGCGACGTTGATGGCGCACACTGCCGGCCTATTGTGCGCGTCGCTGTTCATTTGGGCGTATCTGCGCATGTCCCGCGCCGGCCCACGCCGCTGGATATGGGGTCTCGCCGGCGGGCTCAGCCTCGGGCTGTTGGCGGCCACCCGGCCGTTAAGCGCGGTCGCAGTAGCAATGCCATTCATCATCTGGAGCAGCCTGCGCCTGCTGCACGCAATCCGCGCCGGGCAGTACCGGCACGCGATTCCGCTGTTCGTACTCGCCGGCGGCGCGCTGCTCACAGCCGCGCTCGTGCCCGTGTACAACGCGGCTGCCACCGGCGACCCTACCGCCAATCTGTATACGCTGGTGCCGGGCTGGGAGTACGATCGCATCGGCTTCGGCCCGGACATCGGACGCAACGGCCACACGCTCACCAAAGGCATCCAGTTCGCGCGCTATGACCTCTCGCTCACCGCCGCCGACCTGTTCGGCTGGCAGTTGGGCGGCTGGGACGAAATGTTGAGCGAATGGGTGGTCGGCATCGCGCCGGACGGGATGGTCGCGGACTCGTGGTGGCCGGTGGTCGGCGTTGGCTGGCTCCTCGTGCCGATCGGTCTGCTGGTGGCGCTGCGGCGCGACTGGGCGTATCTGTGGGTATTGGCCGGCGTGTTGTGGGTGCTGCTGGTCGACCGCTTCCTGTTCGACGCGCCGGAATTGTGGGCTGCGGTGATGATCGTGTGGGCGCTGCTGCCGCTGATCTGGATTGGACGCCGGCCCGACTCCATTGACCGTGCGCAGGCCGGATGGCTGCTGTTCGGCATGCTGTTCGCGCTGATCGCCGCGCACACCGCCTATTGGATCGGATCGCAGCGGTACGGCACGCGCTATTACGCCGAGGGACTAAGCGCGGCCGCGGTACTGGCGGCGCTTCCGCTGGCGGCGCTGACCGCACGCGGCGGCCTGTGGCGGTGGGCCGTGCCTATCGCGTTCGCCGCCGCACTGGGCTGGTCCGTGCTGGGTTACTCGGCCCCGCGAATCGACGCGCTGCGCGGCTTCAACCGTGTGACCGCCGAGGTCATCGCGGGGGTCGAGGCGCGCCGCGAATCGCCCGAAACGCCCGTGCTGGTTCTGGTTACCGGGCGCGACGCCCGCTGGCGGACGCGTGCCGCCCTGTGGACGGTCGCCAGCCCGTTTCTGGATAGCGACACCGAATTGGCGCTCGTCAACGAAACATCGCCGCAGGACCGCGCCCTGATCCTCGCGCGTTTCCCGGGCCGGCAGGTGATCGAGATGGGTACGCAGACCCACGATCTCTGGTTTGTCGATATGTGCGATGCAGACGGCTGCCCGCTGGCGAACCCGCCGGTTAATCCGACGCTGCTGCGGCCGGTATACGAACCGTAAACGTCGTCCCCTTCCCGACCTGCGTTTTGACGTGGATCTCGCCGCCAAGCGCATCGAGGCTCTGCTTGACGATCGGCAGTCCCAGCCCCGACCCGCTGCGCGAGCCGACGTTTTGCCCGCGGTGGAACGGTTGAAAGATGCGCGACACGTCGCTGTCGGGAATACCAATGCCACGGTCGGTCACGGAGATGGTTGCATCGTCGCCGTCGCGGCGGATTTGCACCACAATGTCGCTGCCCGCGGGCGAGTATTTAATGGCGTTGCCGATCAGGTTGGTCAGGATGTGTTCCAGCATTCGTTGATCGGTCAGCACATAGAACACCGGCTCGGGCGCGTCGAGCGTTATGCGATGGCTGGCGTTGTCCGCGGCCGAAAGATCGTCGATGGCCGTGCGGGCAGACGCAACGAGGTCGATCTGCTCTGGCGTCAGTTTGACGCGCACCGCTTCGCCACGGCTGTACGTCAGCGCGTCCTCGAGCAAGTCGTTCATGCGCTGGGCCTGCTTGGCGACGATATCGAGGCGATCGGCCAACTTCTCCTGCGACAAACGGTCCGCATAGTTGAGCACGATGTCGATCGTCGATTGAATGACCGTCAGCGGCAGTCGGAACTCATGCGTGACCATGTGCGTAAATCGCTGCTTGAGGTCGATCAGCTCGCGCTCTTTTTCCAGCTCGACCTCGAGCGCACGGTTGATCAGGCGCTGCTGTTCGAGCTGCCGCCGCCCGGTGATGTCGCGGACCAGACAGATGACCATCGGTGCACCGGACAGGGTAAGCGGCACCATGCTCAGTTCGACCGGATACAGCTCCCCGCCGACCGTGCGCGCTTCCAGCAGGTCCTCGTTGGCAAGGACGATCGTCTCATTGGTGGTCAGCGTCCGATTGATCGCGTCCAGCACCAACTTGCGCGCAGTTTCGGTGAACAGCCAGCCGACATTCCGGTTGGCCAAATCGGCGCGCGCCATGCCGCAGCGCTCTTCGATCGTTCGGTTCACCAGACGAATGCGCCCCAACGGGTCGATCAGGATGATCCCTTCCGACACCGTCTCGAAGATCAGCCTGAATCGCTCCTCGCTGTCCCGCAGCGTGCGCTCGGTCTGCTTCAGGTCGGTGATGTCGCGCCCCACCGACTGAATCATGGTGACCTTGCCGTCATCGTCAGCAAAGGCATAGCTCACCCACTGAACCCACCGGTCGCGTCCATCTGCGTTGGACGTACGATGGGCCTCGATGTGCAGCCCGGGGCGCGCGGCCATATTCGCCAGATGGCGGCGGAGTTCGGCGTGGTTGCTCTCCGGCTCGATCTCCATATAGCTGCGGCCGAGGATCTCCTCGCGCTCTCTGCCGAAGTACTTGCAGTAGGCGTCGTTGACGAAGATCAGCGTCCCGTCGGTCGTGTGGCGTGAGACCAGATCGATCTGGCTCTCCACGATGCCGCGATACCACGTCTCGCGCTCGCGCAATTCGGCTTCAAGCTGGCGCTGGGCGGTGACGTCACGGCCGACCGATTGATACAACCCGATTCCATCCGCGCCTCGAATACCGGTCGATACCCACTGAATCCAGCGTTCGCGGCCGTCTGGCCAATAGCTCTTGAACTCCTGAACCAATGGCCCGGGTTGATTGAGCAAATCCTGCATATTGCGCTTGATGGTATTGTGCGTCTTGGGGTCCTCGAGGTCGAGGATGCTGCGTCCGACGTAGTCTTCGGGCTTGCCGCCGAAGTAGCGACAGTACGCGTCGTTGACGAAAACCAGCGTCAGGTCGGACGTAAAGCGCGAGACCAGATCGACCTGGCTTTCGACGATGCCGCGGAACCACGTCTCGCGCTCGCGCAGTTCGGACTCCAGTTCGCGCTGCCGCGTGATGTCGTGCGCGATCATCAACACGCTTGCGATTCGCTCGTCCGGCGCAAATTCCGGGACGAGACGTGCCTCGTACGTGTGTTCGGCCCCGTCGTGCGACTCGGCGTTGAATTCGAAGGTGAGGGTCTGGCCGCTGTCCAGCACGGCGTTGAGCGCCTGTTCGAGCTGGACGGCTAACTCGAAATCGATGCCAAACGAGATGCCGCGCAGGGCGCGCCCGACCAGTGTTTCCGGCGGCAGGCTCAGCGCGTCGGCCATCGAGGCGTTCACGTACAGGACGTGGTGGTCGCGTCCCAACCGTGCGACCCAGTCGGGGTTATTCTCAACCAGCGCACGAAACTCGTACATGCGCATCCGGACAGTCTCCTGCATCGCCATCATCTCGTCTTGCAGGACTTGGATGTCCGTGACATCGCGCCCGACCGAGTAGATCCGGCCGCTTTCGACCTGCGAGACCCAGTGGATGACACGCGACGCCCCATCGCGCCGCACGTAGGTTCCGGTGAACTCCACGAGTCGGGCTCCGCCTGTCGGCACCTTGTCACGAGCGACACGTGCATTTTGCGCATCGGCGGGATCGAGTAAATCGTACGTGCTCATCCCACGAGTGCCGCCGACAGGATAACCCAACAGCGTATCAAAGGCGGGGTTAGCGTAGACGATCAGCCCGTTCATGTCGGTGATGACCAGCGGTTCGGGGGCTTTGGCGAGAAGTTGAGACTGCGACTCAGTGTCGTGCGCGTCGGCCAACAGGCGGCGCACAAGCGCATCCTGAGACAGCCCCCGGCGATTTGCCTCTTCGGCAAGCGCCTGTCGGGTCTCAATCGATAAAGGATATGCGGCGGGGTCGTCCGTGTTGGCAAAATGGGACATGGCTGTGCCGCAGTTCAGAATGGGTCTTTAGGTATTGTAATCGCACAAGTGGAGTTCCCATACCATAAGAAACATCCCGAAAGCGATTCGTGGCTCGTTTTCAGGCGGGAATTCGCGTTGGTGCGCTGACCTGATGACCGCGCATTGAACCTCACCCCCGTCGCACGGCACTAGACGGGGGTGAGGTTTGTGACGCCTTAAACGACGACGTTTACCTTCGGCTCGCGCCCGCCGATGAAGATGACACGCTTGGGCTGCGACCCGTTCAACTGGCGCACGATCCACTCGCTGGCCAGCGCCGCCTCTTTGGCCGCGTCCTCGCTAATGTCCGCCGCTACCTCGACGTGGCCGCGCACTCTGCCGTTGACCATGATCACCAGTGGCACAACATCCTCCGCCGCCTTGGCCGCGTCGTATTCCGGCCACGACTGGGTATGGATGCTGAACGGCCAGCCCAGCTTGACCCACAGCTCTTCGGCGACGTGCGGTGTGATCGGGGCCATCAGGCGCAGGACGATGTGTATGGCATCGCGGAACGCCGCCGTGCCGATCTTCCCCTCGCGCACGGCGGTCTTCAGGTCATTGCGCAGGCTCATCAGCGCGGCGACCGCCGTGTTAAAGCTGAAGGACTCCATGCTGTACGAGACCCGCTCGATCGCTTGATGCACGCGCCGTTCGATGGTCCGTTCGGTATCAGCGTCGCCGGTCTCCGGCGTCTCGGCCTGCGCGATATCCCACATATCGTTGATCCAGCGCACGACGCCCTGAATGCCCTGACTGTCCCACGGCCCGCCCTTGATGAAGTCGAACGCGAACATCAGGTAGGCGCGCACGGTATCGGCGCCGTACTTTGACACCAGCTCGTCGGGGTTGACGACGTTGCCACGGCTCTTCGACATCCGCTCGACATCCAGATGATGTTTCAACTGGTTGACGGTGTTGGGCCCGGGGATCGACGGAATTTCGACCGTCGCGCCGTCCACGACCTCGACGGTGTACTGGTTCCCGTCCGGGGTCGCCAGCGTCAGCAGATTCTCGGTGCGCTTGATCAACTCGCCCCAATACACCTCGGTGCTGATCTGCCCCTCGAACGACGGCACGACGCGCACGCGATCGGCGAACATCTTGCGGTTGCTGTCGATCCGCCCGCTGGCGACGATCAGGTCGCCGGGGCGCTGCTCGCCCAGAATCTGCCCCTGATTGCGCAGCTGCAGCATCGGCTCGTCCAGCTCGTGCGGGTCGCGCCCGTGGCGCTTCATGGCCGCGAACGTGTCGTCGAACACACCTGTGTCGCGCAGCGCCTTGTTGAACCAGCGCGTATACAGCAGGTGCATGGTGGCATGTTCGGTGCCGCCCGTGTACGTGTCGACCGGCAGCCAATACGCCGCCTCGTCCGCGCTGAAGGGCGCCGCCTCATTGCCCGGCGACAGGTAGCGCAGGTGATACCACGACGAGCACATGAACGTGTCCATCGTGTCGGTCTCGCGGCGGGCGGGTCGCCCCTGACTGTCGACGGTGTGGACGAACGTCTCGTGCTGGGCCAGCGGATTGCCGAAACCGGTCATCTCGACATCCTGCGGCAGCTCGACCGGCAGTTGGCTGTCGGGCACCAGTTCGATCGTGCCGTCCTGCGTGTAGATCACCGGGATCGGGCTGCCCCAATAGCGCTGGCGGCTGATCAGCCAGTCGCGCAGGCGGTAGTTGACCGCTTCCTTACCGATACCGCGCTCCTCCAGCCAATCGATGACGGCGTTGATGGCCGGGTTCTTGCGGCCCTTCTCGCGGGTGGCGGGCGTGCCGTTGAACGGCCCGCTGTTGACCATCACGCCTTCGTGCGGCCACGCCTCGGGCATGGTGTCGCCGTCGAAAGACTCGCCTTCGGGCTGGATCACCGGCACCACCTTCAAGCCGAACTTGCGCGCAAAGGCAAAGTCGCGCTCGTCGTGGGCCGGCACCGCCATGATTGCGCCGCTGCCATAGCTGATCATGACGTAGTCCGCGATCCAGATCGGAATGCGTTCCTCGTTGACCGGGTTGATCGCGTAGGCGCCAGTGAACACGCCAGTCTTCTCGCGGTCTTCGGCGCTGCGCTCGATCTCGGTCTTGCGCGCGGCGGCTTCGACATACGCCTCGACCTCGGCACGCTGCGCGTCGGTGGTGATCTGCGCGACCAGCGGATGTTCCGGCGCCAGCACCATGAAGGTCGCGCCCCACAGCGTATCCGGCCGGGTGGTGTACACGGTGATCGGAATCCGGTTGACGCCGGACGCCCCCTGCGACGCCTCGCTCGCGGAGCCAGCGTTCTCCCCTCTCCCTGAGGGAGAGGGGTCGGGGGTGAGGGCATGGAACGTCACGTGCGCGCCCTCGCTGCGGCCAATCCAGTTGGTCTGCATGATGCGCACCGGCTCGGGCCAGTCGATGCCGCTAAAGTCCAGCATTTCGTCGGCATAGCGCGTGTAGCGGAAGAACCACTGCGTCATCATCTTCTGGATGACGGGCTGGCCGGTGCGCTCGTCCTTGCCGTCGATGACCTGCTCGTTGGCCAGCACGGTTTGCAGCGTCGGCGACCAGTTCACCAGCGCCTCGCCGCGGTAGGCCAGATCGTTGCTGTAAAACGTCTTGAAGTACCACTCCGTCCACTTGTAGTAGACCGGATCGCAGCTCACCATCTCGCGCGTCCAGTCGAACATGGCGCCCATCGAGCGCAGCTGCCGGCGCATGCGGTCCATGTTGGCGTAGGTCCACGTCGCGGGGTGGATGCCACGCTGCACGGCGGCGTTTTCGGCCGGCAGGCCGAAGGCGTCGAAGCCCATCGGGAACAGAACGTTGAAGCCGCGCATACGCTTGTAGCGGGCGCGGGCGTCGGACGGGGTCATGGCGAACCAGTGGCCGATGTGCAGGTCGCCGGAGGGATACGGCAGCATCGTCAGGGCGTAGTGTTTGGGCTTGTCCCAATCCACCGTGCTGCGATACAGCTCGGCCTCGTCCCAGCGCTGCTGCCATTGGGGTTCGATCTCTTGCGGGTTGTACGGTGGGATGTCGTTCATGGAGTTGTCAGTCCTCAGGTGTTCATCAGTAATCAGGTGTCAGGATTAGCCCTCACCCCCGGCCCCTCTCCCTCATGGAGAGGGGAGTTGAGCTTGTCCACGCCGGGCTTGGGTGAAGGTATGCGAATGAATTGCGTGATGAGTGCGTCGCCCTTTCCCGTTCCCGATGCCTGTCTTGCGCCCTGTGTCATCCTGCCCCCCTCTCCCTGAGGGAGAGGGGTTGGGGGTGAGGGTTCCGGGGGTGAGGGCAGGAACGCAAAACGGAGCGCAGGTGTCTCAGCACTCGGCACTCAAAACTCATCACTTGTAAGGGGTGGGGCGCGTTTCGAGGAGATGTCAGCGCGCGACGGCGCTACATAAGAGAAGAGCGGACGACCTCAGCGTCCGGGGTCAAGATGGGGGTGTGCATGGCACGCTCCTCACTCCTCGTGGGGGACGAGTCTGTCCCCGCTGTTGCACCGCATTGTATAGCGCATCGAGGGGACTGTCTACCACTGGTTTGTGGGGGGCGTTTGCCACAATCGGTAAATACGATTACTTTGAAGACAACCGTAGGGACTTCGGAGGCCGGAACCGTGAAACGACTCAACCTCACCCTCGTCTGTGTGCTGCTGTTGATGCTGGGGGTCTCAGCGCCCACACGCGCTGCGGCGAGCTTCGCCGTCGACACCGAAAACGACACTATCGACGACAATCCCGGCGACAGCCTGTGCGAGGACGCTTCCGGCGACTGCTCGCTGCGCGCGGCGATCATGGAAGGCAACGCGCTCGGCGGCGACATTCTCATCACAATCCCCGGTGGCTACCAGATCACGATGACCACCGGCACCGCCGGAAACCCGGATCCCGCCAGCGGTGATTTCGACCTCTACAACGGTGCGTTTTCGATCATCGGCAGCGACCCGGCACCGTTGATCCAAGGCAACTTCTTCGTGCAAGACCGCATCTTCGAGGTGTGGGCCAGCGGTTCGCTAAGCCTGTCGAATCTGTCGCTTGCGCTCGGCGGAGGCGACGTCTTGCAGGTGCAGTACGGCGGCGCCATCGCCACGGCAGGGCCCTTCAAGGGCGACCGCCTGCGCATCGCAAACAACAGCGCGCGGTCGTTCGGCGGCGCAATCTACGCGGCCGATACGTCGTTCGAGCTGACCAACAGCGTCGTGATCAACAACTCTGCGCGATCCAACGGCGCCATCTATCTTGCGAACGTCACCGGACAGATCGCCAACACCCAGATAATCCACAACACCACGGACTGGATTTCCGCTACGTTTAGCGCACCGTTAGGCGTGCTGGGTGTGTTCCAAGTCGATCCCGGCGCCTCCGATGTGAAGATTGTGCATTCCACCATCAGCGAGAACTTCGCCGTGCAGCAAAACGGCGGACTGTGGACGTACAGAGAATCGCAGGCAACCCCACTCGTCACGATCACGAATTCGATCATGGCGGGTAACGATGTTCAGGCCGGGAACGGCTTAGACTGCGTCAGTTCACACGCCGGTTCGGTGGCGTGGCAGGGCGTGAACCTTGTCGGCAGCGGGAACGGCGGCTGTTTAAGCGGTGCCGGTGGAGCGGTGATTTTCGGCACGCCGAATCACACTAATCCACCCAACATCACGACGAGCCTCTTCGGCGGCACCCTACCGACCATCAGCCTGCTGCCGGGCAGCCCCGGCATCGGTCAGGCGGACTGCAGCGCCAGCGGTGGCTGGACGACCGACATCCTGAGCCAAGCACGCCCGCTCGGCTCGCTGTGCGACATCGGCGCGATCGAGACGCCGGTCGGGCAAGACGCATCGCTCGACCTCTCGCACACCGCCATCCAGCACGGCGAGTCGTTGACGATCACGGTCACCGACCCTGACCGCGCCGGCGCGGGGCCGGTCGTCGTCGTTATGGACATCACCAACACATCCAATCCGTATTCGGCCAACCTCTTCCTGAATGAAGGCGCGCCCGGGGTGTTCAGCGCGTCGTTTCCGGTCGCGCCGCTGCCGGTCATCCCCGGCAACGGCATCATCGAGGTGTCGCCGGGGCACGTCATCAGCATTACGTACACGGACGTGCTTGACGGCGAAGCGCTGCAACCTGTTCATAACAAGTCGGCCGACGTGATCCAGACGCCCGCCGCCAATCTGCTCGTCAACGGCGATTTCGAGGCCGGCTCAACCGGCTGGACGATCACCTCACTCGGCAAAGACAAGGTCAAGGACAAGAACCCGTACGACGGCGCCAATGCCTTCCGCTTCAAGGGATTCGCCGGCAAGCTGAACGCTAAGCTCAGCCAGACGCTGCTCAGCCCCGCCATCGCCGACGGCGACACGATCACGCTCAGTGCGCAGATCAACTCCGGGCCGACGGCGAATGGCAAGATGAAGTTCAAGCTCAAGACCGATCTGAATCGCCAGATCAAGGCAGATATCAAGTTCGACCTGAGCGGGGCGTACGCGCTGCACGAGTTGATGCTGCCGATCGCGCTTCTCAGCGGCGAGACGGTCACCGAGGTCAACGTCACCTTCGCTGACAAGTCGCAGAGCGGCAAGGCGTACGTCGATGCCGTGAGCCTGACGGTCACGCCGCCGATCGTGCTGCGTGGGGACGGCCAATCTGCTGGCCGCACGGCGACCGAACCGGGCGTGCTGCCCCCGCCGGCGTCTCCGGGCGGCTTCCGCGGGCAGAACTAGACTTCGCGCGCCCACGGGCCGGCAGGCTGTAAGAAGCCTGCCGGCCTGTCCGGTTGCACATAATCCCGTGCCGTTGTACGGTGAGCCTGGCAGTGCCATCTATCGCGCGCTGTGACGCTCAGAACAAAGGCAGTGTCATGTCTCGAACCCTTCACGTGAGCGCCCTCACCCTCGTGTTCGCGCTGTTCCTCTCACTAGCAATCCCCGCATCCGCCGCCGACATCAACGTCGGGTGCAGCACCGGCGAGCTGATCGCCGCTATCAACACGGCCAACGGAAACGCCGAGGCGGACACGCTCACTCTCGCGGCGGCCTGCGTATACACGTTCACCGAGGGCGACGCCACCAACGACGACAGCGCGCTCCCGCGCATTACGAGCGAGATCGTCATCAGCGGCAGCGACGCGACACTCCAACGCGACAGCCAATTCAACTACTTCCGCATGTTCTACGTCGACACGGGCGGCAAGTTGACGTTGACCAACGTCTCGATAAGTGACACCTACGTGACCGGCGACGGCGGTGCGATCTACAGTGAGGGAATCTTGAACTTGACCGACGTCACCATCTCCGGCGCGCGGTCGGCGGGCTACGGGGGCGGTGTCTACACCATCGGCACGGCCACATTGAGCGGCGTCACCATCACCGGCGGCAGCGCTTACAGTGCCAGCGGTGGCGGCCTCTACAACAGTGGGTCGCTGACGTTGACGGACAGCACGATCACGCAGAATACGTTCGCTTTTTACGGGGGCGGTATCTACAACACGTCCTCCACCGCGGACATGACCATCGTCAATTCCACGATTTCCGGCAACACGTCAGGGGGCGCGTCAGGGGGCGGCGGCGGCATCTTCAACTACAGTCAAAGCACGATGCACATCATCGACAGCACAGTGTCCGGAAATACCGTCGACCATGCCGTTAGCGCCGTCGATGGCGGCGGCATCTTGAATCAGTGGGCCACACTGACGGTCGTAAATTCCACGATCTCCGGTAACACGGCGGATGGCGAGGGCGGCGGCATACACAATACGAGCAGCGGCATCGTGACCGTGATGAGCAGCACGTTGTCTGGCAACAGCAGCGACCGCGGCGGTGGCATCTTCAATAACAACGGCACACTCACTGTCGTGAATTCGGTCATCTCGGGAAACGACGCCACATCCGCAGGGGGCGGGCTGTTCAACGGACATTGGATGGACGTCATCAACACCACGATCGCGGGCAACACCCAGTCAGGCGTTAGTGGGATCGGCTCGACAAACATCAGAAACAGCGTCCTGTGGGGCAATGAACTGGGCCCGATCTACTCCGCAGGTATCTCGAACAGCATCGTGGAGGGCGGCTTCGCCGGCGGGACGAACATCCTCGACGCCGACCCGCTGTTCGTCGCGCCCGACCTGTTTGCCAACGCCCCCACCACGGCCGGAGATTATCACGTACTGCCGCTCAGCCCGGCGCGCGACATCGGGAACAACGCCAGCCTGCCAGCAGACGTGTTCGATCTCGACAACGACCTCGACACGACCGAGCCGATCCCCTACGACCGCGACGACGGCCCGCGCGTCATCGGGCCTGCGGTCGACCTTGGCGCGTACGAACTATCCGTGCTCGAACTCCTGATCAACGGCGATTTCGAGGCTGGCTCCGCGCCGTGGGAAGTCGTTTCGCTCGGCAAAGACAAAGTCAAAGACAAAGAGCCGTACGACGGCACGTTCGCCTTCAGGTTCAAGGGGTTCGCCGGCAAGACGCCCGCCAAAGCCAAGCAGAAGGTGACGAATCCGCCCGTCGAGGACGGCCAATCCTTGGTCCTGACCGCACAGATCAACTCTGGTGCATCCGCCGACGGGAAGATGATGCTGAAGGTCAAAACGTCGCTCGGCAACAAGGTCAAGCCGCAGATCGCGTTCGATCAGACCGGGGGTTACACGCTGCACCAAGCCTCCACGCCGATCACGCTCGCCGTGGGCGAGACAGTGACCAAAGCGATCGTGATCTTCAACGACAAGTCGCAGAGCGGCAAAGTGTATGTCGATGCGGTGAGCCTCGTCGTGCAGTCTGCCGCGCCGCGCACGGAAACGCGCTCCGACATCCTGCCCCCGCCGGCGGCCCCGGGTGGCTTCCGAGGCGGAAACTAGGTGAGGTATCCCGCGGGCGGGACCAGAAGCAGCGGTCTCGCCCTCATTCATTTCTCATCTTCCAGCCAAGCGCGCATGCCGGATTCGACTTAATGTTGCTGCAACTATAGTTGGGGGATGCGGCAATGCGACGTGATCTGGCGTTCGTACGGCGTAAGATTGGCGTGTTGATTGTCAGCTTCTTCATCGGGTGCGCACTGGGCTTTACGCCCGCGCACGCAGCCTCGGCAGAATCCAACCGTGACCTGCCGGGTATGCAGTTCGGAGTACGTTCACCGTTCCTTGTGACCGCACTTGTTGATGCCGTCGATGCCAACGTCGGCGACGGCATTTGCTTGACCGCCGGTGGTGACTGTACGCTGCGCGCCGCCGTGCAGGAGTCCAACGTCCTCGGCGTCGCGACAATCGAGGTAACCGGAGGTTCGTATTTCCTCATGACCGAAGGCGCGGCGGGTGACGCCGACGCGGCATCCGGCGACCTCGACATAACGGCATCCATCACGATCAGCTCGAACGGCGGGTACGCGGTTCTCGACTTCTTCCGGGTTCAAGACCGGGCGTTCGATCTCGCGCCGGGTTCGGCGCTCACGCTAAATGGGATCGTTATCCACCGCGCTGGCAGCCCCAATCTCAACGTGCTCGAAGGCGGCGGCATCCGGTCCGATGGGGGCCTCCTCACCCTTCAGAATTCCACAATCCAATCCAGCCAGAGCAACAGCTTTGGCGGGGCCATCTATATCGATACCGCCACGCTCGGCATCTATAACAGCGCGCTGGTTGGAAACATGAGCCTGACCGGAAGCGCCATCTACGCGACGAACGCTGGCGGTTTGATCGTCAATACCCTGATTACCGCCAACATGATCAACCCGCAGAACCTCGGCAGCGCCAGCACCGGCACCGTGTACGTGGTGCAAGGCGTCCCCGAGAACGATATCGCGATCATCCATTCCACGATCGCAGGCAACAGCGCGCCAACCTACGGGGCCGGTCTCCTCGCGCATGCAACCGGTTTTGGCCTCCCAGCAGTAGTCGTCGCCAACTCGATCATTTCGGATAATCACGCGCCGGTCGCTCCCGACTGCGACATGAATGCCGTCTACGCGATCGAGTGGCAGTATCTCAACATCGTAGGACTCGAGTCATTCGGGTGCGAGATCTTTACGTCGCCGAACGTCATCCTCGGAACGGCCAGCCTCGGGTCACCCGCGAACCTTGGCTCGTTCTTCGCGATGGCTTCGTTGTATCCGTCTGGTGCAAGCCCGGCAGTCGGCGCAGGACCATGCCATCCGTCGGTAAGCAGCGATCAGCTTGGCGCGGCGCGCCCACAAGGCACGTTGTGCGATCTTGGCGCGATCGAGGTCCCAATCGGCGATTCGGCCGTACTTGACGTCACCTCTCCGCTCATCATCGGCCAACCGTTCACCGTGACGTTAACCGACTCCGACCTCGTCGGATATGGAACGTGGAATGTCGGCGCTGAGTCGATCGGTACGATCTATCCAGAGGGCGAGAATCTTGTACTCAACGAAACCTCACCCGGCGTATTCTCCGCCGACTTCACGCTGAACCCGCCACCGACCACGATGGGAGACGGCAACGTCACAGCAGGCGATGGGCACATTCTGATCTTCCGCACGTATGACTCGCTCAACGACGAAGGACAGGCCGTCGAGCTGCTCACAGGGGATGTGGCCCTCGCACCGACACCCGCCAATCAGTTGGTCAACGGGAATTTCGAGGCGGGATCGACGGGTTGGACCATCTCAGCGACAAACGGGGACAAGGTCAAGGCGAAGAACCCGTTCGAAGGCGCAAATGCCTTCCTGTTCAAGGGTGGCGCGGGCAAGACGAAAGCGAAATTCAGCCAGACGCTCCCCAGCCCGCCGGTCGCTGACGGGGACACGGTCATCGCGCAAGCGCAGATCTCCTCCGGCACGTCGGCCAACGGCAGCATGGAGCTGTCGATCAAGACGAGCGCAGGTCGGCAGACCAAAGTGAGTATCGGCTTCGCCAAGAATGGGGCGTACACGCTGCACGAGCTGGTCGTTCCGCTGGCACTAACTGTCGGCGAGACAGTCACCGAGATTACGCTCACGTTCAGCGATAAGTCGCAAGGCGGCAAGGTGTACGTCGATGCCGCGAGTCTGACAGTCGACCTTGCGCCATCGCCGCGTGCAACAGGATCACGTACGGAACGGACCGCCACCGATCCGGGCATCCTGCCTCCGCCGGCGGCCCCGCACAGCTTCCGCGGGCAGAACTAACGGCGCCTTCACAGGGCGGGACCGAGGACAGCGGTCCCGCCCGTCTCTAGCGCGCGTTGCGGACGAAGTCGAATCGTCATACTGTATTGGGAAATCACGCATGTCGTGGGGAGATACATTGCGATGTCACGCGTTGTTTCACTATTGATTCTACTGGTACTCCTATCGTTGCCCGTGTCATCGCAAGGGGAGCCAGTCGCCGCTGTCATCCCGGCTGAAGTCCTCGCCAACGCCATGGCCGCAGAGGCGGCCAACGGTTCCGATTCGGTTGTCATAGGCGCGACCGGTATTCGCGCCAACTTCGTGCTCTCTAGTCCGGGGGACACGCTCGACGCCGTTCCCGGTGACGGCGCCTGCGCAGATTCCAACGGAGACTGTACGCTGCGTGCGGCGATCATGGAGGCCAACGCGCTCGGCGGAAGCCACACCATCACAATTCCGGCCAACTACTCGATTGTGCTGACGCTCGGCGCGACTAACGACAATAATGCCGACTCCGGCGACCTCGATATCTTCGCCAACATCGAGATCATCGGCGCAGCCGGAGGACAACAGCCGCGCATCCGGAATCTCATCGCCGATCGTATTTTCCACTTGGCGACCGCGGGTATCAGCCTGAGCCTGACAAATCTGATGCTTCACTATTCCGGCGGACCGACGGTTAGCGGCGGGGCGGTTGCCGTGACAGGCGGTCAGTTCCGGGCCGACCGCCTGAGCATCTACAGCAACGTCGGCTTTATCGGCGGCGGTATCGTCATCGCAGGCGCCCAGTTCGAAATCTACAACACCACGATCGCATACAACACCGGATACGGAAACGGCGGGGGGATCAACATCCAGAACACGACCGGGACGATCGTCAACTCGACCATCGTCGGAAACCAGACCCCGCTCGTCAACGGGACCAGCTTCCCGGGCGGCGGGTTGTTCACATTTGCCCCAACCGCGGTCGACGTTATCCATACCACCATTACGCAGAATTACACCGCATTGTACGGCGGCGGGTTCAGTGTATATAACCCGTCCACGCCCACTGCGCAGGTGACGTTCTCCAACTCGATTATTTCGGGCAACGGATCCAGCTATCAGGCGCCCGACTGTTACTTGTTTCCTTCAGTGCAGCCCAAAGCGGCGTACGCCGAGATGAACATCCTCGGTGTCGTCGACCAGTGGTGCAACACCGTCCCGGGGCCGTCGCTGATGATCGGCCCGACGCAGTTCGGCGCCCTGACCAACATAAATCATCCGTATGTCATCCCGGTGACTCCCGGCAGTGCTGCGATCAACGCTGCGCCGTCGTGCCTGCCCGTCCTCGGCGGTTTCGACCAGATGGGCAACGTGCGCCCAGCCGGGTCAGGATGCGACCTCGGCGCATACGAGCACCCTGCCGGTAACGACGGTACGCTCCTCGTCGCGCCGCCCGCGGGTGTGCCGCTGTCGGCAATCGACATCGAGGTCGGCGACCAAGACTTGGTTAACGCCGGCACGCTTGAGGTACAAGTGATCACCCAGAACACCCTCTCGCCCGACAGCGAAACGGTCACGTTGACGGAAACCGGTCCGGGGTCCGGCGTGTTTACGGTAAACGTCACCCTCTCGCCGTCCCCTGCGACCCCCGGCAACGGGCTGATCGAAGCCGGATTGGGTCACACGGTCGTCGTCTCGTACTGGGACGCGGTCACCGCAAACGCCGACGCGGCGACCCTCACAGCTCTCTACACCGTGATCCCGCCTGTCGCGGCCAACCTGCTCGCTAACGGCGACTTCGAGGCCGGATCGACGGGTTGGACGATCAGCGGCCCCAGCGGCGATAAGGTCAACGGCAAGAACCCGTTCGACGGCGTGCAGTCGCTGCGCTTCAAGGGGTTTGCCGGCAAGCTCAACAGCAAGGTCAGCCAGACGGTGCTCGCGCCGCCGATCGTCGACCAAGACACGGTCACCCTGAGCGCGCAAATCGAGTCGGGGGCTTCGGCAAGTGGAAAGATGAAGCTGACGCTCAAGACCGATCAGAACCGGCAGATCAAAGCGGACGTCAAGTTCGACTTGAGCGGCGCGTACGGCCTGCACGAAATCATCCTGCCGATTACGCTGCTTGCCGGGCGAGATGGTCACCGAGGCCAGTGTGACGTTCACGGACAAGTCGCAGAGCGGGAAGGTATATGTCGACGCAGTCAGTCTGACGGTCACGGCCCCGAACGCGCCGCGCACCGAGACACGTGCCGGCATCCTGCCGCCGCCGGCGGCTCCGGGAGGCTTCCGCGGGCAGAACTAACGGCGTATTCACAGGGCGGGACCGGAAGCAGTGGTCCCGCCCGTCTTTTGGTGCACGCGTTGCGGACTCCCCTGAAACGACATACTCTAGTCTCAATGGACTAGCCCGAGGGGGGTGGACTATGTCGCGCTTCATTTTGCTGATCGTCGTGCTGCTTCTTTTGACATTTCCTGTTTCGACGCAAGACGAACCGGTCGCATTGGTTGTCGCCCAAGATTACCTCGATAACGCATCCGCTGCGGAGGCGGCGAACGGCGCCGATCCGGTGGTGCGCTCCGTTGGTGTTCGGGCCAACTTCACGCTCACAGATCAGGCTGATACAGTGGACGCGACCCCCGGCGACGGCACGTGTGCTGATGCCGGCGGCGCGTGCACGCTGCGCGCCGCCGTCATGGAATCCAACGCCCTCGGCGGATCGAACACCATCAATATCCCCGGAGGATACAGCATCACGCTGTCGCTTGGCACGACGAACGACAACAACGCCAATTCGGGCGATCTCGACATTCTCGCCAATGTCGAGATCATCGGAACACCGGGCGGCGGCCAGCCGCGAATCACCAACATCATAGAAGACCGAATCTTCCACGTGTTCAACGTCGGCATTGCCTTGAGCCTGCAAAATGTGATGCTGCGCGAAGCGGGCGCTCCGGGCGTAAGTGGCGGCGCGGTCTTGGTCACCGGCGGGGTGTTCCGGTCCGACCGGATCAGCGTCTATGGGAACACGGGACACCTTGGCGGTGGCATTGCAGTGGGATCCGGGGCGACCTTCGACATCTACAACAGCACCTTCGCATACAACATGAGCTTTGCCAACGGCGCTGGCATCTACATGCAGAACGCCACAGGTTCTATCGTCAACTCGACCGTGTTCGGCAACTTCAGCCCCCTGATCAACGGTACCAGCTACCCCGGCGCAGGGCTGTTCTTCTTTGCCCCAACGACGGTAGACGTGATCCACACCACCGTCACGCAAAACTACAACGGTTTGTACGGCGGTGGATTCAGCGTCTATAACCCCTCGACACCGGCCGTGCCGGTGACGTTCACCAATTCGGTCATCGCGGACAACGACTCGGGGTATCAGGCGCCCGACTGCCACATGTTCGCGGGAAGCGTACAGCCCAAGGCTGATTATGTCGGGTTCAATGTAATTGGCTACACCGATTACCTGTGCGAGTCGCTTCCCGGGCCCGCGCTCCAGTTCGAACCGGTCGAGTTCGGCCTAATCGTGAACACAGGCCATCCGTATATCATTCCGCCCTCGCCGGGCAGCGTGACGATCAACGCGGCGCTGTCATGCCTTCCGATCCTTGGCGGCGTTGACCAGATGGGCAACCCGCGCCCAGCGGGGTCAGGATGCGACCTTGGCTCGTACGAGCGCCCGACGCGCAATGACGGCACCATCGACATCGCACCGCCGAGCGGCGTGCCGCTGTCCGCCTTTACCGTCAAAGTCGACGACGTGGATCTCATGAACACTGGCGCGCTCGACGTGCAGGTCGTCACGCAGAACACGGTCAACCCCGACTCCGAGACCGTGACACTGGTCGAAACGCCGCCAAATTCTGGCACGTTCGAGGCGCTCGTCACGCTTTCGCCATCGCCAGCGACCCCCGGCAACGGGCTGATCGAAGCCGGGCTCGGGCATGAGGTCGTCGTCTCGTACTGGGACGCCGTCACCGCCAACGCCGACGCGGCGACACGCACGGCGACGTACACCGTCGTCCCGCCTGTCGCGGCCAACTTGCTGACAAACGGCGATTTCGAGGCCGGCGCGACAGGCTGGACGTTCGCTGGGCCTACTAGCGACAAGGTCAACGGCAAGAGTCCGTTTGACGGTCTGAAGTCCCTGCGCTTCAAAGGGTTCGCCGGTAAGCCCAACAGCAAGGTCGGCCAGACGGTGCTCGCGCCGCCGGTCGTCGATGGCGACACGCTGGTCTTCAGCGCGCAGATCGAATCCGGCGCAGCGGCCAGCGGCAAGATGAAGTTCAAGCTGAAGACCGATCAGGACCGGCAGATCAAGGCGGACGTGAAGTTCGACAAGAGCGGCGCGTACGGCCTGCACGAAATCATCCTGCCGATTGCGCTGCTGCCGGGCGAGATGGTCACCGAGGTCAGCGTGATGTTCACGGACAAGTCGCAGAGCGGGAAGGTGTATGTCGACGCGGTCAGTCTGACGGTCACGGCCCCGAACGCGCCGCGCACCGAAACGCGCGCCGGCATCCTGCCGCCACCCGTGGCTCCCAGCGGCTTCCGCGGCGGGAACTAGGATCAGCGAGACGGGGGCGGTGTGATGCCGCCCCGTTCATCTAGACCATTTAGACCCACCTCAACACATGGATTGCGGTTACAGCGGTACTATGAGTGTCATTGATGTTCAACAGATACCTGTGATACGGTGCGCGCAACACACAATTCCCTATACCTGTTTCCCGTGCTTCTGCTTGTTTGGTTCGCTTTCACCACTGGAATAGCATCGGCGCAGGATGACGCGTCGTCGCAGCCCCGCGAAGACTGCTCCGGCCTGTCGTTCCCCTATACCCTAACCGGCGACTCGCCGGCCGAGCTGATAAACGCTATCGAGTGCGCCAACGCCAACGGCACGGCCGACGTCATCGACCTCAACGGCCAGACGATCGTGCTTACGGAGGCATACGCCGACTACGATGGCGCGACCGGCCTGCCGGAAGTCACGACCGAGATCACTATTCAGAACGGCACAATCGAACGGCTTTTCAGCGAAAACGAGTTCCGCTTGCTGGCCGTAGATGAAGTCGGTCGCCTAACCACCAATGGTGTGACCTTAAGGCGGGGTTGCATGTGCGGGTATTCGTACGAAGTCTTCTATAACGGGGGCGCTATCTACAACGCGGGGTTCTTGCACCTCTTCAACAGCAATCTGGGGCCAAACGTGGCCGAAACGTATGGTGGTGCGGTGTACAACACCGGCACGCTGATAATCGGCCGCGTGACGCTGTCGAACAATCGAGCCGCTAGGGGCGGAGCAATCTACAACGTCGGCTCACTTACGGTCGTCAACAGCGCAATCATCGACAACAATGCGTCTCGCGGGGCTGGAATCTACAATTTCGGCCAGATGACCGTGACAGCGGCAAGACTCGCAGCAAACTATGCAACTAACGCGGGTGGGGCAATCTACAACATTGGACCGGACGAAGTGTCGATTACGGACACCGAGTTTACCGACAACCCGGGTCCCGCGGAAGGCGGCGCTATCTCCAATTGGTCAACCAGCACGCTTACCGTCACCGGAAGCACATTCACTCGCAATGGCCTCGCCCACTTCCACGGTACGTTGACCGTCATCGACAGCGCAATTTACTCCGGCGGGTTCGGCATCGTCGCTTACGCGCCTGTCACGGTGGTCGGCAGCACGATCGCCGGTAACACACTCGGATTCTATCACGGATGGGGAGCGGCCACGATCGCCAACAGTGCGATCACGGGCAACGGGTTCGGCGTTGGCAGCGAATTCGGAACCCTTCACATCGTGAATTCGACCATTGCGGGGAACGATGGCACGACATACGGCGGCATCTATATTCGAGAAAGCGCTGTAACCCTCGACAATTCGATTGTCTACGGCAACGAAGCCGATTCCGATTCCAGCGTTCCCCAAATTACTGGCGCTTATACGGCCAACAACAGCCTGATCGGCGTCGACCCGCTGTTCGTCGCGCCAGAGCTGGCCGCCTCGGCGCCCACGACCGCCGGCGATTATCGCCTCCTTGCCGGCAGTCCGGCCATCGACGCTGGCGACAAACATTCGTCCCAACCGGCCTTACAACAGATCTCGACGGCAACCCGCGGATCGTTGGCGGCACGGTCGACATCGGCGCGTACGAGACTCCACTGTGCTCGATGATTGTGTTCCCCTATACCCTAACCGGCGACGCGCCGGCCGAGCTAATCAGCGCGATCGAGTGCGGCAACGCCAACGGCACGGCCGACGTCATCGACCTCAACGGCCAGACGATCGTGCTGACGGAGGCATACGCCGACTATGACGGCGCGACTGGGCTGCCAGAGATTACGACCGCGATTACCCTTCAGAACGGCACAATCGAACGGCTCGATAGCGACAACTACTTCCGGTTGTTGGCCGTGAGCAAAAGCGGCGATCTCACGCTGCAGGGAGTCACAGTACAGGGCGGTTGGGTAGATACGTCTGGCGCGGGTGTCTACAGTCTAGGTGCACTCAGTCTCATCGACTCGACCTTTCACTTCAATATCACTCTTGGCGACGAGTACCTAGAGGGTTCCGGTGGAGGCGTCCATTCTGCTGGATCGCTCTATGCCATTGACAGCGTGTTCTCCGAGAACCACGGGGGGTTGGGTGGCGCACTGCTCATCGCTGACGGCAGCACCGCGACGCTAACGAACCTTGTAATCACAGGAAATCACGGGGTCTTGGGCGGGGGCATCCACAACCTCGGGAATCTCACCGTGACAGCAGCGACGATAACGGGAAATCTCGCGATAGAAGGTGGTGGGGTCTATAACGATGGTCTTCTGAACATGGCGACCAGCACTATCTCCGCCAATCAAGTCAGCGACGGGGCTGCCGGCCTAAATAACACGGGCACCGCGACACTCTCCGATGTAACCATCGCTGAGAATCAGGCATACGCGCCGTACGTAAGCGGATACTGCGGCGGTGTTCAGAACCTCGGTGTCCTGACCATGACGCGCGGTGCGATCGTCGGCAATTCAGCGGGTGGTGGGGGCGGTGTCTGCAGCTACACCGAGGGTGCTTTCACCACGCTCACCGGCACACTCATCGCCGGCAACTCTGCCGAGACGAGCGGCGGTGCATTATCCACCTTGGAAAGCACGCTCGTCGTGCTCAACAATGTCACCGTATCGGGCAACTATGCGGGGTTCCAAGGTGGCGGCCTCTATAACATCTACGGATCGCCGATCGAGCTCAACAACTCGATCGTCTACGGCAACGAGGCGGGAGAATACGCAGACATAGGCGGCGCGTTCACAGCCACCAACAGCCTCGTCGGCGTCGACCCGCTGTTCGTCGCCCCAGAACCGGCCAGCTCGGCCCCGACAACGGGCGGCAACTATCGGCTCCTTGCTGGCAGCCCCGCCATCGACGCCGGCGACAACGCGCTCGTCCCGATCTACCTCACCACCGACCTCGACGGCAACCCGCGGATTGTCGATGGCATAGTGGATATCGGCGCTTACGAGGTTCAGCCGGTCGAACTCCTGAGCAATGGCGGCTTCGAGGCCGGCAGCGCGCCGTGGGTGATCGTCACGCCGGGCGGCGACAAGGTCAAGGACAAGAACCCGTACGAAGGCACCTTCGCCTTCCGCTTCAAGGGCTTCGCCGGCAAGACCTCCGGCAAGGCCAAGCAGACCGTCGACAACCCGCCGATCGCCGATGGTGAGTCGTTCGTCCTGACCGCGCAGATCAACTCTGGCGCGTCCGCAGTCGGGAAAGTCACCCTCAAGGCAAATACCGACTTGGGGAACAAGATCAAGCAGAAGATCAACTTCGACCAAGCCGGCGCGTATTCGCAGCACCAGATCGTCGTGCCGGTCACGCTGGCGGTCGGCGAGACGGTCACGAAGGTGACGGTCATCTTCAACGACAAGTCGCAGAGCGGGAAAGTGCACGTCGACGCGGTGAGCCTGACCATCGAGCCGACAGCACCGCGTACGGTCACGCGCTCGGATGTGCTGCCCCCGCCGGCGGCCCCGAGCGGCTTCCGCGGCGGGAACTAAACGGACGTAGGGTAACCTAACGCTCGTCTGCCAATGTGCGGTAACATGACCTCTCGCCGTCTGAACCACGCGAGAGGTCATGCATTATGCCGCGCACCTTCCTGCTCATTGCGATCCTGCTGCTGGTCGTCCTGCCATCCGGCGCGCAGCAGACGATCGCCGAGATTGACCCGGCGCTGCTCGACGCACGCGACGCGGTCGAGGCAGCGGGCGTGCGAACACCCGCACCTCGGCTTGCCGGACGCTTCAACTTCACAGTCAACTCGTCCGGTGACACCGTCGATGTCAACGTCGGCAACGGTGTCTGCGCCGACTCGGGCGGTCAATGTACCCTGCGCGCGGCGGTCATGGAGGCCAACGCCAGCGCCGGCCCGCACACGATTTCGGTGGCCTACCCGTTTATCGAGCTGTTTGCAGGCAGCGCCGGCGATAACGTCGATAGCTCGGGCGACCTCGACATCGCGTCGAACATCACCATCACCGGAACAGCCGCTCAGCCGACCGCGCTGGTCAACCCGATCGACCGGGTGTTCGACGTGCAGGACGGCGGCAACCTTTCGCTCACGAACATCAAAGTCACGCTTTCGGGAAATTCCACCCAATCGGGCGGCGGCATTCGGGTCGGCAACGGGGCGTCGTTCACCGGCACGCGCATCGTAGTCGTCAACAACATCGCCGACGCCGGGGCGGGAATCTACATCAACCGGGCGGAGAGCTTCCGCCTGTTCAGCAGCGCAATCATCCACAACCACGCGCGAGACGGCAACGGCGGCGGCTTGTTCTTTCGCGATGCCGAGGACGCGCAGGTCGTCAACAGCACCATTGCCGGCAATTCGAGCACGTTCACGTTTAGCGGCTCGCCCCTCCCGGGCGGCGGCGTCTACGTGGTCGCCGCGACCGGATCATACGAGAGCGATGTCGCGTTCATTCACTCCACCATCGCCCATAACACGGCAGGGGTCGGGGGCGGGCTGTTCGTCTCGAAGCAGAACGGGCAAGTGCCGCCGCTGATGTCGCTGCACAACACGATTGTCGGGGGAAATCTGGCGACCGTCGACAGCCCGAACTGCTACGTCACCCTCGGCAGTTCGGCGGCGACGTTGGTGGAATTCACCGGCCGCAATCTATTCGGCACGTCCGACCCGGCATGCGGTCTGCCGACGATCCCGCAGATCGTCGTAGAAGCCCCGATGCTTGGCGCCCTAAACGACGGCGCCCCGCCGAACACCAAGCCACCGATGGTCCGCCTCACCAACGGCAGCCCGGCGATCAATCTGGCGACGTCATGCGATCCGGCGGCGGGTGGCCTAGACCAGCACGGCGGGGCGCGCCCGCGCGGGCCAGCCTGTGACGTCGGCGCGCACGAAGCCCCGACCGGTATCAGCGGGACGATCGATCTGTTCCCCGATGGCGGCGGGCCGGGCAGTTCGTTCTCGATCACCGTGCAGGACGCGGATCTCTCCGGAAACGGCACGCTGGCGGTCGATGTCGTGACGACCAACACTGTCACCCCGGATCGCGAGACGATCATTCTGAACGAAAGCCCGGCCAACTCCGGCACGTTCGTCAAACAGGTGACCCTTGCCCCGCTGCCGGTCGCGGTCGGCAACGGGTTGATCGAAGCCGCAGGCGGCCACACGGTCACGATTACGTATCACGACTGGGTCGACGCTACCGCGGCCGACAAACTGGTGAGCGCGCCGTATATCGTCCTCAAGCCCGCGATCCAACTGCTGCAGAACGGCAGTTTCGAGTTCGGGCTGGACGGATGGACGCTTGAGTCGAACGTCAGCGGCGACAAAGTACGCACAACCCCTGGCGAGGCCAGCGACGGCATAGGCGTATTCCGCTTCAAGGGTCAGCCCGGCAAGAAGTCGACGCTCAGCCAGAACCTGATCTCCGCCCCGCGCGACTTCGGCGAAGAGGCGATCGAGGTCAGCTTCGACATCCGGGGCGGCGACCTGAACAGCAACGTCCATCTCCAACTGGTGGTCCAATACGCCAGTGGGGGCAAGGCCAAGCTCAAGTTCCCGTTGAGTCCGAGTGACGTATACACGACCAGGTCGATGACCTTCGTGCCGTACGTCGAACCTGATCCGATCACCAAGTTCGAGGTGTTGTTTGTCGACAAGTCGCTGTCGGGCAAGGTGTATATCGACCGCGTGCGCGTGGCGTCGGTGTCGCTCGGCACGCGCGGCACCGACCCGGAGACTCGAACCGAAACGCTGCCGCCACCTGCCGCACCGTCGGGTTTCCGCGGCAGCAACTGAGGTTTGGGCGCTGCCGCATGCGCCCTTTGGTGAGAGTCCGGTTGCGCAGATGCGCGCGTCGGGTTTTAATCGTGGTATGAGCCACGTGAGGCCATCACCATGAACAACCAGAATCTCGCCGGCCAGACAATCGGCCAGTACGAACTCGTCGAGCTGCTTGGCGCGGGTGGTATGGGCGCTGTGTACCGCGCGGTGCAAACGTCGCTTGGGCGCGAGGTTGCGCTCAAGGTGCTGTCCGCCGCGCTGGTCAACGAACCCGGCTATCTGGAACGGTTCAACCGCGAGGCGCGCGTCTCGGCCGCGCTCGAACACGACCACATCGTGCCGGTCTACGATTTTGGCGCGCAGCAGGATTTGACGTACGTCGTGATGCGCCTGCTGACGGGCGGCTCGCTCGACTCGCGAATGCGCCAGCGCAAGGACGAGAAGCCATCGTTGAACGAGGCCGTCTCGCTGCTCAACGCGATGGCGTCGGCGCTCGACTACGCGCACAGCCGGGGTGTGATCCACCGGGACATCAAGCCCGCCAACATCATGTTCGACCAGAACGGCAAGCCGTACTTGGTCGACTTCGGCATCGCCAAGATCCTCGACGCGACCGGCGCAGGGCTGACCGGCACCGGCATGGCGATGGGCAGCCCGTACTACATGCCGCCCGAGCAGTGGCGCGGCGAAAACGCGACCGCGGCCAGCGACCAGTATGCGCTGGCGGTCACCGTGTATTCGATGCTGGCCGGACGCCCGCCGTTCGAGGCGACCAGCACGCCGGCCCTGATGTACAAGCACTTCCACGATCAGCCGGAACCGCTGAAGAACTTCCGGCAGGACGTGCCAGAACCACTGATGCTGGTGCTGGCTAAGGCCATGGCCAAAGACGCGTCCGAACGGTTCGGATCGGTTAGCGAGTTCGCCAACGCCTTCCAGATCGCAGCCGGCGCCGATCTCGGTCAAGCGACCGGTTTCTTCACGTTCCCGGTGCAGCGCACGCCGCTGCCGAGTGCGCGGCTTACGCCAACGCCGGCATCGAGCGCAACGCCGCCCGGTTCCGGAAGTACGCCACCACAGACCACGCCGGCAGGCGCGACACCTACCTCGTCCGGTACGACACCGCCCCCGCCAACGGCCAGCGGCCCGGTTCCCAAAGCGCCGCCGCCGCAAGGACGCGGTCCTCTGCCGTACATCCTCGGCGGTATCGTCGTGATTGCCCTGTTGATCGTCGGTGCGCTGGCGCTGTCGGGCGGCGGCGCGGTCGATCCCACGCCCACGCCGACGCTGACCACGACTGCGCCGTTGATCGCAGATGTCTCCCAAACGCCGGAGCCGACCGCGACCGACACACTGCGGCCGGAGGATTTCGCACGGGCCACGCGCAATGCCCAGCTCACCATTCAGGCCGAGTTGACATCGTTGGCGGTCGTTGACCTCACCGAGACGGCATCGGTTTGGACAGCGACGTTCACGGCGACGTATACGCCGACCTACACCGCAAGCGCAACCGCGACGGCGACCGATCAACCGACTGCGACCGCTACTCCCACTGCAACCGATACACCCACGCCTACCTCGACGGCGACCGAATCCGCAACCGCCACGCCGACGAATACCGCAACCATCACGCCGAGCCGCACGCCAACCGGCACCGCGACCGCGACTTCCAGCCCGACCGCAACAGCGACACGCACGCCATCGCCCGTACCCACCAGCGTCGTGGCCGGCGCAGAGGTCGTCGCGTTCGAGGGCTTCGATAGCTCACAACTCGGTAGTTGGACGTCAACCCAAGCCCGCCTGCAAGACGGCATCATGACGATCTCCGGGGAAGCCTCAAACGACTACCCATTCACGTACCCGGACTGGCAGATTTCGGGCGGTGAGGGTGTCGTCGTGGACTTCCGGCTTGCACAGCGCGGACATATGGCGATGTTCATCGAGCGCGGCACTTGGAATGCGATCCAGAACGCGTGGCTGCCGGGCAGCTATCGCAAGTTCGGCCTCTCGAGCGAGGGGTTGGCAGCGGCATATTGGAAAGCGGAGTACTACGTTGACGACTCTGTGACCGAGCTGGGTCAAACCCAAGCCATCGCGCACAATCGCTGGTATACCCTCCTCCTTCGGACCCACACCGACGGGACCCTAACCGCGCAAATTTGGGAACGGGACAATCCCACGCGAGGTTTTCGCCTGGACACCACCCATTCCGTCTCGGACGGACAGGACGCGTCTTGGAACTTCTTCATTTTCTTAGGCAATGGCGCACTCGAAATCGACTCGGTGTCGAAGGTACGCATCGCGGACGACGCACCACCGTTGATCGCGCCACCGGGCGTGACACCCAGCGCCACACCGACCCCAGTCCCCCTGCCCACCAGCGTCGTGCCGGCAGCGGAGGTCGTCGCGTTCGAGGGCTTCGACGGCAGCAGGCTTGTGGACTGGTACACGAATCCACCGGGATGGGCCGACTCGGACAACGGCGTGCTGCGGCTGAACGAAGTCGGCGGCGATGTCTACGCACTCACCGGGCCGCCGTGGACGATCACTGACGGCGAAGGCGTGCTGATCGAGTTCAAGCAGGTCGAACGCGGCAACGTCACGTTCTTTATTGACCATGACGAATGGGACACGCCCTTATATCGCCGCTTTGGCGTATCGAGTACCGGTGGACTCTCGCCGTATTGGACGACCGACTTCGTAATCGGCAGTTCGTGGAACACGCTCAACCAATCGGAGCCGTTGGCGCGCGACCGCTGGTACGTGCTGCTCTTCCGCATTTACGACGGCGGAACCTATACGGCTCAAATCTGGGAGCGTGACAACCCCGAGCGCGGGTTCCGGCTGAATACACAACGCACGTTTAGCTTCGTGGCCGGGTTCGACAGCGAAGACTGGACGGTGAACCTCGAGGTCTACCGCGGCGCGCTTGAGATCGACTCCATATCCAAGCTGCGCTTCACAGACGACGTGCCCGCGCTTATCGCGCCGCCGGGGTGACGCCGTCCGCGACCTTTACGCCGCGCCCCACCGCAACCCCCGTCCCGACAAGCACCGAGTTGGCACTTGCGACCCTTGTCCCGGCCGTCGCGCGGCTGTTCGAGGAGAACTTCGGCGACGGCGAGGCGAACGGCATCACGCGGCGGTTGGGCGGAGCTTGGGAAGTCCGCCGGATCGCGGGGAACAACGTGTACTGCAACGTCGGTGACAGCACCGACGACTTCGACCTGATCGTGTTCGGCGAGCCGTCATGGGATAACTACATCCTGCAGGTGGACGTTGCGTTCAGGGCGGCGACTCCGGGTGCGCTCGTCGAGCTGTACGGGCGCTATGACGGCAGCGACACCCTCAATGCCTACCGTGCCTACTTCGATCTCGGCGGCGGCGGCGCGTCGCTGGCGTATTACAGCCCGGAACGAATTCTCGGTGGCGTCGGATACACGATCGAAGCCAACCGCTGGTATACGCTGCAGCTCGAAATGATTGGACGGCGGCTGCGCTATTCGATCGACGGCGACGTCGTGATCGGCAACTTCGACAACAGCAGCAGCGAAGGCTTAGCAGGTGTCCTCGTCCACCGGGGTACCGAGGCGTGCATCGACAACGTGCGCGTGTGGCTGCCCAACGCGCCTGAGAACGCGATCACCGTGAGCGTGTTCACGAGGGCCGAGTCGGTTAATCTACGCACCGGCCCCACCACAAGTTCGCTGAGGGCAGGTACGGTCAGCAGCGGCGACTTCCTGACCGCCATCGGCCGCGATTCAAGTGCGACGTGGCTGCAAGTCCGCACGCGCAGCGGCGTGACGGCGTGGATCGCCACCAACTTAGTACGGCCTTTGGGTGGGGTAACCGTCGACCTTAACGACCTGCCGGTCACGGCGCCGTAGCGCGGCGAGTCGGCTCGGTGCGCATGCTATACTGAGGACGCTGGTTGATTGGAGTCTCAGCGATGGCCTCACTGCCTCAAACTGCCATAACCGCGGCGGAGTTCGAAGCGATGCTTGAACGCGCCGGCGAACAAGGCCGCCTGATCGAACTCATCGACGGAGAGGTGATTGAGAAGGTGGTCACGGAACTTCACGGCATCATCGTCCTGCTGCTCGGGCATCACTTGCTGAAACATCAGGAAGACAAGCCAGATATTCGGGTGTCGACCGAAGTTCATCACCGTGCCCCGGACGGCGGCCCCAACGTATATCAGCCGGACATCGCCGTGACTCTGCTCACGAACGCGCTGCCGGTGCAGGACCGGGGCGCCGTGCCACGCATGCCGGACCTCGCCATAGAGGTTTGGTCGCCGACAAACTCGCTGGTGTCGCTGCGCAAAAAGGCCGAGTATTACCTTGCGCACGGCACGCAGATGGTATGGATCGTCAACCCGAAGAAGCGCCTGATCGACGTGTACCGCGCCGGCGCCGATGTCGAGATCCTCACCGACACCGACACACTCGACGGCGGCGACCTGCTGCCGGGGTTCTCGCTGTCCGTCGCCGCGTTATTCGACTCCGTGCGTTAGGTCAAGCCTGCGGAGGCTTTCGCCCTCTGGACTCCCGAATCTGCGAAAACGGGCCGCGTACGGCCCGTTTTCGCGAGATAGGAGGTGCAGGAGTGCAAACTCCTGCCGGGGTTTGGGGCAGCGCCCCAAGCAACTGCCCTTCTACGCCAATCCCATCGCCTGACGTTGGGCGCGGAACTGCGTCTCGTACAGGTTGGCGTACAGACCGCCGAGGGCGAGCAGTTCGCTGTGCGTGCCGCGCTCGACGACCCGGCCGCGATCCATGACGAAGATTTGATCGGCACTCAGAATGGTGCTCAAACGGTGCGCGATCACGATGCTGGTGCGGCCCTGCATGACCGTCTTGAGCGCCTCTTGGATGAGCGCCTCGCTCTGGCTGTCGAGACTGCTGGTTGCCTCGTCCAGCACCAGAATACGCGGGTCCTTGAGGATGACGCGGGCGAGGGCCAACCGCTGCTTCTCGCCGCCGCTGAGCCGGTAGCCGCGCTCGCCGACGACCGTGTCGTAACCCTGCGGCAGTCCGCTGATGAAGTCGTGGATATTGGCGGCTTTCGCCGCCGCGACCAGTTCAACGTCGGTGGCGTCCGGACGCGCGTATTTCAGGTTGGTCCGGATCGAATCGTGGAACAGGTACGTCTCCTGCGTCACCATGCCGATCGCCGCCGACAGCGACTCCAGCTTGAGGTCGCGCAGGTCGTACCCGTCGAGTAGCACGCGGCCTTCGGTCGGATCGTACAAGCGCGGGACGAGGTAAGTCATCGTCGTCTTGCCGGCGCCGCTCGGCCCGACCAGCGCGACAAGCTGCCCCGGTACGATGTCGAACGAGATATCGTCCAGGGCCTGCTCGCGCGCCTGGCTGCCGTTGCCTGCGGGGGATGCCGTGACGGCCTTGTCGCCGAACGCGGTGTACACGTCCTCGTCCCAATCGCGCTCGACCGTCGCAAGCAGCGTGCTCGGATCGACCGCGTAGTTGAACGTGACGTGGTCGAACGTCAGCGCGCCGCGCACGTCGGTCAGGGCTACCGCGTCCGGCGCCTCGTCGATTTCGACCGGCAGATCGAGGACTTCGAACACGCGCTCGAAGCTGACCATCGACGTGGCGAAGTCGACTGGTGCATTGGTCAGTGCCTGCAGCGGGCCGTAAAGCTGCGTCAGGTATTGGCCAAAGGCGATCAGCGTGCCGATGGTGAACACGCTCGTCAGCACAAGATGCCCGCCCAGCCAATACACCAGCGCGGTGCCAGCAGCGCTGATCAGGCCGATCACGACGAACATCGACGTGCCGACCACCGCGCGTTCCACACCGCTGTCACGCACCCGCTTGGCGCGGTCCTCGAAACGGTGGACTTCGGTGTCGACCCGGCCGAACAGTTTCACGAGCAGCGCGCCGCTGATGTTGAGCGTCTCGTTCATCATCACATTCATCTGCGCGTTGTAGCCCATCTGCTCGCGGGCAAGCGCGCGCAGACGCGACCCAACCCGCCGCGCGACGAGGTAGAACAGCGGCAGCACACCCACGCCGAGGATCGTCAGCCGCCATTCCATCGCCAGCAGCACGCCGAGCGTGGCGACCACTGTAAACAGGTTCGTGATGATGTCGACGATGGTGTTGCTCACGGCGCGCTGTGCGTCGATCACATCGTCATTGAGGCGGGTCGTGAGCTCGCCGCTTTTGGTGTTGGTGAAGAAGCGCAGCGACATCTTCTGCATGTGCGCATACAGCGCCACGCGCAGGTCATAGATGACGCCCTCGCCGATCGTCGCGTTGAGCCGGCGCTGCACCACGCGGATGCCGCCGCCGACCACTGGTATGGCGATCAATGCGAGTGCCAGCACGTTGAGCCGTCCGCCGTCCGCGTTCGGAATGGCGTTGTCGAAGAGATCGCGGATGATCTGCGGTGTCAGCAGGCCGAGCGTGGTCGTCGCCAGAATGGTGATCAACAGAAACACGATACGTAGGGCGTACGGGCGTCCATAGGTCAGCACGCGCCGAATGAGCGCCCACGTCACCTTCTTGGTTTTGGCGTCGTCGCCGGCAAGGATCACCCGCCGCCAACCCATACCGCCATGAATCATCATGGATCATGCCTTCAAATCGGAATTTCGCTTCCATCATAGTAACGCATCGCCGTTCCAGCGCGTCCTGTACGTATGGGTAGGCAGATCGGCACACAATGGATGGGAATACGGCATGAAGCGACGCCATGTCAACGAGGTCATCGCGGGGTTGGTGGGCAGAACGCTGGGTGACTTCTGGTCATGGGCGTTCAGCGATGTCCTAAGCAACGCTGCGCGCGGTGTATTGGCGGAGTACCTCGTTGCGGCCGCGTTGGGCGTTGACGATGGCGTGCGCCAAGAATGGGACGCCGTCGACCTGCGTTATCGTGGCTTTGGCATCGAGGTCAAATCGGCTGCATACGTGCAAACATGGGCGCAGGCGAAACATTCGACGATCAAGTTCGATGTCGGGTACAAACTGTCGTGGGACGCGCAAACGAACACTTACACGACCGAACGATCACGATCGGCCGATGTGTATGTATTCTGCTTGTTTGCGGCCCTTGACCGCACGACGGCCGACCCGCTGCATCTTCCGGACTGGCAGTTCTACGTGATGCCGACTGCGGAAGTGAACTCCCGTTTTGGTGTGCAGAAGTCCGTGGCGCTGTCGCGGATCAAAGCGGTGACATCCAGTGTCGGGTTCGACACATTGCGCGACGCGATCGACAGTGCGTTGTCCCGGATGAATAACGCTTGAGGACGACCGGCGGCAAACCCACGGTACTTAAACGTTGACTCAATGTTTAGGCCAGCCCTTAGCAAATCAGATAAAATGCGTCTACCGGTGTGGAACGTGGAAGCGGCAGTATGAACAGCAGCACAGTGCACAGCTTGCAGCGCGTGACCGAACGTTGGGCCAAACGCTCGGCCGGCGTAATCGTCATCCTCGTCGTGTTGGGGGTCGGTTATGCGGCGGGGTGGTCGGCGCGCGATGTCTCCGCGCAGGAGCGCATGCCGCTCACCACCGTCGAGAAAATCTACGCCAACCTGTACAACCAGATCAGCCCGTCGGTCGTCTCGATTGGCGTGGTCGATCCGCTGTTCGGCGCCGAAATCTCCAACGGGTCGGGCTTCGTCATCGACGCTGACGGCCACGTGCTGACCAACGCGCACGTCGTCGACGACTCCGGCACCGGCACATTCCTCGAGGTGACGTTCTTCGACGGCACGCACGTGCGCGGCAGCGTCGTCGGTGTCGACCCCGAGAGCGACCTCGCCGTGCTGCGTGTCAACCTGCCGTCCGACCGCTTGCGTCCGGTCATCTTCGCCGACAGCGACGACCTCGTCATCGGCCAATCGGCGTTGGCTATCGGCAGTCCCTTCGGCCAACGCTGGACAATGACCGCCGGCATCATCAGCGCGCTCGACCGCACGATCGAGGGGTTGGGCGACTTTCAAATCGGCGCGGTCGTGCAGACCGACGCGCCGATCAACCCCGGCAACAGCGGCGGGCCGCTGCTCAACCTCGCTGGCGAGGTAATCGGCGTCAACGCACAGATCATCAGCGAAACCCGCGCCAATTCCGGCGTCGGGTTCGCCATCCCGTCCAACCTCGCCATGCGCGTCGCCGACGATCTGCGCGCTAACGGCCGTGTCGAATACGCGTATCTCGGGGTTCAGCGCGCCAACGACATCACGCTGAGCGCGATCGAACGCCTCGGCCTGCCTAACGATACGCGCGGCCTCGTCATCGGTGGCGTGACCGGCCCCGCCGAAGCGGCCGGCCTGCGCAGCAACGACGTGATCACCGCCATCAACGGCCTGGAAGTGAGCGGTCTCGGCCCGCTGCTAGCGTATCTGGCGACGTACACCTTACCCGGGCAAACCGTCACCCTGAGCGTACTGCGCGACGGCCAACTGGTCGACCTAGCGGTCGAGTTGGGAAGCCGATAACCCCGCATGACCACGCCGGTTGTGCTTCTGCTCGCCACCCGAAATCGCGGCAAGCTCGGCGAGCTTCAGCAGCTTCTCGACGGCTTGCCCATCCGCCTGCTCACCGCCGATGACGTCGGCCTGTCGCACCTCGACGTGGCCGAGACGGGCGATACCCTATTGGAGAACGCGTCGCTCAAGGCGGCGGCGTACGGCGAGGCCAGCGGTTTGCCAACCGTCGCAGACGACACAGGCCTGTTCGTTGATGCGCTAGGTGGCCGGCCCGGTGTCCATACCGCGCGCTTCGGCGGCCCGCACAAACTCCTCGAGGCCCTGCGCGACATCCCCGCCCCTCGCAGCGCGCACTTCGCCTGCGTGATGACCCTGCATCTGCCGGATGGGTCGCAGCAGCACGTCACCGGAACCTGCCCCGGCCAGATCACACTCAGCATGCGCGGGTCGGGCGGGTTCGGCTACGATCCGGTGTTTCAGCCGGAGGGCTACGATCAGACCTTTGCCGAGCTGGGCGAGGCGATCAAGAACCCGATCAGCCATCGCGGGCTGGCAGTCGCGGCGTTGGTACCGCTGCTCAAGTCGGCGTTGAGCGTGGGCTGATCACCTTGTGCTCATGTTTGCTTAATTTAAGGCTCATTTGCTATAATCTTGCGTTAATCTGAAATCGGCCAGTAAGGACTGGCGGGTGAAAACAGCTAGAAACGAGACCCCGAGTGATCGAACACCGCACGGATACGCAGGAATTTCAACGCTCTGCGACCTTGATCATCGCAGCGGAAGAGCGCTTGCGGCGTCAGTTCATCACCATTTTCAACGACACGCAGTATTTCGTCCTTGAAGCGCGTACGCTGACCGAGCTTCAGCACTTGGCCCGCAGCGCCCGTCCAGACTTGATTCTGTTGGCCCACGGTGGCGTCCCGTTCGACTCGTATGCCGCCTGCGCCGCGCTGCAAACGCAGACCGAGACGCATCGCGTGCCGATCGTCCTCTTAATCCCCGGCGAGGACGAGATCTTGATCAACCGCGCGCTGGAGAGCGGCGCGTCGGACTACATCAGCTATCCGATCAAGTCGAACGTGATGCGCCAGCGCGTACGCTTTCTGCTGCGCATGCGCCGCATGCAGGCCGACCTGCTGGAGAAGGAAGAGCGTTACCGCATCATCTCTACCAGCATCAGCGATTACGCTTATGCGTTTGGCGTGGAAGCGGACGGAACGCTGGTCAAGCTGTGGAACACGCAAGCGTTCGAGACGATCACCGGCTACAACGAGCACGACCTCGAGGCGCGCGGCGGGTGGGCCTCGCTGATTCACCCTGAGGACATCCCGATCGCCCTGCGCCGTTCCGAGCGCTTGATGCGCGGCGAAAAAGACGTCAGCGAATTTCGCATCATCACCCGCAGCGGCGAAACACGTTGGCTGCAAGACACCGGCATGCCGATCTGGGACGAGAAGCAGGGGCGCGTCACGGCGATCTACGGCGCGGCGCAGGACATCACCGACCGCAAGCTCGTCGAAGAGATGATGCGCAAACAGGCCGAACAGCTCCAGTCGCGCAACGAAGAACTGGACGCCTTCGCCCACACCGTCGCGCACAACCTGAAGAACCCGATCGCCGGCATGATGGGTACCGCCAGCCTGACGTTGAACTACTACGACCGCATGACCGATGCCGAGCGCCGCGACAACCTCGAGGGCATCATCGAGGGGGCGTACAAGGCGCGCGCGATCATCGACTCGATCCTGCTGCTGGCCGGCGTCAACCGTCGCGCGACGGTCGAGATCGGTCCGATCGACATGCGCGAGGTGATCGAAAGCGTGTGCGACCGGCTTCAGCCGATGATCCAAGAGATGAACGCGACCGTCACAATTCCCGAATCCCTGCCCGGCGCGATCGGCTATCCGCCGTGGGTGGAAGAAGTGTGGGCCAATTATCTGTCCAACGCGCTCAAATACGGCGGCTCCCCGCCGGAGGTCGAGTTCGGCGCGGACGAGCCGGACGAGGGGCAAGTGCGCTATTGGATCGTCGACAACGGCCCCGGACTGACCGACGAGGAACGCGAGCAGGTCTTTACGCCATTCATCCGCCTCAATCAGGTCAAGGTCGAAGGCCACGGCCTCGGCCTGAGCGTGGTACACCGCATCGTGCAGCGGTTGGGTGGCACGGTCGGCGTCGACTCGCTCGACGGGCACGGCGCGCGCTTCTGGTTCACCCTGCCCCAACAGCTCCGGTTCTAGCGGATCATCCAGATCGTCATACCAAACTCCCGCATCCCAACCCATGACAAGCCGTGTCACGCGGTATAATGGGGCGGCCTGTGATCTTTCGGGGGGAGTTTCGGATGCTCACCAATCGTCGCATCTCGTCGACCGCGTTGGGTGCGCTGCTGCTGATCGGCATCGCCGTGGCGTTGATCTTCCCGGCGCCGTCGCAGGCGATCCCGCTCGAACAAACCGTCGCGCCGGAACAGACCCCCTTCGTCAACCCGTTCTTCACCCCGGCCCCAACCGAGTGCCCGATCAGTGCCGGCCTGCAAAACGGCGACACCGCGGTCTTGACCGGCGGCGTGCTGATCCGCTACGAGCCGAACCCGTCCGCGCCGTTCATCGTGCAGTTTCAGGAGAACCGCGTCTTCACGGTGCTCGAAGGCGGGCCGTTGTGCGTCGAGGGCTACAACTGGTATCCGATCACCGGCCACGGCGTGACCGGATGGGCCTCGGAAGGCAGCCGTGACGGAAGCCGCTACTGGCTCACCCTGCTGCGCCGCGCCGACGAGCCCGAATTCCCGTGCCTGACGCCGCTCAACCTGACCGAAGGCAACCGCTTCAACGTCAACGTCAACGTGCGCATGCGCGCCGCGCCGACCACCACCGCGCTGACGCTCACCGTCGTACCGTACACCGCCACTATCGTCGTGCTGGAAGGCCCGGTGTGCAACGAGGGCTACAACTGGTGGAAGGTGCGCGCAACGGTCGTCAACTTCACGTATGAGGGCTGGGTAGCCGAAAGCGAACGGGCCGGCGGCGCCGAGTACATCCGCGTGCCGCGCGCCGCGCCGTGCCATGCCCCGCTGAACCTCGACATTGGCGAACAGGCGCGCGTGATCTACAACGACGAGTTCCCCAAGCGCCTGCGCAGCGAACCGTCGCTGGCGGGTTCCGTGCTGGCCGAACTGATCGAAAACGTGCCGATCCTGATCCTTGACGGGCCGGTGTGCGCCAACACATACAACTGGTGGAAGGTGCGCGTGCTGTCGTCCGCGCCGATCGAAGGGTGGCTCGCCGAAGGCGGCCCGAGCAACTGGTGGATCGCCCCGGTGAGCGAGTTCCGCTAATGTTCATCACGTTCGAGGGGATGGATGGCAGCGGCAAAACGACCCAGATCGAGCGCGTCACCGATTTCCTGCGCGACCGCGGGATCGACCTGCTGGTCACGCGCGAGCCGGGCGGTACACCGGTCGGCGAGGACATCCGCGCGATCCTGATGGACAAGGCCAACACCGGCCTCGTCCCGCGCGCCGAGATGCTGCTGTTTTGCGCCAGCCGCGCCCAGTTGGTCAGCGAGGTGATCGTGCCGCACCTCGAGCGCGGCGGCGTCGTGTTGTGCGACCGCTACATCGACTCCTCGTTGGCTTATCAGGGCTACGGCCACGGGCTGAACGTCAAAGAGCTGCGCAGCGTGCTCAACTTCGCAACCGGCGGCTTGCTGCCCGATCTGACGATCTACCTCGACATCACGCCGGACGAGGGCTTGCGCCGACGGGCGGCAGGCTCACTGTTCGGCGAGGAGTTCAACCGCATCGACGCGATGGCAAGCGAGTTTCACCGGCGCGTGTACAAGGGCTATGCCACGATTGGCCGGAGCGCTGGCGACCGCTGGGCGCGCGTCGACGCGGCCCAACACCCCGACGCCGTCTTCGACGACATCGTGAGCGTGCTGAACTACGCCCTGCCGGTTGTTTCGAGGCGTTCGGGCAGGATCAGACAGAAAGCGTAATCGTCCAACATGGTAGATATCATCTTCAAACTGGCGGTCACGGGCAAGTCGCCGGAGGACGGCGCATGGCTCGATCCGCTTGAAATCGACATGCTGCTGGAGTCGACGCGGAGGCAGATCGAGACGCACATTCACAGCCGTCTCGACGGCGTGGTGTGCGATGTCCACGGCGAAGCGCCGCGCGTGGTCGTCAGCGGCGGCTACGACTTGGCGACCGAACAGCTTGACGTCAGCTACGACGTGCAAGCGTGCTGCAACCTGATGATTATGAAATCCGCCGCCCTGCTGGCACGATAACCCCGATGCGCCAATACGTCGAACTGCTGCGTGGCAACCGCGACATGCGGTTGATCTGGTTCTCCGAGATCACAAACCTCGTCGGCGATTGGTTCAATCAGGTCGTGCTCGGCGCGCTGGTGATCAGCCTGATGCCGGGCCGTGCCGGATTCGCCATCAGTACCCTGATTGTCGCGCGTTTCCTGCCGCCGCTGATCCTATCGCCGCAGGCCGGATCGCTCCTCGATCGCTTCAACCGCCAGCGCATGCTGGTGTGGAGCAATTGGCTGCGTTCGATCATCGGCTTTGTCTACCTGCTGCCGCTGCTTGATCCGTCGCTGGTGTGGTTGATCTACGTTGGCGTGGTGGCGCAGTCGACCCTATCGACCGTGTATCCGCCGGGGCTGTCGGCGCTAATCGCGTCGGTGGTCAAGCCGACCGAGCTGGTGACCGCCAACACCCTCAGCAACGCGACGTGGTCGGCAGCGCTGGCCGCGGGCGGCGCGTTGGGCGGGGTGGTTGCGGCCGCATTCGGGTCGGCCACCGCGCTGATCGTCGACGCGCTCACGTTCTTCGCCGCTGGGCTGTTGATCGCCGGGGTACGCGGCTACGTGCCCACGCCGGTCGATCCGACGGTCGACGCAGCCCAGCGCCGGCGCGAGGCCAGCGTGCGCGACGGCCTGCGTTACATCCGCAGTCATAAGCCGACGCTGGCGACGCTGTTCGTCAAATTCGGCGGCAGCCTCGGCAACGTCGACGCGATCATGGCGGCATTGGCGACCCAGGTGTTCGTGATGGGCACCCGCGGCGAGCTGTCGCTCGGCCTCTTCTACAGCGCGTTCGGTGTGGGGGCGGTGCTCGGCCCGCTGGTCGCCAACGCGATTCACAACGGCTCCGGCCCGTCGCTGCGGCGTTGGATCTGGATCGGATTCATCGCGCAGGGGCTTGGCTGGCTGGTGATCGGGCAGGCATCGGTGCTGGTGATCGTGTGCGTCGGCCTCGCCATGCGCGCGGTGGGCGGCTCGATCAACTGGACGTACAGCTCGGTCCTCTTGCAGCGCACGACGCCGGATCGCTACCGCGGGCGCGTGTTCGCCATCGACATCATGCTGTTCTACGCCGCGACGGTATTCGCGACGCTCGTCCACGGCGCGCTGATCGATGCGCTGGGGCCGGAAAACCTCGGCTGGATCGGCGTGGGCACCGCGGCGATCTCGGTGCTGCCGCTGCTGGGCTGGAGCTACGCGCTGCGCCGCTGGCGCGAGCCGGCGCCTGAGGGCGCGGGGTAACGGTCACTCATGACTGGACAGCGCAGCACCGCGCTGCTGCTCGCGGTCTTCTTCGTATGCTCAGCCCTCGGACGCGCCTCGATGGCCGTCGGGATACCGCTGATGGTCGCGGCTGGATTGGGCATCCCGCTGCTATGGGCATGGCGGACACAACGGTGGCGCGAGACAGGCTTCACACTCATCAATATGGGTGCGGTCATCCGCTGGTCGCTGATCGCCGGTGTCTTCACCGCCGGACTTGGAATCGCGCTGATCGGCCGAATCGCCATTCCGTCCGATCTGCCACTGCAGATGATCGTCGGTGCCGTCATCTGGTTTGGGGTCGCCAGCCCGTTTCAGGAGTTCTTCTTCCGCGCGTGGCTGCAAACGCGGCTGATACAGACAATCGGCGCGTGGCCGGCGTTACTGCTTGCGACCGGATTGTTCACAGTCTGGCACTACGTTGCACCATTGAATACAGTCGCCGTCCCTCTTGATACGGTACAGGGACTGCTCGGTACGTTCTTGGCGGGGTTTGTGTACGGGATCGCGTTTCAACGGACGACCAGTGTGGTCACACCGTGGGTCGCTCACGCCATTGCGGGGATGGCGTTCGTATTCATTGGCGCGATCGACTTTGTCGCCGAATTTGCCCGCTTTTGGCCGTTCTAGCGCCCTCTCCCACTCAATCTCCCGCCGCGGGGACGGCGCGGGCGCGGCGGATCGCCGGCAGTTGCAGCAGGATCACGCTGAACAGGATCAGCGCGCCGCCGGCAACCTGAAGCAGCGTCAGGCGTTCGGTGTCCGGCAGCAGCAGCACCGCCAGCACCACCGTCATCACTGGCTCGAATGTGCTGAGGATCGACGCGCGCGCCGCCCCCAACCGCGCCGTCCCGCCCAACATCGCAAACAGCGGCATCACCGTCGAGAAGATCGCAATCGCGATCAGGCCGGCCCACGCGCCGGGGACGCTCGGCAGGTTCAGCCCGCTGAACGGCACGAGCACCAGCATCGGTAGCAGCGCCCCGGTGATCACCCACGCGCTGGCATGGGCCACCGCCGTTTTTCCACGCAGTGCCCGCCCGCTGATCACCAGATAGATCGCGTACAGCACGCCGTTGAAGAAGGCCAGCCCGAGGCCGAAGGTGTCGAACGCCGCGCTGCCGATGTCGTCCAGCGGCACGGTGAGCACCACGCCGATCAGCGTAAGCCCGAGCGCGATCCACGCCCGCGTCGAAAGCCGCTCGCCAGTGAGAATCGAAATCAGCGCGACCACGGCCGGATAGGTGTACAGCAGCACGGTGTACAGGCTGGCGGGGATGCGGTCGAGCGCGAAGAAGGCGCACGCCGCCACGCCGGAGAAGATCAGGCCGAGCAGCAGCATGGTTCCGCGCGGGGTCGGCTCGGCGGGCGATGGCGTGCGCAGGGCGCGCAGGGCAAACCACACCAGCGGCGTCGCGAATAGGAAGCGCCACGTCAGCACGTCCATCGGCTGCATCGCCGGATCGACGTACACGAACTTGGTCAAGATCGGCATGATGGCGTAACCGACAGCGGCCACGCCGATCAGCAGTAGACCCTCGGTTTGGCGGTTGAGCACGGCGAATTTCCGGCGCGTACGCGCAATGTAATTGGATGGACGCGCTCTACGGTATCACGAGATGGCGCGGCGGGGGTAGGTCCGCGTCGATTCGACCGAATACATCGGCAAAACCCCGCCAAATCGCCCATTCCGCCAGCCGTACCGCACGCTATGATGGCCTGTATTCCGTCCGTTCGCACAGGTCAGGCAGGAGACAATGAGCGACACAGCACGCACAAAACAACGCGCCGTTCAGAAGAAGGACGCGGCAGACCGGCGCACGTTATTGATCGGCATCGCGGTTTTCGCCGCGGCCATCGTCACCGCAGTCGTATTCCTCAGCTCGGGCGGCGCCCCGCGCGAAACAGTCGAGTTTCCCGACATCCACGGCATCAGCTTCACGGGTGACGGTACGCAGATTCGCGTCGCAACCCACTACGGCCTCGTGGCCTATGCGGACGGACGCTGGTCGAAACCCGACCTGCCCGTCAACGACTACATGGGCTACTCCGGCACGCAGGATGGATTCTTCACCAGCGGACACCCGTCGCCGGGGTCGAACCTGCCCAATCCGGTCGGCCTGCTGCGCAGCGACGACCACGGCGCCACGATCCAGACCGTCGCGTTCAGCGGCGAGACCGACTTTCATGTCATGGGCGCCGCGTACTACGGCGAGACCGTGTACGTGCTGAACGCCACGCCCAATTCGACCCTGTCGACCGGGCTGTACTACAGCCTCGACGGCGGAACGTCATGGGAGCAGAGCGCCGCGCGTGGACTGACCGCCGCTCCGCTTCAATTGGCTGTACACCCGCGCGAACCCGGCATCGTCGCCGCGGCAACGCTCGGCGGGCTGTACCTCTCCGACGATTTCGGGCAGTCGTTCACGCGCATTGGCGGCGAGGACCTCGTCACGTTTGCCGTGTTCGACCCAGACGGAGAACGCATGCTGTTCGGGTTGGACTCTGTCTTCGTGTTCACGCGTACGAGCGGTGAGGTTGCCCCACTGCCCACCGCCCCGGCCGTCGATGCCGAGCAGGCGATCCTGTTTGCGGCGGTGAGCCCCACCGCAGCTGAAATCGCCGTTACGACCTCCGATCTGGACGTGCTCTTGTCGCGCGATGGTGGGCGCTCGTGGCGCAAGATCGGGCAGGACGGCAAGAGCCTGTAGCCCGTCAATTCTCGCCGGCCTCCTCCGTGCTGCACTGTTCGCAGTGAGGACTGCTGCGGTGCAGCACAAGTTCGACGTGGCCGGTGTCGTTGTCGGTAAGCAGGTTATGCCCTGCCGTGATGGGGGTGTAGCCATCGGCGCCGACGAATAGGTGGATATGCGGCGCGCCGCCGCCGTATGCCCCGGGACGGCCAGACAGCACCGCGAACAGACCGAAAGCATTCGTGTACACGGTGCCGCGATGGACGCCGTCGTACTCGCCGTCGGCATTCGTCATATCGAACATGACAGCCGCATCAACGATCGGCTCACACGTTTCCGCATCGCGCACTACGCCGAGGAGCGCAAACCCGTCGCCAGTACGGAATCGCTTCGTGTACGGCGGGTCAGGCAGCCCGTCGATGGTGCCGCTCCACGCGCGCATCTCACACGTTGGCGGTCCATCGACGAGCGTCTGCGCTGCGCCCGCTGTACCCATCAAGACGCCTATGACTGTGATCAACCCCGCTATCCATCCCACGGCGTACGCTTTCTCAATCTCCGATCATGTCGTCCTCTGCACCCTATCACAGGCTCGCCGCATGTGACATGCCGCATTAGAGCACGGTGCCGCCGTTCTCCCGGAAACCCCGCCCCGTGCTACACTGTTTGCCATGAGGATTGCTGCGGGGGAGCACGGTCATGTCATCCGAGGTCAACATTCCGCGTGTTACGTACGGGCTGATCGCGGTCGCGGCCGCCGTCGTGATCATCCTCGGTCTGCGAACAGCCAGCAACATCATCGCGCCAATGTTGATGGCGGTGGTGCTGGCGATCATTATCAGTCCCGTGCTCAATTGGCTGATGAAGCGCGGTCTGCCCGGTTGGCTCGCGCTGATCGTCACGCTCGGGCTGTTCGTGCTCATTCTGCTGCTGCTGGTCGGGATCATCGCGCTGTCGCTGCGCGGGTTCACCGGCGCGCTGCCGGGCTATCAAGAGCGCCTGACCGAACTGCGCGACTCGCTTGATTCGACGCTGTCCGGCTTCGGGATAGACCTGCAAGCCGTCGTCGAAGAGGCCGACCTCTCGCCGTCGCGCCTGCTGACAGCCGCCGGCGGCTTCGCCCAAAGCCTGCTGTCCGGCATCGCCAATTGGGGCGTGATCCTCTTAGCCGGCGTGTTCTTCCTGACCTATGCCCGCACACTGCCGCGTATGCTGTCGCAGCTCGCCGGCGAAGAAGCAGCCATCGTACGCCGGATCACGCGCTTCGGGCAGGACGTCCGGCGCTTCATGGTCATCACGGCCTACGTCGGGTTCTTGACCGCCGCCGTCAACGTGCCGCTGCTGCTGCTGATCGGCGTCGACTTCGCGCTGCTGTGGGGCGTGCTGTCGTTCCTGCTCAACTTCGTGCCGAATATCGGCTTTCTGCTCTCGGTGATCCCGCCTGCTTTACTCGCGCTGATCGAACTCGGCATTCCGCAGGCACTGATCGTCGTGGTCGGTTTCGTACTGATCAACGGGTTCTTCGAGAACATCGTCAAACCGCGCTTTATCGAGCAGGACCTCGACATCGCCCCGGCCGTCAGCTTCGTCTCGCTGATCCTGTGGACGTGGGTGTTCGGCGCGCTGGGCGCGATCATCGCCATTCCGATGACGATGCTCGTACAGCTTTTGCTCGAGAGCAGCGAGGAGACGCGTTGGCTCGGGTATCTGCTCGGCACGGGCAGCACGCCGTTTCATCCGGAACCGCCTGCCGAAACCGAACCGCCAGCCCCGCTGCTGCCGACCGACGAACCGCCGGCGTCAGCGGGATGACGCCCCCAGCGTGATCGCTGCGCGCAGTCGCTGCACCCCGTCATCGTCAACGTTAGTCGTGATCGTGGCATAACGCGCGAACTCGCCCAGATTGCTGATGATGCCGTCGATTGCGGCAGGGGCCGGCAAAATTGGCTCTGGCGGCGGGGCGTTTTCGTCCAGCACAGCGATGATATCCAGATACGCCGGTTCGACCGCAGGCCCAAGCGCCACCAAAGCGCCCACCGCGCCAGCCAACACATCACTGTCGACGAACCACACCGACGTCGGCTGATCCAGCCAAAGCGCGGTACTGTCGCCGTACGAGGCAGCACTGTCGATCCCCGGTTCTCCGCTCAGGATGGAGGTCACTGCGTTGTACGTCCCCAAGACGAACACCTCGTCATTGGCGCCGACCGCAATCGCCAGCGGCACGCGTACCGCAAAGGCTTCCAGCGTATCGATTCGCAGCACCGTCAGTTCAACGCCGCCGACCGTCTCAGTTGTGACGTCTGCGCGCTCTGTCGCCCCGAGCGCACGCAGCACGCTGGCGAGTCCACGGGCCGTCTCTGCCGCCCCGGCAGGATTGACCGCTTCGACCACCAACCCGATATCGAACAAGTCTTGCAGCGTTTCCGGGTCGCTCGTCGTCCCGACGGCGTAGCGGTACAGTCCTTGCAAGTCGATACGCGCGAACAGCGCGAAATCGCCCTTCATCCAGTTGAGCATTGCAGTCAGGTCAATGCCGGCGCCGCGCAACAAGGCTTGGGTATTGGCGCGCATGTTTGGGATCCCGTTGGCCTCCAGCGCGTCGATCGCGGTGTTGATCAAGCCGCCAAGCTCGGCGCCGTGAACCACCGCGGTCGCGTCGGCCGGCACAAACCGGCGAAACTCTGGATTGATGGACAACGGTTGTGTCACCGGCGTAGAACCCGGCATCTGGACGACGTCGGCGATCAGCGCGATACCGCCCGCATCGGCCAGCGTGAGGCCGACGATCACGCCGTTCTGTGTATCCATCGACAGCCCGAGCTGTGCGGCGGCAAATGTTCGGCTGAGATATGCGGCGGCGTTGTAGGATTCTACCGGCAGCGCGCGCACGGCCGCCACATATCCGGGATCGTTGGAGAGGCGTCCATACTCCCCGGACGCGACATCTGGCGCGAACTCCGGCCCCGGGATGACGAAGGCAACCGTGTCCTCGAGCAGGACGACCTGCGAGATGCCATCCCTCCCGTATGCGGAATAGGTCCCGTAAGTGCCGCCATCCACAAACCCTTGCGTACGCAAGAAGACATCGGCGGCCTGCCGGTTGGCGTGCGGGATCGCGGCCAGCCAGATCGGCGTGCCATCGCCCTCAGCCACTGCAGCGATCCCGATTGCGTCGCCGGCCCACGCCAAGAAAGCATCAAGGTTTGACCGCTCGACCTGCAGTGCATTGGCGATCATGGCGCGTGCATTGAGGTTGACGCCGGGCGAGCCGAGATCCGCCGCAAGCGTGTTAGCCCCGGCTAGCACCGAGTCCAGCGTGTCGAGATAGGCGTCATCGGCACGGAAAGCGACAAAGACATCGGCATCGGCGGGCATATACTGCGCCAGTTGGAAGATGCCGTCTGCGGGCTCGGCCGTCGCGGCGGGAAAAGCGATAGCGAGAACGGCCACAACAATCGCAATCAGATGTGTCACGGGATGCTCCTCGAAGTGCGCCTATCCATCAAATTATACGCGAGTCTTTGACGCATCCCTTGTCGGTGCGGCACAATGGAAGGTCGTAACACCGCTCCGTTTCCGAGGAGGGACCAATGTCATTAAACGATCGATCGACGCGCACACTGCTGGCCGCAATTCTGGCGACCGCCGGCGTCGTCATTGGCGTGAATCTCATGGTGAACCGCGACGGCATGCCGGACGCCTCGGGATGGATCATGTTGGCGCTGTTCGTCGTGGCGGCGGCGCTGATACTGTGGAACTGGCGTGAGGCGCACGCCGCCCAAGTGGCCGAAGGTACCGACGAGGACGAAGACGAGGCGCTTCCGATGCCGTCTAGTTCGGTTGCGCTGCCGATGTCTGCGGCGCAGTCGACGCCCGTCGCTGTGCCTGCGCCGGCACAGGTCGTCGAACCTGCTCCGGTGCCGGAACCCGAACCCGCCCCGGTGCCTGTTCCCGAGCCTGCGCCGGTGCCGGAACCTGAGCCAGAACCAGCGCCCGCCCCCGAGCCTGAAACCGAAGCGGAACCTGCGGTGAAGGCCGAACCTCCCGCTGCCCCGGTGCCCGAGCCGAAAGCTCCGCCCGTACCCCGGCCCGAACCGGCCGAGGTCGCAGAGGCCGTAGACTTCACCGTGCTTGAAGGCATCGGGCCGTATTACGACAAGGCACTGCGTGCCGTCGGCTTCGCCTCGTTCGCAGACATCGCCGCGGCCGAGCCAGACGCGATCCTCGAAAAACTGCTTGCCGCCAACTATCGGCGTCACCCGACGATCCCGTCGTGGCCGAAGCAGGCCGCCTTTGCGGCGAAGGGCGATTGGGACGGGCTTGCGGAATTCAAAGCAACACTGACAGCCGGCCGCCTGTCCGAGGACTAGCGCCCCATGTCGCTCGCCGTCGATCCCTCCGGCCTCGTCGCTTTCCTCGTCGATCTGCTGAACACGCCGAGCCCGACCGGGTATCACCGCGAGGCGATGACGTTTTGCCGCGAACGATTCGCCGCACTTGCCGGGGTGGAGGCATCCTTCACCCGCAAGGGCGCGCTGATGCTGCGTGTCCCCGGTGAAGACGCGGCCCTTCCCCCGGTCGGGATCACGGCGCATGCCGACACGCTCGGCCTGATGGTGCGCGAGATCAAGTCGAACGGCCGGCTCGCCGTTCATCGCATCGGCGGGCTGCTGCTCAACGGCGCCGAGAGCGAGAACGTCACCATCCGCACCGCCGACGATCGGCGCTACCGCGGCACATTTGCGTTAGTCAATACCAGCACGCACGTCAACCGAGACGCCGGTACGACCGAACGGACCGACCGCACGATGGAAGTGCGCATCGACGAGCGTGTGTCGAGCAAGGCGGACGTCGATGCCCTCGGTATTCATGTGGGTGACTTCATCTTCCTCGATCCCCGCGTCGAAGTGACGGCCAGCGGGTTCATCAAGTCGCGCTTCTTGGACGACAAGGCGAGCGTCGCGGCCATCTACGGCGCGCTGTCCGCGCTTGACCGGGCGGGAATGAAGCCGAAACGCACGATTCTGGCGCTGATCTCCAACTACGAAGAGGTCGGGCACGGCGGTTCGGCAGATTGGCCGGCCGAGCTGGACGAGCTGTTGTCGGTCGATATGGGCGTCGTCGGCGACGGTCACAACGGCGACGAATTCAGCGTGTCGCTGTGTACCGCCGACGGCGGCGGGCCGTACCACTTTGATATGCTCGAAAAGCTGCGCGGGCTGGCATCGGCGCACGATATTCCCCTCAAACCCGACTACTTCCCATACTACGCGTCGGACGGGACGGCGTACTGGCGGGCGGGTGGCAGCGCGCGCGTCGGGCTGATCGGCCCCGGCGTGTACGCCTCGCACAGCTACGAGCGCACGCACACGGATGCCGTCGTGCATACGGCATACTTGATCGCCCGCTATATGCTGGCCGGATAGCGCGCGTCGGGCAATCATCATTGGACCGTCCCCCCGGCGGCGGGATTGACAACACGGACTGACGGTATACTCTTGGTACGCCGTTGAGTCGAGGTGTGTCTCCATGAAACTGATCGTTCGCGCAGTCCTGTTTGGGCTGCTGCTGATCGCGACCTTCGCAAGCAGCGCGCAGGAAAGCGATCCCGCGCCGGCGCCCGGAAATGGGCCAGCAAATCGCCGCTCTGCCGTCCAGCTACTCGCTGTCGGGTATGTCGTTCGAGTATCAGGGCTGGAACAACTGTGGCCCGGCGACCCTCACCAATGCGCTGACCTACTTCGGCTATGCCGATAAGCAGGGGCGCGCCGCCAGTTGGCTCAAGCCCAACCGCGAGGACAAGAACGTCAGTCCGTCGCAGATGGTGCAGTTCGTCAATTCGCAGGTGCCGGAAATCCCGGTCTACGCATTGGAGCGCGTCGGCGGCACGCTCGACATGCTCAAGCTGCTGATCTCCAACAACTATCCGGTCATCATCGAGGCCGGCTACGACCCTGAACCGGACCGGTTGGGCTGGATGGGCCACTATCTGCTCGTCAGCGGCTACGACGATGCCTCGGCCGAATTCATCACGCAGGACAGCTACCTCGGGCCGAACCTGCGCTACAGCTACGACCACGTCCGGCGCTTCTGGCAGCACTTCAACTACACCTACATCGTGCTGTACGAAAGCGGCGCAGAGCCAGCGCTGCTCGATCTGCTCGGCACCGATGCCGACCCGCAGACCAACGCGCTGAACGCGCTGCAAATCGCCACCGCCGAGGCCACCGCCGACCGTGCCAACGCGTTCGCGTGGTTCAACATGGGCACCAATTTCGTCCGCCTCGGCATCATGGATCGCGCAGTGATCGCGTACGACGAAGCGCGGCGGATCGGCCTGCCGTGGCGCATGCTGTGGTATCAATTCGGGCCGTTCGAGGCGTACTATGCGCAGGGCCGCTATCAGGACATGATCGATCTGGCCCGCAACAACCTCAACGACGGCGGCGGCCAGTACGTCGAGGAGACGTACTATTACGCGGCGCTGGCCCGCGAGGCGCTCGGCGAGCGCGACCGTGCCATCAACAACCTGCGCGAAGCGGTCAACTTTAATCCGAACTTCACCGCCGCCCGCGACAAGCTCAACCAGCTCACTCAGTAGTCGAGGCTTCGCTTCCACACTTCCACCAAAGGGCTTGCGCCCTCTGGACTCCCGTTTCTACGATTCGATGCCGCATGCGGCATCGAATCGCGAAAACGAGGTGCAGGAGTGCTAACTCCTACCGGGGTTTGGGGCAGCGCCCCAAGAAAAACTTCTCATACACCCTGAGGCGCACTGCCTCGGGGTGTTTTTTGTCGAATGGCGCAGCGGTCCGGCAAAATTGGGGTATTGACACAACATATTGAATAGTGTATACATATATTCAATACATGGAGCATGTCGATATGAAACGAACCTATACGTCCCGCCGCCGGGAGGAGAGCGCAGAGCGCACCCGCCAGGCCATCATCAACGCAGCCATCACGATGCACAGTCAGGGAATCACGACGCTTCCGGCTGTGGCGGAAGAGGCCGGCGTGTCGCTGCCGACCGTCAACAAGCATTTCCCGACACGTGAGCATCTGTTCGCGGCCTGCACGGAGCATGTCATGACTACGCTGGACTTTCCTTCGCCGGACACGTTGGCCGATATCCCTGACCGCGCTCAGCGGATCACGCAGCTCGTCACTGAGGTGTTCCGCATGCATGAAAAGACCTTTGGGGTCTCGTGGACCGGCTACCGGTTGGAAGCCGAGTCTCCGGTGCTGGCCAAGGTAAACGCCGACTATGAGGACTTCGTCGGCCAGATGGTCGATGCGCTGCACATTACAGGCTCCGACACGCTGCGTATGTTCGCGCGGGCACTGCTGAATCCGCTCACGTATCGCGCGCTGCGGCTCAGAAGTGGGCTGGACTTCGATGCCGCTGTACAGCACACGGCGCAAGCGCTGATCGCTCTGCTTGACACCTAAACCCTACTAAATCGCTCCTCTTTCGTTCTTTCGAGGCGAAAAATAACTCGCAACCGGGCATAAAGCAGGATGCGTGCGCTTTGATGCGCCCATCTGCAGCGAGGCGAATGCCCCGGCTTAACCCTGTCTAGCCTCGCATACCAAGGAGGAGTCACCATGTTGGCCGTACATCTGAGTGAAGTGTCGTTTGAGGAGCCGTGGGTTGAGGGTGCGCCGCACCAGACCCTGCGTTTCGTCTTCCCGCTGTTGGGCCGGGGACCGGAGAACGAGGCGAGTTCGCTGGTCTATTTCGAAGTGGAGCCGGGCAACGAATTGGTCCGGCATACGGACAGCGCCGAGGAGCTGCTGTTCATCGTGCAGGGGCGCCTCGAAGTGAGCGTGGGTGACGAAACAGGTATCGTCGAAGGGCCGAGCTTCGCCCTCGTCCCGGCGATGGCTCCCCACGGGGTGCGCAATGTCGGGACGGAGACGGCCAAGGTCGCCGGCTTCTTTGCGGCGCGCCACATCGTCTCCCACTTCGACAAGGTGTGGCAGCCCATCGGCACCAACGTCGTGGATACGGCCAAGATCGAAGAGGCCATGCTGGTGCAGCAGTAAGCGTCAACCCCCACGACCGACTCGACAGGCGGGAACGCACACAGAGAATCAAACACCCCGACGCACATCGCCTCGGGGTGTTTTCGTGTGTGGGTCCAGCAGGATTCGAACCTGCAACCAACAGGTTATGAGCCCGGCGCTCTGCCGTTGAGCTATGGACCCGTGGTGAGAGCGGGCAACGGGACTCGAACCCGTGACAAAACCTTGGAAGGGTTTTGTGTTACCACTACACCATGCCCGCATGTCGGGGCGGCCGGATTTGAACCGGCGACCTCACGCTCCCAAAGCGTGCGCGCTGCCAACTGCGCTACGCCCCGCTGTGGGAGATACTATCATCATTATACAGCACTGTCTATGCCCCCGCACGTGGTCCACGGTATACTCTTAAGGTTAGCAATGCACGACAAGTGACGTGCTGCGGCCCCGTGCGGCACGTCAGCGGGCGGGTCGTCTACCGCCCTCGGGGGATGCGGGATTCTCACAGACGCAGGCGTAGATCGCGCTGCTGCGGGACGGTGTGTGCCGTGCCTCGGGCGATGCGCGCCTTGATCAAATCATTAGGACGGCACTTCGCATGAACATCCTCATCATCGGCGGCACCCGGCAGATCGGCCATTACCTGACGGAAGCACTGCTCGAGGCCGGCCACCGGGTCACCTTGCTCAACCGCGGCGTATCGCCGGACACGCTGCCCGAGACGCTGCCCCGCCTGCGCGTCGACCGTACCGAAGCGGTTCAGCTTCGCCGTGCACTGACCGGGCGCACCTTCGATGTCGTTGTGGATACCGTTCTGTTCCGCCGCCCCGAAGCCGAGGTCATCTCGCAGTTGCTCAACGGCAGCACGGGCCGCTACATCGCGCTGTCGACCGGGCAGGTGTACTTGGTGCGTGACGGGCTGACAAGGCCATTTGCCGAAGAGGATTACGACGGGCCGGTGATGACAGCACCCGCGCTCGGCACGTACGATTACGAAGAATGGCTGTACGGCTTCGACAAGCGCCAATGCGAAGACGTGCTGATGGAGGCCCACGCTCGTACCGGCTTCCCGGCCACCACCCTGCGCCTGCCGATGGTCATCAGCGCGCGCGACCAGTATCTGAGGCTCTACAACTACGTGCTTCGTTTGCGCGACGGCGGCCCGGTGCTGATCGCCGATCAGCCCGACTATCCCGTGCGTAACGTGTACGCGCTCGACGTCGTACGCGCAATCATGCGCCTGTTGGGCCACGACGGCGGGTTCGGGCGCGCCTTCAACATCAGCCCGGATGAGACCCTAACCCTCACCGATCTTCTGCATCGGCTGGCGAGCACCCTGAACGTGACGCCGAACATCGTGACGGTGCCACGCAGTATTCTGGTCGCCAACGGGTTCCTGCCGGACTGCTCGCCGTTCAGCGACGTGTGGATGTCGGAACTCGACAACGTGCGCAGCAAGACCGAACTCGGGATGACCTATACGCCGGTCGACGACGTTCTGCGCGATGTCGTCGATGCGTTACGACGCCGTCAGCCCAAGCCGCCCGCAGGTTATCGCCGGCGCAACGCCGAACGGGCGCTGGCCGCGTCGCTCAAAACGCCGCAGTAGACGGCGTAGAATTGGGGCGCTGCCCTACGTGCGTGTCAAACGACCGGCTAGGGGCGGGAAACGCCAGCTCCGCAGGCAGAGTCACTAGATCGTCGGGGCTGAGCCGCGTCGAATTGATCATCAAGCCGCCCAGCAGCGACGGCAGTGCCATGCGAATACTGGGCTCCATTTCCGCAGGGGCGCTGAGGGTCGCCGTCAGCAAGACGTTTTGCGGCATCAGCGCCACGCCAATCACGAGCGTGCGCAATCCGGTCTGGCGGTCGGTCAGCAGGTAATAGGCCGCGTCATGGCCCGACCACGTGAACCCTTCCACCGCCGAAACGTCCGCCCCGCCGACGTAACTGCCATCCGCGACAATCTTGGACAGCACTTCCACGGCACGGCTTCCGTCCTCGTCGTCGCTGATGCCGAACGGGAATTCGTCCAGCGGCGTGAGAAAGACGTAGGTCATCAGGCCGGCAAGCTGCCCCTGATCGGCGACCGTGCCGAACTTCTCGGCGACTACAATACCGCCGTCGGTCGTAAAAGCTTCCCAGTCGCGTGGCTTGCGCAAACGGATATTGAGTCCGGCGCGGCTGAAGCCGACGTGACCGTCGAACGCATAATCGACCGGCGGCGCGGCCTGAGGCGTCATGGTGGGTGTGGGGGTTGACGGCGGTGCTGAAGTGTCTGACTGGCAGCCCATAAGGGCTACGCTCACGGCGAGCACAACCGCGACGATGCGTACTCGCAGCATAACGCGTCGGGACTTTCGATACTCGTGTCGTTGTTTGACCTACTGATCAAAATATACCAAAGGGCAATTTTGCGCTAGTCCCCTAGGCGCAGCCCTAATCTGCGGGAACACGGCGCGCGTTCAGCGTAGGCATGTCGATCATCGGATTTGCGGCAATGTCTAGTGCATCGCTTATGTTTCGCTCATGTGTCGCGAGCCCCCAATTTGGGGTGCTTGACAGGTTGCGCAACTGAGTGCATCCTTTTCACGTACAACATCTGTACACCCGGTTTGATTTGATCAAGGAGGCGCATCGTATGATTGAGGTCACGGCCACGGCCACTGAGGTCGTCATTTGCATCGGCGCGCCTGAACCGAAGAAGTAGTCCCCCAACCTCCCCGCAAGTCCTGCGCAAATTCCTTCGCGCAAGGGGTGTGCTGACCGACTAGCCCCGGTCATGGCGTGCACGGCGCACAGCGTCGCCCGTCGCGGTCAACGTGACGGCGAAACCGTTGTGCATCGCCTGCTGCTCGCTGTATTTTCGGCAGCCCCGCAAACACCCACATCACACAATCACGCGAAGGAATCCGAGCCTTGTCTCGTTCTACGTCTGAGCACTACGACGATATCGATCTGGAAATGGATCGCTACGCCGACTACGAAGCCGCGTTCACCGAACGCACCCGCCGCAAGGCCAAAGCCAACCACAAACCGAAGAAGTCCCAAGCGCAGCAGTTGGACAGCGTCGCTGCCGTTGAAGGGCTAGAAGGCGGGTTCAACACCACCTACCGCCCCGGCCTGTTCGAAGGCGGGTGGCTGCTCGACAGCCTGCGCCCGTTCTACGACATGGGCCTGATGACCGACGTACTCGCCCGCGTCAAAGGCGGCAAGGAAGCCAACGTCTACCGCGTCGCGGGCAGCCCGAACGCCGGCGCCGATCTGTTGGCCGCGAAAGTCTACCGGCCCGCCATGTTCCGCACGATGAAGAACGACAGCGCCTACCGCGAGGGACGCTCGACGCTCAACAGCGACGGGCACGTCATCAAGCAGAGCAACAATCGCATCACCCGCGCGCTGAAGAAGAAATCCGACTTCGGTAAGGCGGTCGCGCACGGCTCGTGGCTGATGCACGAGTACGGCGCGCTGCAAACGCTGCACGAAGCCGGCGCCGCTGTGCCGCGCCCGATCGCTATCGCGTCCAATGCAATCCTCATGGATTACTGCGGAGACGACGCCCTCGCCGCGCCGACACTGGCCGAAGTCCGCCTGACGGCTAAGCAGGCCCGCGCCGCCTTTGACACCGTGCTCGAAACCGTGCAGATCATGCTGCGTCACGGCATGGTGCATGGCGACCTGTCGGCCTACAACGTGCTGTACTGGGACGATCAGCCGATCGTGATCGATCTGCCGCAGGTCGTTGAGGTCGACGGCAACCCGAACGCGCGCAGCTACCTGGAGCGCGATCTGGAACGCCTCACGCAGTACTTCGGCGCGTGCGGCGACGATCGCGATCCGCATGCGCTCGTGCGCGAGCTGTGGATCGACGCGCGCTGAGGCGGCAGTGATCAACGCCACGCTGAATCCATTCCGAACCGAGGCCGGCCGTTTGCGCGGGCGCGGCCTCGGTTCGCAACCCTACGCCAAACAGGACACTGCACCATGTCATTGAGATTTCACGAAATCGCGGAGGGCGACCACCGCATCCTTAACCCGTTCACCCACGATAAGCTGATGGTGTTGGGTGAGATCTGCCGTCTGGCGCCGGAGATGCGCCAGCTCGACTTATGCTGTGGCAAAGCCGAAATGCTGTGCCAGTGGTCGCACCGCTGGGGGATCGGCGGCGTCGGCGTCGACATCAGCGCGATATTCCTCACGGCAGCGGCCGCACGCGCTGAAGAGATGGGTGTCGCCAGTCGCATCACGCTAGTCGAAGGTGACGCCGCCCAGTACGCCGCCGAACCGCACGCGTTCGACATCGTCAGCTGCGTCGGCGCGACGTGGATCGGCGACGGTCTGGTCGGCACGATCAACCTGATGCGCGGCGCGCTCAAGCCCGGCGGCCTGGTGCTCGTCGGCGAGCCCTACTGGATCAGCCCGCCATCGCCCGAGGCGGTCGAAGGCGTCGGTGTTGGTCCGGACGACTACGTAACCTTGCTCGGCACGCTCGACCGGATCGAATCGACCGGCTTCGAGCTGGTCGAGATGGTGCTGGCCGATGGCGACAGTTGGGATCGCTATTCCGCCGCTAAATGGATGACTGTCGACACGTGGCTACGCGCCAACCCGGACGATCCGGACGCCGCCGCGCTGCGCGACTGGATCGCCCGCGACAAACGGTCGTATCTGGAATATCAGAGGCCTCTGTTCGGCTGGGGCGTGTTCGTCCTGCGCGAAAAAGCGTGAGAAAGACGCAGAGGCTTCGCCTCCGCACCTTCTCCAAAGGGCTTGCGCCCTCTGGACTCCCTTATCTGCGGATTTGAGCCGCGCGCGGCTCAAATCCGCGAGTAAGGAGGTGCAGGAGTTTGCACTCCTGCCGGGGTGTGGGGCAGCGCCCCACGCGCAAGACTAGTAAATCTTGAGCAGTTCGACGTCGAAAATCAGCGTGGAATGCGGCGGGATGACGCCGGGGATCCCCTTCGGCCCGTAGGCGAGTTCGAAGGGGATGGTCAGCTCGTACTTCGAGCCGACGGACATCAACTGCACGCCTTCCGACCATCCGGGGATGACCTGCGAGAGGAAGAACGCGATCGACTCGCCGCGGGCATACGAACTGTCGAACACGGTGCCGTCGATCAAACGGCCCTCGTAATGCACTTCGACCTCGGCGCGCGGGCCGGGCTTGGAGCCGTCACCTTGCGTCAATACACGGTACTGCAAGCCGCTGGCGGTCGTGACGACCCCTTCCTTCTTGGCGTTCGCCGCGAGGTATTCGCGTCCTTCTTTCATCGGTGTTGGTCTCCGTTTAGGGGATACACATCCCCGATTATAAACGCTGCCCGCCATTTGAGAACCGACGGCGAGCGCACGCCGCTCACACGGTGAGGACGATCTCGTCTCCGACGAGGGCCAGCTCGAACGCGTGCAGGCGTTTCTTGTCGGTCAGGCAGTGGCCGTCCAGCAGGTCGAACTCCCACCCATGCCACGGACAGGACAGGATTTCGCCGTCGCGCCCCCATTCGAACGTACCGGGGGCTGACGGCAGCGTCGTTCCGCCCACACGCCCGAGGCACACCGGCGCCAGCGCGTGCGGGCAGAGGTTGAGATAGGCGCGGTACACGCCGCCGACGTTGAACACGCCGATGCTGCGTCCGTCGATTCTGACGATCTTGCGCTGGCCGGGCGCGATCTCGCCGACGCGGGCGACCGTGATCTGCTGTTTGGTGCGGCTAGGATTCGATGACACGCTCGACCTCGGGCAGACGATACAGACGTTGTGCGTTGCGCCCCATCACCGCCGGGCGCATCGGCTTGGGGAAGAAGCGGGCGGTGAAGTCAGGCGGGTCTCCGTCCCAATGCGGGTAGTCGCTGGAGAACATCAGCATCTTCTCGGCGTCGAACATCTCCATTATCGCGGCGAAGTGCTTGGGATCGGCCGGTTCCTCGATAGGTTGTGTCGTCAGCAGCACGTGTTCCTGAATGATCTCGCTGGGCAGGCGGTCGAGCCACGGAGTCGTGCTGCGCAGCGCCTTCCAGTTCTTGTCCAGCCGCCACAAGATGCTCGGAAGCCAACACACGCCGCCTTCGATCAACACGAACTTGAGCGTCGGGAACTTGACAAACACGCCTTCGGTCACGAGGCTGACCAACTGCCCGACATAATTGGCCGCCAGCGCCGTGTGCCACTCGAGGTAGCTGCTCGGGTAGCCGGCGACGGTCGGCGCGCCGGACATGCCCACCCCTTCCGCGCCGGGGTGGATCGCCACCGGCAGACCGTGTTCGGCGGCGGCGGCGTAGATGCGGTGGAAGAAACGGTTGCCGAGCGGCAGCGGGGTCGCGCTAGGCATCAGGATTTGCACGACGCCGGGATGCTCGCCGACGCGGTGAATCTCCTTCACGGCCAAATCCGGGTCGGCCAGCGCGATCAGCGCCGACAGGCGGAAGCGCGGGTCGGCCGGCAGCCAGTCTTCGAGATACACGCTGTTGACCGCCGACACAACCGCCGCCGAGAAATCCGGTTCGGGCGACAGCGAAATCTGCATCGACGCGGTGTTGAGGATGCCGTAGTCGATGCCATACGGGTCGAAGAAGTGGCGGCTGAGCGCCTCGGGCAGCGTCTCGATCCGCGTGCCATCTTCCAGCACGGCGTCCGAACGCATGACGCCGTTGGGGTTCCAATAGCCCTGCCCGCCGGGGCCGACGCTGCCGCTGAGGAAGCGGGTTCGCCACGGCTCGGGAAGAAACTCGCCGATCCGCTGCGACGATGGCACAGGATGAATGTCGGTGTCGACAAGCAGCGGATAGCGTTCCATCGTGACCCCCGGGAATACTGCGTCAGCGCGCCGTGATTATAGATACTGTCCGCTGAATCCGGTCAAATCCATCGAGTCCGCACACCGCCTGAATCACGTCTCGAACGCGACCTCGAGGCCGTGGAACGCGGCATAGCGCCGGGCGGCGGACTCAAATGCGCCATCCCGAACAACCACGTCCGCGAAGACGGCGCGGCCGATCACGGCGAGGTCTCTCCTGAGCGTGCGCCGCCACGTCCCCACGATCTGCCCGCCGACGACGACCATCGGGTAGAACACGCCGTTGGCGCCGGGGCAGATCGCCGACGCATTGGCGCGGTCGATTACCGCGTCGCGGTTCTGATAGCCGAGCAGATATTCGTCGTACCCGGCCAACAGCGCGAGGTGGCCCGCGTCGACCGCCTGATCGTCGGCCCCTTCCGCTACCCAGTAGACCGTGCCGTCAATCTCGCGCGGGGTCACGTCGGGGCGCGCGGCCTCGAAGCCCGCCCGCGCATCGGTGACCGTGATCCCCGCCCACCACGCCAGATCGTGCGCCGTCGCCGGCCCGTGGCTGATCGCGTACCGTCGCGCCAGTTCGGCCAGTGACTCGTCGCGCGGGCGTGACGGCGCGCCGTGTGTCCAGTCGTCCAACAAGACGTAGGTCTGCTGCTTGCCGTCGTTGGGACCGAGACACAGCACCGCACGCAGCGCCAACTGCGATAGGATGTGATATCCACGCTGGCCGGCCGTGCTGACGCCGCCTTCGTCGAACGCGAGCAGCAGGTCGCCGCGCTGCATCCGCTGGCGCCCGGCGAGACGCCTCTCGGCGATATCGCGGCAGCGGTGGATGTCGTCCTCGGTCAATTCAAGCTGTCGCAGACGGGCTGCGCTGCTCGACATGCTCCGGTCGGCGGCCAACTCGACGCGCCAGCGCGCCTCCTCCGCGGCGACGAAATGGATCGTGCCGCGCATCGGCCACGTGCGCAGGATGTCGCCCGCTTCAATCGCCGCTTCGACGGCGGCCAGCGTCGGGTTTGCCATGCGCGAACCGATCGCCCACACCGCCTGATGGTAGTCCTGCGCCTGCATCGCACCCATCCAGCGCACGACCTCGCCCGGTGTCTCGAAGGCAGGCGTGACCAGCCGCTGGCTGTGCATCCGGGCATGTGCGATGTTCACGGCCGTCCTCCCAGCTACGTCACGAACTCGCGGCCTTGCGCGAACTTCTGCCAGCTCCCGTCGGCAAGGATCTCACCGATGATGTCGATCGTCGCAACCACCTCGTCGTCGGTGTTGTAGAAGTGCGGCGCGATGCGTATCCCCGCGTTGGCGCGGAAGTCCACCACGAACTTGCGCGCCAGCATCTCGCGGCTGACCTCGTAGGCGTGCGGCGGATTGACCGTCACCGTCCCGGCGCGGTCAGCGTCTGTGCGCGGCGTGCGCGTCTCGTAGCCGGCGGCGTCGGCAAGGTCGAAGAGCAGTTGAGTCTGCCGCAGCGACTTGGCGCGGATCGCCTCGACGCCGACTTGCGTGATTACGTCCACGCCCGGCTGAATCGCGTACAGCGCGGCGATCCCGGGCGTGCCGTTGGCGAGGCGGTAGAAGTCGTCACGCAGTTCGAAGTGGTCGATATCGAACGCGAACGGATTCTTATGCGCGAACCATCCGGTGATCTTCGGTTGCAGCGTGGTTAGCAGATCGGGCCGCACATACAAGAACACGCCGCCCGGCCCGCCGCACATCCACTTGAGCGTACCACCGATGTAGTAGTCGACGTGCATCGCCGTGACGTCGACGGGGATGATCCCGACGCTGTGATAGCCGTTGAGCAGCACCTGCGCGCCGACCGCGTGCGCCTTGGCCACGATCGCTGCCGCCGGCATGATGTACGCGCTGCGGAACAGCACGTGCGACAGGCTGACGAGCCGCGTCTCCTCGTCGATGGCCTCGAGCAGCTCGTCAATCGGCAGCGTGGCGCCGTCGCGGGTGCGGATCACTTGCAGGCTGATGTGCGGCGGCAGCATGCGCTGTGTCGAGTACACGTCGCTGGGGAAATCCATGTCCGACACGACGACCTTGTTGCGCCGCGTGTCCGACCAGTCGAGCGCGCTCATCAGGATGCCATTGGCGATGCTGGCGTTCTCGTGGACGAGCACGCTGCCCGCCGGCGCACCCATCAGCGGCGCGATCTTGTCCCCCACCGCGCCCTTGACCTCCCACCACGTCGGATTGCCGCCGAACGGCTTGCCCCACGCGCTCACGCCCAGCGTCGCCCATGTATCGGCGAACTCGTGCAGCTTGTCGTAGACGGCGCGCGGCATCGCACCGAGGCTGTTGCTGATCATATAGGTACACGTGTCGAGGATCGGAAACTCGGCGCGCCAGTTCAAGAGCGGGTCGTTCATCGCGGGGATCCTTCGCGGGCTTGGGCAGGATGCGGTTATGTCCCAAGCCTAGCGCAGCGCACGGCCAGCGGCAACTGCCGCGGTTGTCAGGGAGTGTTATGTCGGGGATAATATCAGAACCAAGACCGAGGGAAGCCCATGTTTGATCCGACCGATCCCTACACGCCGATGGACGTGAACGAGTACCGCGCCCTGCGCGAAGCCGGCACGCCGCACGTGCTGGTGGACGTGCGCGAGGTGTACGAATACGAAGAGGCGCGCATCCCCGGCTCTGTGCTCATGCCGCTGGACGAGATCATGCACCGTGCCGACGAACTGGCCGCGCATCAGACGATCGTGCTGGTGTGCCGCAGCGGAGGGCGCAGCGCGATGGCGGCGTTCGGCCTGCGCGACGCCGGCCTGACCGAACACACGCTGTACAACCTCGAAGGCGGCGTGATGGCGTGGGTACAGGACGGCCACCCCTACGACTCCGGCCCCCACGGGCAGTGATGAGTGGCGAGTGTTGAGGGATGAATAGGGGCGACTCGGTGGCTCGTCCCGCTGCGTCCAGTTCGGCCCTCCTCTAAGCGCCCAGCAGCGAGCTTCGTAGGGCCACGGCATGCCGTGGCCGCCCGTAATACAGCGCGAGTCGAACCTCACCCCGCGTCGCTGGCGCTCCGCCGCCCCTCTCCCAAAGGCGAGGGGCTGTCGTGTCCCGCGCGTGGTTTTCTCCCCTCTCCCTCGGGAGAGGGGCCGGGGGTGAGGTTCTTTGGCGCCCGTCACCCGTAGCCTATCCATCGGCCCGGCGTTGATTCGGCGGCGGACGCGCGCTGCTGCGCCCTGTCACGCCCCACGGTACAGTGAAGGCATCCGGTTGCTTGGAGCCGCGCGCCATGCCCGCCGTTCGATTCCCGATCCGCCCGTGGCTGTATCTTGCCGCTGCCGCCGTTCTGCTGGCTGTGCCGCTGGCGCGGTATACCGATGACGGAAACGTGCTGGCCCTCTTGTGGTCGGGAATGTTGACGTTAACGCTTATCACTTACACAGAGATAACCACCTCAGTACGTCATGCCACGCGAATCCTATCTGCAGTCTACGGCCAACGTGACTTGCTGGTGCTGGCAGGATTCTCGATTGCTGGCGTACGCGGGGCAATCTGGTGCGATCTTTGGCACCGCGGTGGATGGGCATCGCTTTGTGCGCTGTGGGTAAGTCGTCTCGCTTTGGGACTAGCTCTGGCGCAGTATCTGCATCTTTACTTAGCGTACGTGCCGGATATTCCGCTTGCACAGCCCGTAAACCAAGCATTGACGCACCTCAACTTCATTAGCCACAACGGCCCTTACGAGACGCCTGTTCTCCGAAATCCATTGTGGTGGCAAGGGGTGGTCGCCGGATTAGGATTGGCATTAGTAATCCTTGCCGAAACCCATCTAATGATGGTGCTTGGAATGACCGTTTATATTCGGAACCGTCGGACGTGGCGCTGGGTGGGAGTGTTAGTGAGTGCGACCCGTGTTGGAATCGCAGGATTCGCTCTTATTGGTCTCATCGCGTTTGCATGGCTAGAAGATCAGTTGGTACTGCCGCGACCTGTTCGCTGCACGACAATAGACGGCGGCAGCAACATTGAACTTGCTTGGCACCTTAGCGACGAAGACCGTGCACTTTGCCGCTGGAAGCTGCCGATCTATGTCGCTGCGCAGGCCTCCACAGCCGCACAACTGGGCATGCTGACGTTACTCGACGGAGGTTCCTTAGCGGCAGCTGACATCATGCGAGTCACCCGAGCACGGCCGTTGACTGACACTTGGTTTGCCTTTGGGAGCCAATACGCCAGTACGAGCTCGTACTTCCCCCAATGGCATCGACCATTTAGTGGTGTCATGGTACCGATTCTGCGGCCATTTGCAGGTGTATTGTTCGCGTCGATGCTGACGTTAGCGGCTTCCGAAGCGTTGCTCGAATGGCTGCGCCGTCGCTACAGGTTACCGTCTTCAAGGTAACGGCTGTAGAACAGAGTTGGCAACCATTCGAGGCTAGCGATATCACTATCAATAGACGTACCCAGATCAAGCTCACGCATGACTCCGGTTACACCATCACGGAGCAGCAGCGTCCGACCATCCGGTTTCACAACTGCCAGGTTGTGCGTATCTCGACTGAAGTCAAACGCATAGCCAGCGGTTACCTCGGGAAAGGACAATCGTTCCCGAGACGCCTCAACTACCGCGCACGTCTCCCGCGAAGTCCCATTGCACATGAGAGCTACGAAGTGCCACCGTGCTATCCACTTTGCATCGACGATGAAAGCGCTACCGAAAATATCGGCAGGAAATGCAACCTCCGCACGCGGCGCGAGCTGCACCAGACGCGGCGACTCGTAGGCGAGTAGAATCTGATCACCGGGGCTGAACTCGCCATCCGGAAGGATCTCTCCGCTCACAAGGTCGATGTGCTGCCGGCGACCATGCCTAGTGACCGAAAGATAGCGTCCTGTCTGCGAATAGCTATGAACAGCGGTAACCCCTTCGTACGGCGACAACTGTGGTTCCGCGTTGGGCGTGAGCGCGTCCCATAGCCATAGTCCAACCTCATCGACAAAAGCCAGTATTCTTCCATCCGGAGACCACGTGCCCAAATCGGGTTTGCCAGCATCGGCCGCGTCAAGTGCAGTCACGGCTGTATTCAATATGCCGGCCGGCTGCGAAAGTGAAAGACTCTGCCCCCAAGTCGTGTTAAAGACAGTAGAGATCACCGAGACCTTCCACCCAGAAGGCGACAGTTCCCATTCTGCAAGTACATTGCCTGAAGGTGGAAAAACCACGGCCACATTTCGAGTACTGCTTGATGCAGAGTCGGCAACGCCGATGTGAGCCGATTCGAGACCCGTATGCGACCACGCCGTGCATGGGGCGCTCCAGCATGCTTCGTTATGCCGGCCCAACCGATATAGTTCATCTTTTGACAATTCAACAGGCAGCGCGCCATCAATCGGCATCAGGTAGTGTCGCCCACTTTCCGCGGTAATGAGCAGCGGTGCTCGAAACGGCAAGTTAGTTTCAATGGATGCCTGCTGGCCGGTGCCGGGCACAGATAGGATTAGGTTGGTCAGCTGGGCTCGCGTGACGTTATGCGTCTCCATTTCAAGACTCTCTGGAGCGCGGAAGAGCGTCAGTTCCACCCGTGACTCAAGCGTTGGAAAACGTGCAAATGAACCCAAGAAGCTAATTGTAGGTTTGTAGCTGCCGTCCTGCATGTGCCTAAGCAACATAATGACTTGGTCGCCAACCGCTAGAGAGGCTCCCATATAGAAGCAGCCACCGCCGAACCTTCGATCCCGGTTTGCGATGATGCCTGTTGCAGGCCACAGCGACACCAAGATTTCACTTGGGCCGGTATCGCCGTGGAGGTAAGTCTCCACGTGTAGATATAAGTTTTGTCCGGCATCATCCGTGACGGTAACACGACCATCAACAATAACGTCGGCAGCTTGAACCATAGAAACGAGTTCATAGCGCGGCCCGCCCCCGCTGCATGCGGCGGCAGGAGACGTCCACGCCAGCGCCAGCATCATGACCGTTACCGCCGAGAACACCGTCCATCCGCGCCGCATGTCCGCCTCCGTGTCGCCACTCCGCGATCTACGGGCAGTCTAACGCGAGGAGGTGCTACGCATCCCGAACGCCGCGGTGACGGATATTCGACGCGCCCGCTACGGCTGTGCGACGGTCAGCGACGACTCCGGCATGCCGTGGCCGCAACGCCCCCTGATTCACACGCACGTTGTCGTGTCGTAGCCTATCCATCGGCCCGGCGTTGATTCGGCGGCGGACGCGCGCTGCTGCGCCGTGTCGTGTCCCCGCGCTACAGTCGCGGCATCCGGTTGCTTGGAGCCGCGCGCCATGCCCGCCGTTCGATTCCCGATCCGCCCGTGGCTGTATCTTGCCGCCGCCGGTCTGCTGGCTGTACCGCTGGCGCAGTACACCGACACGCCCGAGCAGCTTGCGGTTGTCGCGTTCGGGACGCTGCTCGTCACGCTTGCCGCACACGTCGAGGTACTGGGTGCGGTAAGGCGCAGTAGACTCCCGCAAATGCGCGGCCAGCCCGATCTGCTGCGCCTGTCCATGTTCCGTATCGGCCGCGCCGAGCGCGACGTATGGCGCGGCCTATGGCACAGCGGGCGCTGGACGGTCGTCGCCGCGCTGATCTTTGCTCGCTTCGCGCTGGCATTGGCGCTCGCCCACTACCTGTACCTGTTCTTCTTATACGTCCACAATGTACCGGTGATCGGCGACGGCCTCAACGCTCTGCTGCGAACGGTCAATTATTACGGCCAAAACGTTTACACTTATCCGCCATACCCACCGTCGGTTGTGTTTCTGGATGCCGCGGTATGGCAGAAGGCTCTGGCGGTTGCGCTAATCGCCGCCCTAACACTGGCCGAGGCCCGGTTCGTAATGATGCTCGGTCTGCTGCTTTGCACCGGCCCGCGCTGGCTTCAGCGCCACCTTGCCGGGGCCGCCGGGTTGATTCGGATCGCCATCGCCGGGGTCGGGGTGGTCGTCGCGCTGCAGCTCGCATTCGCCCCGTGGCTGCCTTACCAATGGATTACTGCCCCGAGTATGATCTGCCTCGACAAACAGTCCGTTGCGGAAGAAATCTTCAGGCAAAGTTACTCGTGGTATTCGCAGCCATGCCGCGGAATCGCGCTTGAACGGGTCGTCATGGCTGGCGCAGAGGCCGTAATGCTGCTTGGCCTCACCCCGCTGGATGGCGCGATTCTGACCGCCACGAATGTCATGCGACCGCAGGTCGGTCGGGACGCTGCCGACGAGCGCGACGTGCTGCGAATGCACCATGAATTCGTCTATACGTCGTCTGCTCAACCGGGGCGATCTGCGCGACCCTATGCGGTCACCGGGTTCAGCAACAGCCCGGTCTGGCTTACCGTTCGCATGACATTGGTCGTTTTCTCCAGTCTCGCCGCGTTGTTGATGGCAGTCATCGTCCTGCGGCAGGTGGTCCGGCGCAGGTTGTATCGGACGCGCTAGCGCCGGACCGGCATCGCGCCTTCGTATTCGGCATAGTACATCACTGCCGGCATCCACTCGACCGCAACGATGTCACCGTCGAGATGATGTCGAAAATTGAACCACGCGTGTTTGCCTGACGGTCCATCGCGCACCGACAGCGACTGATCATGCCCGACCACGGCCAGACTCCCCGTATCTGCGCTGACGTCGAACGCATAGCCTTCGTATGGGACTGGCCGGTAGGCTGAACTATGCCGTTCAAGCGGAGTCGGCTCGGTCCAGTCCACAACCGCGCACGTCTCCCGTTCGCCTTCAATGCACATGAGCGCGGCGACGTGCCGATCATCGATCCAGACGGCCTCATGAACGACAGCGCGCCCATTGGTGATGACGTTGTCCTCCCCCTGCAGCACATACGAGACGGTCATCGGCCTGTGATACGGCAGAAACCGCCGGTCATCCGGGTTGAATGCCCCGTCAGCGAGCCGCTGCTCCGTGACGAGGTCAAGCCAAAATCGCTCGCCGTTTCGTTCAAGGCGCAGAAACCGGCCCGTGCGCGAGAACTGCAGAACCTCGTCGGCTTCAACTTCAAGGCGCGTCGTGGCGTCGGAGTCCGTATACACGTCCCACAACCACACGCCGACATCGTCGACATACGCAAGAACCCGTCCGTCGGGCGACCATGCGCCAAGATTGAAGCGACCCGCCACGTCGTCGATCCGTACCTCGATGGACCAGCGGTTCGGAAGCGCTTCAGGATTCGGGGTAAACGGATATTGGGGGCGCACCTCGATTCGGGTTATGCCATTTTCGTTCAACCAGCGGGCAGATGCTTCATTCCCGGGCGAAAGCAAAGAGTACTGCGCTGGAATGTCCGACCTCATCACGTTGATATGCGGGATATCGTCGACACGGACCAGATTCCCCTGTGCTGCTGCCGTGAACCAACATCCATCACATGTTGCATAACGAAACGCGCTCAACCATTGGGATCGATTTACGATCCGCTGCGGCCGTGCCGAGTCGACCGGCAGGATGTACACCGAACCTTGATCGGTCGCGATAAGCAGGGCGTTGAGCCGGGGTTGAGAGACGTCGTACGGATCGCCCAGTCCCATGCCCTCGGCAGATAGGAACAGGTCGATCAACTCCTCGCGCCCGAGCGAAAGGTTCTGGACCGGACCATCGGGCGTCAGCGACGCATTGAGGGTAATCCGGGAGTCCCGGTTTGGGAACGCGCCGAATGTGAAATACTGGTGCGTTATGACGATATACGTTCCATCGAACCCGTGGCGCAGCAGCAGTACGACGTCGCTGCCGACCGTGAAAGGAACCGGCTCCGGTCCACAGGAGTAGCTCGACCGGTAATCCCGGTTATATACGATGCCTTCCGGCGTATTTTGCACGGCCAGCAGCATGGCAGGAGGCGCGACTCTATTGAGGCCGCGTCTGACCTTGATGACGGCGTTCAACGCCGAGTCGTCAACCTCGAGGACTTTGCCATGAACGATCAGATCGATGTCGTCACGCGCGAGATCCGTACTCAGAACGAATCGCGTCGGACCCCCGCTGCACGCCGCCGCCGGTGACGTCCACGCCAGCGCCAGCATCACGACCGTTACCGCCGAGAGCACCGTCCATCCGCGCCGCATGTCCGCCTCCGCATCGCCAAAACGCGATCTACGGGCAGTCTAACGCGAATAGGAGCTACGCATCCCGAACGCGCCGGTGACGGATATTCGACGCACCTGCTACGGCTGTGCGACGGTCAGCGACGACTCCGGCCTGCCGGCCTGCCACGCCAGCGCGCGCCCGCCCACGGTGAGCGTCACGTCCCCCGGCGGCAGCAGCACGATCAGCGGGGGGCCGCCGACGGCACATCCGTCGCGCTCGTCGCAGGTCGCCCCGGGCAGCGCATGCTCACCGTCCGGCGCGGCCACGCGCAAATCCCCTTCGAGGTCCATCACGTACGCCTTGCCGTCCGGTCCGTCGACCGTCACCGAAGCGGCCGAGGCCGTGCGCGCCCACGCGATCAGCACCTGCCCGCCGCCACGTTCGAGCCGCACCGCGTAGACCTCCGGCGTGGTCGCCCATGCCGTGCGCTCGATTCCTTGCAGCACGTCGATCAACGCGCGGTAGGTGTGGTACGCCGGCCGCGGCGGATGATCGTCGCGCCCCGGCGTCAGCAGGCCGAACGTCTCGATCCCAGCCTCGGCGTTCTGATCCCACAGCTTGTACACCGACATGCGCTGCACCCCGCTTGCCAGCGCCAGCGATGTCGCCTGCACGAGGAACGCCTGCTGCTGCTGGAGGTTCACCTGAAACTGCGGGCGCGTCACCAGCCACGCCGGATCGAGGTTGGGCGACGTGTTGTACTCGTTGATCCAGATCGGCTTGTCGCTGAGGCCGTAGCGGTCGAGCAGCTCCTGCATCTTGCCGACCACGAACGGGATGCTCTCGCTGCGGAAGTAGATGTGCAGGCTAAGCGCGTCGAAGTAGTAGCCGTTGGCGGCCGCGTCCGGGTCGGCCATGATGCGCTCGAACAGCCGATCGAGGTACAGCCGCCGGCCGAAGTTCACATCGTGCCAATAGGTCGTGCCGGCCAGATGCACGCGCGCCGCCGGATTGCCCTGCCGCGCCGCCAGATACGCCGTCTTGAGGATGTTGAAGTAGTCCTCGACCTCGCCGTCGAACTCGAAGCCGTAGGTTTCGCGGTCGATGTCAGGCTCGTTGAGGATGACGAAGCGGTGCACGCCGCGCGGAGCGTAGTATTCTGCGGCCTTGCGCATGAACGCCGCCCATACGTTGCCGGGGTCGTCCGGCGGCAAGTCGAGGCCGCGCGGCACACCGATCCCCGGCTGACCGTCGGTGGCCCACGCCGGCACGTGCTTGATCACCGCCACGACCTCGCGGTTGCAGTCGGACGCGGCGCGCAGCCAGCGGTCATCCACGTTCAGCGTGTACCAGTCGTCCGGGCCATTCGGCTGGTGCTGCCCCCAGTCGAAGATGATCCGCTCCCACCCTACGCCGAGGTCGCATGCGACATCCGGGAACCACATCGCTTCGACAATGCCGAACGGGTTCTGTCCGTCGGCCGGGGTGGCGGGCGGAAGGTTGCCTTGCGCGGCGGGTGTCAGGGCGATCAGGGTGAGCAGCAGGGCGGCAGCAATCGTGCGCGGCATACGTCCGTGGGATCTCCGGCTATCGACCGGCAGCAGTGTACCACGCGCCCGACACCAATTGAATCGTAGGCCAATCGTCAGCACCTCACCCCTAGTATGAGGCGTGGAGTGTTTTATGATACGGTCAAGGAAACGTTCCATGTAAGGAGTCTCGGGGACGTGATCAAGCGAATGCTTCTGGGGCTGATACTGGCCCTTGTGATCGGCACGGCGCACGCACAGGGCAGCGCCGTCGCATGGATTTATACCGCGAGCGACGGGGCAATCGTGCGGGTAAACACCGCCAACGGCGCGATCATCGACGCCTACCGCCTGCCGCTCAGCCCGGCTTTCAACGCCTACGGCCCGGCCGCCATTGTGTCCAGCGGCGGGCGCTTCGTCGCCTACACCGCCATCGACAACCTGACCGGCACCAACAACCGCCAGTTGGTCGTCTATGACACGCAGGTTGCGGCGATTCGCTTTACGTACGATTTGACCGGCGTCAGCGACGGCGCGCTCGACTTCGAACGCACCGGCCGCAGCGCGTCGTTTGACGAAGCCGCGCAAACCTTCGCCTTCGGCCTCGTGCGCGGCGGCGCGTGGGAGCTGGTGGTGGTCAACCTCGCCAGCGAGTCGATCGCGGGCGATGCGCCGCTGACCAACGATCAGGCCGGCATCGAGAACGGCCTGCCGGTCGTAGAGGTCGTGCGCGGGACCGCCGTGCGCTTCTTTATCCTGCCGCTCGGCACCAATTACGTGCGCGAGTACACGGCCTATCTGTGGGCGCCGGGCCAGAACGTCACCAACGTCGGCGCCTCCTCGGCATTCTCCGACGTGCTGCCGTCCAGCAGCGAAATTGCCGTACCCGTATACAACTCCGACCTGCCCACCGCCGGCGACCCGAACGGGCCGAATCTGGCCTACAACGGGGTGGACCTCGTGCGCAATGGCCGCGTCGGCATGCTGCACGACGGCCAACTCGACATCCGTCAGGTGTGGTGGATCGCCGGGGGCAGCCAGCTTCTCCTCGAAGGCTTCGACCCCGAGGCGGGCACCGACGTGTTCAAGGTATACGACCGCGGCGGCACGCTGATCGGCGAGATTTCCGGCGCGCTCCAAGACGTGCGCGCCACGCCGGACGGCTTCGCCGGGCTGTACCCATCCGGCGGCGGATCAGGCTTGGCCGTCGTCACGACCGCCGATGGTACGCTGGCGACCGCCTCAGTGTGGGGTACCGGCGACGCCACCGCGCGCCTCGTGTTCGTACAGCGCTAAAGCTGTTGGGGCACTGCCCCAAACCCTGCCCGGGCGCGATACATCGCGCCCCTACGACATCGCTGAGACACGCGAACGAGATGGTAGGCTTGCGGTAGGATAGGGGTGCCGCTGCCCACACATAGACACGGCAACGTGCACAGGTGATGCTTGCCGTACACCCTCATCACTCAGCACTTTCCACTTTCCAGTCAGGGCCGCCACGCGATCCCGGACACACGATCCGGGGCGAACAGCGCAATTCGGCTCTCGCGCCGGTCGACATCCAGCAGCAGGATCATCGCCTGACCCCGCTCGCTGGCGGCGATTGCGATCATCGTGCTGTCGGCCGACCACGTGTACGGCGCCGGGTTAATGAAGATCCGCGTCATTGCCTCCAGCGCTTGTCCAACGGGTCCCACCGACATCACGTAACCTTCCGGTGCCGGCATCCACACCGCCAGCAGCCTGCCATCGGGCGATAGGCGCGGATCATAGCCGGTGCGCGCCAGCGACACACTCACCCCGCCGTCGATGTGATCGACTGAAACAATGCGCACCGTCCCGTCCACCTGATAGTGCATCACGATGCGTTCGCCATCCGGCGACCACGTCGGCATCAGGTCGCTTCGGCGCGGATCTTCGATGAGCTTGCGACTCGCCAGCGCCGGATCGTCCAGATCGATCAGGAACACGCCGGTACCGCTTTCGACGTCCTGATTGGAGCGGAAAGCGATAGTCCGGCCATCCGGCGACCATGCCGGATCGTCGTCCCAAGCACGCGAACGCGTGAGCAGACGCAGGTTGTCGCCGTCGATATCCATGACGGCAATTTCGCCGTTGGGCAGGTTGGGATTGTAGGGGTTGCTGCGGACGGTCGTGAACGCGAGCCTGCTGCCGTCGGGCGACCACGCCGGCGCGTCATCGAGCGCGCGCCCGCCATCGCGCGTTAATGCTCGTGTGATTCCGCGCGACAAGTCGGTCAGCCACAGGTCGTAGCCGCTGCTAAACGCAATGACTTGGGAGTCGGACGTGAACAGTCGTCCGGCCGCGCTGGCGAGGGCCAGCACAACGCTTGAGCCGATGGCGACACAAACGATCGCCGCCAGCCGTCGAATCACGTCGCGCCTTCGACAGGCCATACCTTGACGTCGGCGGCCATGACGGTATGCAGGCGTCCGTCGATCGACCGTACCATCAGCGCGCCAAGCGGCGAGACATCCTCGGCGATCCCGTCGACCGGCGGACTGCTCTCCACCCGTACTCTCTGACCGATCGTCCACAGCTTGGAGCGCCACGTCTCGAAGAGCTGCGGCGTACCAAGCTGGCTCACCCGGTCGTCATATGCGGCGATGAGACGCGTGAAGAAGTCGGACGGATCAGGCTCGCGGCCCAGCACCGCGGCAATACTGACGGCCTGTGCGTTCAGTTCCGAAGTGGCGAAATCGCCGGCGAAGTTCACGCCGATGCCGAGAATCGCGCCGCGCAGGTTCGAGCCGTCCCATTCGGACTCGGCCAAGATGCCCGCCACTTTGCGCGTGCCGATCAGCACGTCATTGGGCCACTTGAGGCGCACGTCACTTACGCCGATTTTCCCCAGCGCGTCAGCGACGACAAGCCCGCCCAGCATGGCGACTTGGCTGAGCCAATGCACCTTGACGCGCATGACGACCGACATCGCCAGCGCACACCGGTCAGGCGCGACCCAGATCCGGCCCATGCGTCCGCGCCCTGCCGTCTGCTGATCGGCAATCACCATCGAGCCGCTCGAGGCGCCTTCCAGCAGCCACTCCCGCGCGACATCCATCGTGCTCGGCACGGACTCGAAGTACTTGTAGGGGCGTTCCCCTAATGTCGCTGCGACGATCGAAGCCGTAAAGGTCATGTGTCGTTTCGCTTCCAGAAGGCGAAGCGACGACGCCACCGCTGCAAAATCGTTCGGCGTGCATCGCCCCACGCGGTCTCTGCCTGATCGTTTTCCGTTTCGGACGGCTCACGTCCCGTCCGGCCATACCGTTCGGCGGTGTACATGCGCGTGATCGCAGTCACCGGTCGTTCAGCGGCAGGAAGCTGTCGCATGGTGTGGCGGCGGCGCTCGTCGGGGGTTTGTTCCGGCGCAAAGCGGATGCCGACCAGTCCCAGATAGCGTTCGAGGCGCGCATACACCCGGCTGATCGGGCTCAGCCCGCGCAAACCGCGCCATTCCCACCACCAGTATAACAACCACAGCAGGAAAATGAGGATAAGGACGATCATGACGATGATCAGCACGATACCAAGCGCCGGCAGCAGCAGGTCGAGCACACTGCGCGGTTCAGGCGCGACCGGCGGCGGAGTCGGCAGGATGAGCGCCGTCGGGGTCGGCGACGGCGTGGGCGTCGGGCTGGGGGACGGCGTGGCCGTCGGCGGCACAACGGTGTCTTCGGGCAGTGTCGTCCCCGCCACGGTCGGCGTCGGCGATTCAGTCGCCGGCGGCGGCGTGAAGGTTGCGGTGGCCGTCGGCGTCGGCGATGGTGTCGGGGTCGGCGTCGGAGAAGGCTCGCCCTCCGGGTTGCTCAGGCTGGTGTCGCTGAGGATATCGTCGCCTTCGCGCGTCAGCGGTTCCTGATTCGAGGTCGGCTCGAACTCGATCCAGCCGTAATTCGGGAAGTACGCCTCAACCCACGTGTGCGCGTCGCTCTCCTTGACGATGTACTGTCCGAGTTGGCTGTCGTATGCCCCTTGCGAGAACCCGGCGGCCATGCGCGCGGGTATGCCCTGACTGCGCAGCATGACGACCATCGCCGTCGCATAGTAGTTGCAGTAGCCCTGCTGAAGCTCGAACAGGAACCAGTCGACCGGGTCGATGCCGATCGGCGGCTCGGGGATGCTCTGGTTGTACTCGATGTTGGCCCGCAGCCAGCGCTCGATGGCTTTCGCCTTGTCGTAGTTGTTGGTCGCCCCGGCTTCGGCCACGATCTGTGCGGCGAGCTGGCGTGCGCGGTCGCTGATTACGTTCGGCGTCGTGCGCAAGTACTGCGGGTGCGTCGCGATCCATTCGGGATAATCGCTGCCGGCCGCGCGCAGTTGATCCGCCGTCGCGATGCTGACGAGGCTGGAAGCGGTGTACGTCGCCCCGCGCTGCAGCACGCTCATCGGCCGGATCGCCGATACGTTCATTTGCGGCGTTTCGCTGTCGTCGAGGTACGTCAGGTCTGTACGGGTCTCAAGATCGATCTGTGAAGGCTGTGGAGCGGCGTGCACGATACGCAGGCTGCGCGCGCCGACCGTGTACGTCATGGTGACCTGTACACGCGCCTGTCCGTAGTCGAACCGCGGTACGAACGGCGAGTACGGTGTCGTCAGGCGAATCTCCGCGCCGCTTTGCCATTGGCCGAGTTCATAGGTATCGAACACGCGCGAGCGCCAGTAGTAGCGTCGGTCGTTCGGGGCCTGAACCGCCAGAATCGTCTGCTCGCCAAGTTGAATCGCACCGCTGAGTTCGAGCTGGTCGCCGCCGTAGTAGTCGGCGCTGGTCGGGCCTTCCGAGCTGATCGGCGCGAACAGCCGGTTCCAAATCTCGCTGATCTCCGTCAACGGATCGGAGCGCAAGAACTCCTGAAAGTCCTCGAGCCGTTGGTCCAGCCCGCTCACCGGCAGAATCCATGCCAGCAGCACCATTAGCGCGGCCAACGTCGTCCCGACCGTCAAGAACTGCCGGCGCAGGCGGCGCGGCACGCGCACGCCGTTGTTGAACCACTCCCATTCGCGCTGTTCGAGCGCCGACCGCGCCAGCGCGATCAAGGCACAGAACAGGAAGATATACAGGTACGTATCGAGGCTGTTGTCGCCGGCGTAGAACACGGCGTTCAGCACAATCACCAGCCCCGGCGGCAGGATCGCGCGCCACGGCCGGTCGACGCGGAAGATGTGCCACGCCGTGTTGTAGGCAAGGAACCACATCAGCAGGCTGACCAGCAGGGTGAACACCAGCGCGTCCTGATTCACGCCGCCGGTGACGGCGTCGTTGAACCACTCTAGTCCGCGCTGGACGACCGCACTCGTGCCGCCGTCGACCGAAAACCCGGCCACGATCATCGTCATACCGCTGCCGATCAACGTCATGATCAGCAGCCCGACGAATTCGTTATAGCGGCTGCGCGCCATGACGAAACCGAACGCGATGCCCAATAGCCCAACCGCCGTGACGACGCCCTGCTCCAGCGACAATTCCGCCAGATACAGCGTCAGGATCGGCATCAGAATCAGCCCGCACGCGATAATCAGCATGAGCCAGTCGCTGGGGCCGAACAACTGGCGATACGCGTTAACCAGCGCGGCGGTTATCGGGTTGGGGCGGCGGGCCGGACGCCGGCGCGCGGATGCACTGCTGCTCATGAACGAATCCGGTTCAGCTGATACGCGTCATTGTAAAGCCGTCGCATACCGGCGGCAACCGACACCCGCGCTACGCTTGCCGTACTTTGGGCAAGCGAATCCTGTAGAGAGTTGTCGACAATTCGTGCGTTGTGGAGCGAGTCTGAGTTACACTTGAAATTGCGTGGTGAAACCTTGGGCGCCCCGCAGTCTATCCAGTCGCATTTATCGAAAGCTTCGATCTATGTCCGAGCCTCGCTCTCGTACCGCGACACGGTCCTCCAGTCGTCAGCGCAAACAGGCACAGGCGAGCACGCCTTCGCCCCAGCAGCCAACGCAAGTTACCGACGTCTTCGATCTTCAGCGCATGATCGGCAACCGTGCGACGATGAAACAGCTCGGTACCAGTGGTGGCCTGCTGCCCCCGCGCCCCAAGCCCACACACATCGTTCAGCCGGCGAGCGGGCAAGTCCTGCGCAAGACCATCCAGCGCAATCCCCTCCAAGGCGCGATCGGGCCGTACCTCAAGCAGTTGGCTCTTACCGCGCAGAAGATCGGCCCGGTGCTCGGTGAAAAACTCGAAGGCGCCAAAGAGCGCATGGGCGAGTTCGGATCGCAGGTTAAGGATACGGTCGTTGAGAAGGGCGGCCAGCTCAAGGACACCGTCGTTGAAAAGGGCGGCCAGCTAAAAGACAAGGCCATGTACGAGTACGACATGTACCAGGCCAAGAAGAAATACAAGAAGAAGTACGGCTCGGGCGACAAAGACGACGAAAAAGGCCTCAAGGCGAAGATCAAGAACTTCAAAAAGTACGCGTTCGGTTCCGACTTTACGTTTGAATACAGCGTCGTCGATAACCTCGAAGATATGCCTGCCGGCATGGGCGCGCTGCAGCTTCAGATCCACGAGATCGGGCGGATGAAGGACTCGCTCACGACAGCTTACCGCCAGTCGAAGGGCGAGGACCGCAAGAAATACTACGAGTCGCTGCAAGAAATCGAGCAGAAGCGGATGGAGCTTCAGCAGAAGCTGTCCGACCAGATGAGGGTCTACGGCGAGATTCAGCGTCAGGCTGTCGAGGACATGCAGAAGGAAATCCTCGCCAATTTGCCGGACGACGTGAAACAGGCGGCGCAGAGCGACGGGATGGACCCGACCTCGACCGATCCTCTCATCATGCAAGCGGTACTCGATCTGTTCGAGCTCATGCACCCGATCGACTTCCGCCGTGTCGAATTGACGGCGCGCCAGAAAGCCTACGCCAACGTCGACCCGTCGTTGATCCCCATGCGCAACACCGCCGAGGGCCAGCTCCTGAGCGACACCAACAAGGCGTTCACACAGGAATCCCTTGACGAAATGTGGATGGACCAGCAGAAGAAAGAGAAGAAGGAAGAGAAGCAAGAGAACATCTTCCAGAACAAGATCGAACTGGGACGCCGGGCACGGCGCGGCGAGAAGATCACCGACGAAATGAAGGAAGAGGCCAACGAGGGCAAGAAGCGCCTTCCCTCGACGCAGCCCACCCCGCCGCAGGTCAACACCGGCGGCGGATGGACGGTGCCAACTGTGCCGACCGGCACGCGCCAGCGCAGCGGTGGGATCAGCCTCGGGTCGCGCGGGCCACAGCCGCCTCAGCCGCAGAACACTGGCGGCGGTGGAGGTGGCGGTTGGCAGACCGGCACCCCGCAGACCAATCGCGGCGGCATGACGCTGGGCGGTAACCGCGGCGGCGGATGGACACGCGGTACCGTAACGCCGCAGACCGACCGCGGCGGCCTCACCATTGGCGGCAACCGGGGCAGCACCGAAAAGGAAAAAGGCCCGCAGGAAACCGACAAGATCACTAAAGATGTCGATGACGTGACCGACATCCTGAAAACCGTTTCCAAGGTCACGAAGATGGGCGGCAAACCGGTCTCGAAGCTGGTCACCACTATTAGCGGCGGCACACAGGACGACGAAGGTCTGGTCAAGGCGATCCCGTCCGTACCGGCGCTCGCAGCGGAGATCACCGATACCGTCGCTTCGGTCATGCTGATCACGGATGGCAACAGCGCGCAGAAGAAGCTGGGCCAGAAGAAGCTCAAGGACAACATCTTCAAAATCTTTAAGGGCGTGGCGAAAGTCACCCGCAGCACGCTCAAGGTTGTCGAGCAGTTCCAGTTGACAGAAGCCGAAGAGGCGCTTGGAACGACCACGGCGCTCACCGACCTCGGCGTGCCGATCGTCGGCATCATCACCAACACCGCTATGATGGTGAAGGCTGGCATCGACGCGGGCATTCAGGGCAAGCTCAGCTCGGGCTACAAGGATCTCGGCAAGGAAGCCAAGGGGAGCGGCGACGAGCAGCAGATCGCTATGACCGGCGCGCTCAAGCACGGCGAAGACCGCAGCGCGACGCTGATGAAGCGCGCGATCGGCGATGGCGTGGTGTCCGGCCTTGCGTTGATCGGCGACATCCTGATTATGACCGGCGTCGCGGCGTCAGCCGGCCTCCCGGTCAAGATGATCGTGGGCAGCATCCGCAAACTCAAGAAGGTCGGCGAGAAGCTGCACGACAGCTACAACACCGGCAAGGAGCTTGAATCGCGCTACAAGGCGCGGCTTGGCATGCGCGGGTCGGAGACGGAAGTCTTCGAGCGCAGCGGCAAATACGCCAGCACCGCCCTGCTCAAGCGCGCGCTGGACGGCGATCCGGTCTCGGTCAAGGCGGTCAAACAGCACGGCATCAACGAGAAGATGCTGCAAGACATCCGCGACGGCAAGGTGTTGTTCGTGCAGGCCCGCGACCTGATCATGCACGACTGGAAAGAGAAGGACAAGCCGAAGACCATCGGCATGACGATCAAGTCAGGGTTGGACAAGGTCTCCAAGGCGCTCGCCAAGCTCACCGAGGAGAAGGAAGCGCCGAAAGAGCAGTACTTCCCCGAGATTCAACACCTCGGCAGTCAGCCGTTCCCGCAGGATATGCCGCAGCAGCCGGAAGAGGACTGGGACAACCCGACCGACTACGAGGAGCCTGAAGTCAAGAAGGGCAAGCTCGAGACGATCAAGGACGAACTCAAGGGTGTCGGCAAGAAGGTCGGCGGCGGCATCAAGAAGATCCCCGGCGCCATCAAGGGCGCACCGGGCAAGATCGGCAGCGCCATTGGCAAACAGTACAACTACAACATGAAGCTGGCGGTCCTCAAGTACAAGTTCGTCAAGGTCGTCAAGGATGCCGTGCAGTACGGCGGCGAGACGCGCAAGGGCAACTGGGTGATCAACCGTATCCTGAGCAAGGATTCGGATGTCGACACGCAATTCGAGCGCGCCAAGCAGATCATCGGCACCAACGAGATCTTCAGCGACAACCCGGGGCTGCAAGTCGAGCTCGCGACCAAGCTCATGGAGATCATGACGCTTGAAATGGAGCTCAAGCAGAAGTACGGCATCTACGACAAGCCGGAAGAGGACAAGGACAAAGAGCCGTGGATGTACTAGGCCACGGACCGAAAGGAAATTCACGTGAGAAGTATCTTTGAGACGGCGACGCAGTTTCTGGTCGACGACGGTTGGCCGGTCAAGCGTATCGAGGAGTCGAACAGCCTTCACATGCTGTTCAAGGGCGAGAACGGCGTATGGACGTGCATCGCCCACGCACTAGAAGAACGGCGCTCGGTCATCTTCTATTCCGTGTGCCCAATCGAGATCCCGGTGGAACGCTACGGCGAGATCATGGAGTTCATCACACGCGCCAATTACGGCATGCTGAACGGCGCATTCGAGCTTGACCTCTCGGACGGCGACCTGCGCTACCGCACTGCGCTTACGGTGCCGGATGGCGACCCGACGTCCCAGTCGCTAAAGTTCATCGTCTACGACAACGTCACGACGATGGATCTGTACCTGCCGGGGCTTTATGCCGTCGCCGCCGGCGAAGAGGACGCGCTGCACGCTATCGACATGGTCGAGAGTCACTTGGCCGACACGGACGAGTAGCGGCTTTCCGTCATTGGAACATAAACGGCCCGCGGTGTGCGGGCCGTTTTGAATCGGATTGCGGGTCGCCTATGTCTCGTTCAGCGGCACCTTGAAGTCGAAGATGCCGTCGCGGATCGCCCAGCGAAGGCCGGATTTCGGGCTGTACAGCACGTCGCCTTCGCGGGTGAGCGGGCCGCCGCTTTCCGGGCACACAAACAAGCTGATTGGGTCGGCTGATACATCGATTGACTGCGCCGTGGGGCCGCCGCTCGGCAGTTTGCTCGACCGCACGAAGATGCTCGGCGTGAGCAGCAGGCCGGTGTATTGCAGCAGATTGTCCAGTGCGACCAGCGCGCCAGTCGGGATGACACGCTTAAGCGCGCCGAGACGGAACCACGAAATCGGGACTCGGCGGTCGATAGCGAACCCGTGCTGCTCGAGCGCGTCCACCATGTACTGCGGGTGGAACACGAAGTTGAGCTCGACGAATTCGTACGGCTCGCGCGTGTACGGGCTCCACGACTGGCGCTTGAGCGCGTAGCGCGTCATGGCCTTGAAGTTCTGTTTGTTGGCGTGTTCGAGCATGAATACGCCGCCATCGGTCGTCACCCGGGCGACTTGCTGCAAAGCGAGCTGCACGTTCGCCATGTGATGAATCGTGCGGATCATGCTCACGCCGTCGAACTGCGCCGGCTTGAACGGCAGGGCGTAGGCGTCCGCCGCGACATAGATGAACTTGCTGTCGGCGCCGAGTTGATCGCGGGCATATTCGAGCTGCGAAAACGAGTAGTCCAGCAGGACGACCTGATCGTAGGCTTTCAGGTACTCCCTTGTCAGGCGACCAAATCCCGCGCCAATCTCCAACAAGCGTTTGCCACGCTCTGGCATCAACCGCCTCAGCACGGTCCGTTCGACCCGATCCTCGTAGTTCCGCCCCTGATTCTCCCAGAACTCGGTGCGGTAGTTCGATCCTTCGTAGTCACAGATCGACGGACGGTCGGGCCTCGGTTCTTTCATCATGTGAGCGGGTCTCCAAATACCCCGGGCTACCGAGTCGGACGGGACTACTGCGCGGCGGGTTCTGCGACCGCGGCGTCGCTGCGCATGTGAATGAAGTTGAGCTTGGACAGTTCGCGCACCTGCTGATCGGCGCGGTAGCTGCTGCGCACCAGCGGGCCGCTCTCGACCCACTTGAAGCCCAATTCGCGGCCGATCTCCGAGAACTTGGCGAACTGGTTCAGGTCGTAGAACGCTTCGACGGGAAGGTGCTGCTTGCTCGGCTGAAGGTATTGGCCGATCGTCAGGATGTCGACGCCGGCGGACGCCAGATCGCGCATAACCTCGACAACCTCGTCGAACGTCTCGCCCAGCCCCACCATAATCCCACTCTTGGTCAGCACCAACGGGTCCATCTTCTTGGCGTTGCGCAGGGTCGTCAGCGCCCATTCGTAGTTGTCCTGCGGCTGAACCTTCTTGAACAGCCGCGGCACGGTCTCGACATTGTGATTGAGGATTTCAGGCTGGGCGTCCATAACGATCTTGAGCGCCGCCTCGCTGCCCTTGAAGTCGGGAATCAACACTTCGATCGAACACCCGGGCTGCACCTGCCGGATGCGCTTGATAACCACGGCGAAAATCGGCGCGCCGCCGTCGGCGCGTTCGTCACGGTTCACGCTGGTGATGACCACATGGCGCAAGTTCATCGATCGCACAGCCTCGGCCACGCGGTTCGGCTCGGCCCAATCGAGCGGGCTGGGCCGGCCCGTCTTGATGTCGCAGAACCCGCACGAACGGGTACACGTGTCGCCCATCATCAGAAACGTGGCCGTGCCGCGCCCCCAACACTCGGCGATGTTCGGACACTGTGCTTCTTCGCACACAGTGTGCAAAGACTTCGAGCGCATCAGCCCCTGCACCTTCTCGAACTCGTCGCCGCCGGGCGCGCGCACCTTGATCCACGGCGGACGGCGGCGGGGATGCTGCGGGTCGGGCTTCCAACCGTCGCCGTCAGGCTGGGCAGCGACCGGAATTTGCTCCAGATTGATCACGTCAGACACGACTTGCACACTCCAGATTGCTTACGATGAGTATATAGCGTTCACGGGCCGCAGACTAGCCGCACCGGCACAGGCGTCCGGCCACCGTTTGACCTGCGCACGCTGATGAGCATTGGGGCGCTGCCCCAGACCCCGCCAGAAGGCTTTCGCCCTCTGGACTCCCTATCACGCGGATTGACCTCGCGTGCGAGATCAATCCGCAGAGAAGGGGTCAAGGGGTGCAAACCCCTTATGAGGTGTGGAGGCAAAGCCACCACACGCTTCGTGGTCACTAATCTTGACGCCGGCACGCCGGCTGAAGTTACTGGAGACGAAAACAGGGGGCGCGCTGGCCCCCTGCTATCACACGGATTGGATCGATGCGGTGGTTTACCCCAACGCGTCGTAGCCCGGACCCTTCTCGAAGAAGTCGTAGTTGGGCTGGATGTCGGCGGTCAGGTCGACGACGTCGCCCTCGTTATGTGTGATCTTCTCGCCGGCCATAGTCACGCGTTCCTGATTGGCGGCCATGGTGTAGGCGCTCGGCACTTCTTCTTCGATGAAGATTGCTTCGAACGGGCATTCAGGCACGCACGCACCGCAGTCGATGCAGGTGTCCGGGTCGATGAAGTACCACGGCCACTCGCTTTCCGGCTGGCCGGGCACGATGCACTCGACCGGGCAGACTTCCGTGCAGGCCCCGTCACGAAGACACAAGCTGGTGATGATATGGGTCATGTCAAACCGTCCTAAACCCGAAATTGACGAACGTTCTTCGAATCATACGTGCATGCCCCGCATGAATTCTGGAACTTTTGTTGGATTTGAAAGCCGAGTTTCACGTCAGTTACGCAAATTCTCATCCGCGCGGAAAAGATTCTTTACCGCGGTTAAATTTCGCGCACTGCCGCTGTATCACTCGGCGCGGATCAGCGGCCGAATCTGTTCGAGCAGCGCCGGCCCAATTCCGCTGACGTTCGCCAGCGCCTCGACCGACTGAAATGTCCCGTATTCGCCGCGGTACGTCACGATGCGCTGGGCCAGCACGGGGCCGATACCCGGCAGCGTGTCGAGTTCCGCGGCAGTCGCCGTGTTGATGTTGAGAATGTCACCACCGACCGGGGTTGCAAGCGCACCGCCCGCGGCGGAGACAACCGGCACATGCACCTGTGCGCCGTCACGCAGCAGGTCGGCGAGATTGACGCGGGTCAAGTCGGCCGTGGCGAGCACGCCGCCGGCCGCATCGATCGCGGTTTGCACCCGACTTCCGGGCGGGACGGTGTAGCTGCGATTGGGGTTCACGACCGCGCCGGTGACATACACGGTCATCGGCGACGGCGTGCGGGTCGGCTCGGGCGTGCGGGTCGGGCGCGCCTCGCTGACCTCGACACGCTGATGACGGGGTCGGCCGAGGATCAGAACGATGGCGATGCCGATCACCGTGATCGCAAGAATGACAACCATTGCGATTCCGCTGCGGTCCCGGTTCGAGACTTGCGCGCGTCCCATTACCACTCCTTGCATGCTTCACGACCACTTGACGTGAGCATACCGCGAATGGCCAGCTCGCTGGTAGGGCCACCGAGGTCGCCCGCCCGAGTCGTGACAATCGTGCCGATATTCTACGCGGTTTGGTACTAGAACGGCTGTCGCACCCGGCGTTACGCTCAGGCTAGGGTGTATGCGACCAGGCTCCGCCCATCCTCGTGCCATCAAGCAACGCTGTCGCGTGTTTGGAGTACCATATTATGATCCCCAGTATCCTTGTCACCTACACTACCCGGACCGGCGCGACCCCCGGCGTAGCCGAGGCTGTCGGTGAATCTCTTCGCCGGCGTGGGTATGCAGTCGACGTGCGCCCGATGATGGACATCGACGACGTTAGCGGCTACGACGCCGTGGTCGCGGGCAGCGCAATTCAAGGCGCGAAGTGGCTGCCGGAGGCCATGGCGTTCATTGAGACACACCGCGATGTGCTGCGCCGCAAGCCGTTCGTGGCCTTCTGCGTGTGCATGACGATGGCGATGCGCAAATACCTCAACGATGGCGTGCGTGCCAAAGTGCGCGAGTTCCTGACCCCCGTCCGCGCGATCGTCCCGACGGTCAGCGAGGGATATTTCGCCGGTGCGCTCGACCTGTCGAAGATGCCGAACTTCTGGACCCGCTTCGGCTTCCGCCTGAGTGTCTGGTTCGGCGTGTGGAGCGAGGGCGATCATCGCAACTGGGAGGCCATCGCCACGTGGGCGGACGCGCTTCCCGACAAGCTCGGGCTGCCGATTCCGGACACTCGCGAGGAGGTCCACGCGGGGTAATCGCACACAGGAGGTGCCATGACACACCCTGATTGGCTCGAATGGCTGCGCGGGGCCGCAACCCCGACGATCCGCTATCTCGCCTGCCGCGACCTGCTCGGCCTGCCCGAGGCTGACCGCGAGCTGCGCGCCGACCGTGACGCAATCGAGCGCGAGGGGCCGGTGCCGGCGCTGTACGCCAAGCAATCGCCCGCCGGTCCGTGGGCGGTGGACAAGAACTACTATCAGCCGAAGTACTTCAGCACGCATTGGACTATGACGCTGCTGGCCGAGCTGCACGCCGATCCGGCCGACCCGCGGTTCCAGCACGGTGCGGTTCACATGCTGGGGGCGACGGAGGGGGACATCCGACAGCGGCAGGCGCAGGGAGCGCACGGATTCTCGTGCCTATTCGGCAACATCCTGCGCTATGTGCTGCAGGCCGGCCTTGCCGACGACCCGCGCGCACAGGCGATGATCGACTATGCCGTGCGCGATCTCAGCGGGGGGCCGTGCGTGTGCGCGTGGAACAGCGAACATCGGTGCGGATGGGGCGCCGTGCGCACGCTGTACGGGCTTGCCGCCTTGCCCGCCGAACGGCGCAGCCCGGCACTGATCGCCGCGGTCGACCGCACGCTTGACTTCCTGCTCGATTCGTTCCACCTCGAACTTGCCGACTACCCCGTGCCGGAAGGCGGCAGCGTCCACCCGCTGTGGTTCAAGCTCAATTTCCCGTTGTTCTATCAGACCGACATTCTGTTCACCCTGCGCGTGCTGTCGGAGTGGGATGCCCTCGATCATCCCGGCGCTTCCAACGCGCTCGACTGGCTCGAAGCGCAGCGGCTGGAAAACGGGCATTGGCGCGGCGTCAGTCCGTACCGGCAGCGTACTTGGCGCGTGTTCGGCGGGAATGAGGAAACGATGCGCTGGGCCACGCTGCACGCCGCGACCGTATTGAAGCACGCGGGACGCTTGCAGACCGCCGGAACCCCGCTGCTGATGTAATCGCAACAAACACAAAAAAAGAAAGGAACCCAGGAAAAAAAAAACAGCCGGTTGGGCGGTTGAACCGCTGTTGCAGGGCAGCGCCGGGGGGCTGACCATTGAGGCGGTCTCCGCCCCCGCGGGGGGGGGGGGGGGGGGGGGGGGGGGGGGGGGGGGGGGGGGGGGGGGGGGGGGGGGGGGGGGGGGGGGGGGGGGGGGGGGGGGGGGTGTGGGGGGGGGGGGGGCGGGGGGCGGGGGGGGGGGGGCCGCCCGCCTCCCGCTGGTGGGCGTCTCTTTCGGGGCGGGGGGGGGGGGGGGGGGACCGGGGGGTTTTTTCGGGGGGGGGGGGGGTGGGGGGGCGGACGGGGGGAGGGGGGGGGGGGGGGGGGGGGCCCGCCGCGGCCCGGGCGGGCGCGGCTCGCCATGTTTGGCCCCCTGAGGGGGGTCGGGCTGGCGGGCGCCCCCGAAATCGCCACCCCCGGGTCCGTCCCCGGGGCGGCCGGCGCCGAGGGGGGGGGGGGGGGGGGCCCGGCTCGCCCGCCCGGCGGGCGGCCAGGAGTGTCTTTGTGTGGGTTTCGACGATATGCGGCGTATGGGCTTTGGAGTGCCGCATCCCGCGCGATGAAAGGAGATCGTCATGCCGCGCCCAAACAATAAGGAGCAGTTGATTCACGAAATCCTCAAGGAACATGCTGCGCTTGAAACGTATCTGGAGACGCTCACGCCCGAGGAAATGATCATTCCGGACATCGTCGGGCCGTGGTCGGTCAAGGACGTACTCGCGCATCTCACCGCATGGGAGCAGATGTGCTTGGGCTGGTACCGCGCCGGTCAGCGCGGCGAACGCCCCATGACGCCCGCCGACGGCTATTCGTGGCGGCAGATCCCCGAGCTCAACCACTACCTGTACGAGGCGCACCGCGACGACCCGCTCGAGGTCGTGCTGCACGAGTTCGACGCGTCGTATCACGAGATACTGGCGGCTGTTCGCGGCATGACGGACGGCGAGCTGTTCACACCGCAAGTCTACGCGTGGACCGGATCGACGACGCTCGGCTCGTACATGACGTCGGCGACGTGCAGCCATTACGCGTGGGCCCGCAAGGAAATTCGCAAGGGGCTGAAGGCGAAAGCCCCGATCCCCCAGTAGCTTGAGGTCAATGAGTCGGCCGTCAAAAATCGTCAAACAGATTTCTCCCACCCGTAACGTTTAGCGTGAACAGCGGCGGGCCGTTTCTCATCACTTTCCACTCTTGGCTTTGGAGGCCGATATGGTCGTAGAACGCAACAACCTGCTTACCGAAAAACTGCCGTATCCGACCGGCGCGATGAAGCGAGTCTACAAGCTCCCGATCATGCTGTATCGCATGGGCCTCGGCCCGCTGGTCGGCAAGCTGTTCATGATCCTCACGACACGCGGCCGCAAGTCCGGCCTTCCCCGCCACACCGCGATCGAGTACCACACGTACAACGGGCGCAAATATGCGATGGTCGGTTGGTCGCAGTCGGACTGGTACAAGAACATCCTTGCCGACCCGCTCGTGACGATCCAGACAGCCACCGGTACCGAGTCGGTGAAAGTGCGCGCATTGGTGACCGACGAGGAATACCTCGAAGCGTGGGAACTGGCCGAACACGATCCGGTCGTGCAGGGCATGATTAAGATGAGCGGCATGGATCTGACGCGTGAGTCGTTCCTCGCGCAGAAAGACCGCTTCGTGATCCTGACGTTCGACCCGATCGACGAGCCGACGCCGGCCCCGGTCGAACCGGACCTGAAGTGGGTGCCGCGCGCGGTCGTCAACATTGCGGTCAACGCGCTGGTCGCGATGGCGATTCGACGGTTCATAAAGAACCGCCGGGCAGCACGCGCAGAACAGCACGAAGCGCTTCCGGCAGGCGAGGTCAACGGCGTGCGTCCTTACGTCAAACGCCGTCGATAACGGCAAATCAGACACGCTGTTCGACTGACAGGTGCCAACTGTCGTACACTAGAGCAAGGTGGCAGGGCATCGAGGGAGGCATCTGTCATGGACGCCATTAGCGTGTTCGACATGCTCAAAATCGGGGTTGGCCCGTCCAGCTCGCATACGATGGGGCCGTGGCGTGCAGCGCGTCGTTTTGTCGCGCAAGTCGACGCCAGCGCGGGCATCGACTGTGTCGTGCGCATCCAAGTCGAACTGTTCGGTTCGCTGGCCAAGACCGGGCGCGGCCATGGGACCGACATCGCCGTGCTGATGGGCTTGAGCGGCGAAGATCCGCGCACGTGCGATACCACTCTACTTGACGACAAGGTCGAGGCGATTCGTTCGGGCCGCATGCTGCCGTTGAACGGCGTGCGCGATCTCGCCTTCGACCCGGACAGCGACCTGCTTTTCCACTTCGATCAATCGCTCGACTTTCATCCCAACGGCATGCGCTTCACGGCCGAGCTGTCGGACGGAGACGCCGTAGCCGCGACGTACTTCTCGGTCGGCGGCGGGTTTGTGGTCGAGGAGGGCGAATCCGACAGCGCCGACGCCGTCGACCTCCCTCACCCGTGTACGACCGCCGCGGACGTCCTGCGGGCATGCCGCGAGAACGATCTATCGATCTCCGACCTCGTACTGCGCAACGAACTGGCGTGGCGTTCCGCCGACGACGTGCGCGCGGGCCTGCTGGAAATCTGGCGGACCATGGCGGAGTGCATTTACCGAGGCTGTCACACCGAAGGGGTGCTGCCCGGCGGCCTCGACGTCGTCCGGCGTGCCGCGGGGATCAACCGCCTGCTGCTGGGCGGGATGCGCCACCGCAACGTCGACGCATGGATGCGCGCCATTCAAGCCCGCCGCTACTCGATGCACGAAATGGTCGAGTGGATTAGCTGCTTCGCGCTGGCCGTCAACGAGGAAAACGCGGCGTTCGGGCGCGTCGTCACCGCGCCGACCAACGGAGCGGCGGGAGTCGTGCCGGCCGTGCTGATGCATTACGTCCTCAGCGAGGGCGCTGGCGACGACGATGTCGTGCGCTTCCTGCTGGTTGCTGGTCAAGTCGGCATGCTGTTCAAGCACGGCGCGACGATCTCCGCGGCGATGGGCGGGTGTCAGGCCGAGATCGGCGTCTCGGCCGCGATGGCTGCAGCGGCATTGACCGAAGGCTTGGGCGGATCGCCGGAACGCGCGCTCATGGCGGCCGAGATCGCCATGGAGCACCACCTCGGCCTCACCTGCGACCCAATCGGCGGGCTGGTGCAAATCCCGTGCATCGAGCGCAACGCCATGGGCGCGATGAAAGCGATCACGGCGACCAACATCGCGCTCGTGAGTTCGCCGCGCAACGCCAAGGTCACGCTCGACACCGTGATCAAGACGATGTGGCAGACCGCACAGGACATGAACGTCAAGTACAAGGAGACAGCCGAAGGCGGTCTTGCCGTCCAAATCCCCGTCAACGTCATCGAGTGCTGAGAAACGCTACCAAGGGGTTTACACCCCTTGACCTCATCTCTGCAAGAGAGGCCGCGCGCGGCTTCTCTTGCGAGTTATGGGAGTCCAGAGGGCGTAAGCCTTCTGGCGGGGTTTGGGGCAGCGCCCCAAGGATCGCCTAGAACAGCGGCAGGCCGGCGTGGCGGACGCGCACGCGGTAGATGCTGGTTGTTGCCGTGATGTACAGGCCGCACAGGTCAGGATCGCCGAAGGCCAGATTGGCGGCCGGTTCCGGCGTTTCGATCACGCCGAGACAGGTCGCGTCAGGCGCGAAGACGTGGATGCCGCCCGGGCCGGTCGCGAACAGTCTGCCGGTGCTGTCAAGCTTCATGCCGTCCGGCCACCCCTCGGCGTCGCCATCGAGAGTCGCCCACACGCGGCCGTTCTTGAGCGTGCCGTCCGGCTCGACATCGAAGACGCGAATGTGATCGCGGTGCGTGTCGTTGACGAACAACTGCCATTCGTCGAGTGAGAAGCACAGGCCGTTCGGCCCGCTGAAATCGTCAGCCAGCAGGGTCAGCTCGGATCTGTTCGGATCAAAGCAGTACACGCCGGTGTGCGTCAGCTCGGCGGGGCGAGGAATGCCCGAACTCGGCTCGCGCCCGAACAGCGGGTCGGTAAAGAAGATCTTGCCATCGCCGCGCACGACGATGTCGTTGGGGCTGTTGAGCTGCTTGCCGTTGTAGTGCGAGGCGATCACGGTCATGCCGCCGTCCGGCTCCATCCGCGTGACGCGGCTCGTGGCGTGATGGCACGTCAGCATCCGCCCCTGCCGGTCGTAGGTGTTGCCGTTGGCGAGGTGGCTGTTGGGCCGGATATCGCGCAGGCCGTGCCCCTCGCTCCATTCGAACGTCGAGTTGCCGAGGATGTCGCTGAACCGCAGGTGATGTGCCCGTGGATGCCAGATCGGCCCTTCGGTGAATTTGAACCCGGTCAGGACGGTCTCCATACGGGCGGCGGGATCGAGCACGCTGATCAGGCGCGGATCGCGGACGTCGAGCAGTACGGGTTGGGCGTTCTCGCGCGGCATCGCGTGTCCTATTCGGGTTGGAAGTCCGGCAGGGGCACGCCGGTGATGTCTTTGAAGATGCTGAGCAAGCGCCGCTCGTGGGCCGCGCGCACGTCGGGGTAATCCACAGTCTTGATCAACCGGCCGAAATCGTCGGCGTGGAATCCTGCGGCCCGCGCCATATTGACGACCGACGGCGGCCAATGCGGGTCTTTGCCGTCGTCGTCTTCGTGCGGCTCGGCAATCGCGAGAAACCACCCGATGCCGTCGCCCACGACGTCGAACGCGCGCCACACGCCGGCAGGCACCGAGATCATGTCCCACTTGCCGAGGACGAACTCGCCATCGGGGCGCGCGCTGTCCTCGCCGTAGCCCCACGCGAACCGCCACTCGCCGTCAAGGATGACGATCAATTCGACGTAGTCGTGCGTGTGCCAAGCCGGGCCGTTTCCCGGCGGCGCCCAGCCCATCCCGACCTGAAACCCGTGCGGCGCAGTGATGGCGCGTTTGGCGGCCGTGTCCGGGTCGCCGCCGCCCGTACCAATGACCGCATAGTTCATGCACCAGTGGTTTGGTAGGATACTGTCGATGAACATGAGTGGAATGCCCATGTGCTTGAGGTCGTCGAAGCGGACGACCCGACTGGCCATGTCTGCGGCGGAGTAAGTGTGATGATCGGTCATGCGGTCCTCGCGGCTCACCGGCGGCACATGGACTTCCGTACTACGCAAACTGTATCGCGTGTGACGCGCTATTCAAAACGAGATTGAAGTCCATGACCCGTGAGCCGAATTTTGAGCGGCGCATCCACTACCCGCATATCCTCGCTATCCCGACCCGCTGGCATGACGTCGACATCTACGCGCACGTCAACAATGTCGAGTTCTACTCGTTCTTCGACACCGTGATCAACGCGTATTTGATCCGCGCCGGCGGGCTGAACACCGAACACGACCCCGTCGTCGCCTTCGCCGTCGAGACTCACTGCCAGTTTCTCAAGCCGGTCACGTTCCCCGAGACGGTCGACGCCGCGCTGCGGGTCGCCAAGCTCGGTACGTCGAGCTGCCGTTACGAGATCGGCATATTCCGGCAAGGAGACGACGAGCCGTGCGCGGTCGGGTATTTCGTACACGTATTCGTAGAGCGCCCGGCCAATCGTCCGGTACCGATTCCGGCGCGCATTCGGGCGGCGCTCGAACAGCTTGTAGCGCGCGAGTAGCATACGGTTTTCCGGCGGCGATGGCGCATTGTGACACTACTTTAAGAAAGTGTGATATACTGCTCCATACATTCTTTAACTTTAGACGATAAGTCTTAACATCTTTAACGATGCTCCTCCCTCTCCTCATCCTCATGGCTGTGGGGCTCTGCTATGGAGTCCTGCAAGGCAAGTTCGGCTCGGCAGTGGTCGTGGCGGCGATGGTCTCGTCGCGCTCGCTGCTGCCGCGTCAGGCGGTGATCCTCGCCGCCGTCGGGATGGGGCTGGGCGCGTACGTGCTCGGTTCGGCGGTGGCCGCGACGATCGCTGCCGAGGTGATCGTCCCCGGCGGCATTTCGCTCTACGGCGTCACAGCCGGCATCGCCGCCGCGGTCGTCTGGAACATGATCGGACTCTACTTTGAGCTTCCGGTCAGTATCTCGCAGGCGTTAGTCGGCGGGCTGATCGGTGCGGCGTGGGTGGAATCCGGCCCGCAGTCGCTGCTGGGGCCGGGCTTGGTCAAGCTGGTGCTCGGCCTGTTCGTGTCGCCGGCCATTGGCGTGATCGCAGGCTATCTGACGGTGAAGGTCGCCTATGCGTTGACCGCCGCCGCGACGCCTCACATGAATCGCTGGCTTCAGCGCGCCCAAATCGCTATCTCGTTCGTCATGGCGATGGCGATCGGCAGCAACGACTCCCAGAAGCTAATGGGCGCGCTGGTGATCGGGTTGGTGGCCGGCGGCGTCTTCACGACGACCGACGTGCCGTTGACGATCGTGCTGTTCGGCGTGAGCACGACGATGATCGGCAGTCTGATCAATGGCTGGTCGCTCATCCGCAAGTTGGGGACGAAGTTCTACAAGATCCGGCCGATTCACGGCTTCGGGGCGCAGGCCGCGTCAAGCGCGACGATTCTGAGCGCAAGCGCGTTCGGCCTGCCGGTCAGCGCGTCGCAGGTCGTGACCTCGGCCATCCTCGGCGCAGGCAGCGCCGACCGTTTACAAATGATCCGCTGGGGTGTAGTCAGCGGCATTCTCTGGGGATGGCTGCTGACGATCCCGACGGCAGCCGTGTTCGGCGCCGTGCTGGCGCCCCTTCTGAAAGGGTTCTGACCATGAAAGCATGGCTGCAAAAGTTGAAGGCGCGTCTGGGGCGGATCCGCGAGGCGTTCCGCCGCAAGCCCAATCGATTCCTGCAGCATCTGGGCGAACAAGCCGAGATCGTCGTACAAGGTACCGAAGCACTCGTCAGCTACATGACCAAGCCAAGCAAGAAGAACGCCGCGCGCGTGCGCTCGTTGGAGAAGAACGCCGACGAAATCCGGCGCATCCTGATTGACGACCTCAACCGGTCGTTCGTCACGCCGATCGACCGCGAAGACTTGTTCGCGCTGTCGCGGGCCATTGACGACATCCTCGACTACGCCTACTCGACCACGCACGAAATGGACATTCTCGGCGTCGCGCCCAACGACCATCTACGGGCGATGGCCGCGCTGCTGCATCAGAGCGCGGAAGAGCTGCATCTCGCCATCGAACGGCTTGAGAAGCACCCGAAGATCGCCACCGACCATTCGATGCGCGTCAAGTCGATCGAGAATCAGATGGAACGACTGTACGCCGAGGCATTGGCGCACTTGTTCGACGAGCCGAAAGACCTCAGGCACGTGATCACGATGTTCAAGCTGCGCGAGATTTACCGGCACATGTTCCACGCCGTCGGCAGCACCGAACAGGCCGCCGACATTGTCAGCGACATCGTGATCAAGTTCTATTGAGTGATCAGGTGGCAGGCGTCAGTCTTCAGTGATGGGTTGTATGTGATGAGTCACATTCGATCCGCATCACCTGCACACTGCCGGGGAAACAGACGGTCCTGTCCGCTGGTATTCAGTCACTGGCTTTGGATTCACTATCTGCCAGCGACGCAAGGACGCGCTGAAGTTCGCTCATTGCCGCGCGATTCACGCGGTGATGCACCCACACCCCACGCGATTCGGATTCGATCAGCCCGGCGTCACGCAGGATACGCAAGTGATGGGATATCGTCGGCTGCGTAAGGTCGAAGTGCCGTTCGATGTGACACCCGCACACTTCGCCGCCACCCTGAGCGATCAAATCGAGAATCTGCATTCGAACCGGATGGCCGATGGCTTTGAACGCCGCTGCTATCGCGTCCGTTTGCGCGGACGACAGCCGTATTGCTAACACCGGCGTACACGCCGCGCCTTCGACTGCCTCGATATGTTGTGTCATGAATCGCCGCCCGTGCTAGTGCTCACCATGCACAAAGTGTAGTCGCTGCGTCAAATACATAGATAGTTATCTATATAACGCGATTCGCGTGACGACAGACACTAATCACTCCCGAGCGCACGGCGCTATAGTGCGGGCATAAGGCACTACATACGGGAGAAAAAGCGCCATGTTGTCGATCAAAGTCCTCGGGTCTGGATGTCCCAACTGCCAGCGGCTTGAACAGGAAGTGCGCGCATCGCTCGAAGGCAGCGGTATCGACTTTGAAGTGACCAAAGTGACCGACTACTCGGACATCGCCTCGTACGGAATCTTGCGCACGCCGGGGTTGGTGATCAACGAGACGGTCTTGTCCGTCGGCCGAATCCCGAACCGCCAGCAGATCCTCGAGTGGGCGAACGAAGCCAACCAGTCGCACAACTAATCGGGCAAGGATCAAACAAATCATGCGCTCCGCACACGGCGACACTTCCGGCTTTGACCGCCGAACATTCGCGATCATCGCGGTATTGGCTGTCGTCTGGATCGTCGCCTACTCGAACCTTCAACCCGTCGCCGATTGGCTGACCTACTCGCTGCTTGGCCTCAGTCAGGATAGCCGTCTAGGCGAAGCCCTCAACTTCTTCGTGTACGACGTGCCGAAGATTTTGCTGCTGTTGTCCGGCATGATCTTCGTCATCACGCTGGCACAGACGTTCATCGACGTTGCGCGGGTACGCGCGCTGGTTGAGAAACGCGGCGAAGGCATCGGCAATCTCATGGCCTCGCTGTTTGGCGCGCTGACGCCGTTCTGTTCGTGCTCGTCCGTGCCGCTTTTCATCGGATTCGTCGAGGCCGGCATCCCGCTGGGGATCACCTTCTCGTTCCTGATCACCTCGCCCATTATGAACGAAGTCGCGTTCGTCATGCTGCTCGGATTGTTCGGGTGGCAGGTCGCCGCGCTGTATTTGGTATCCGGCATCGCGATCGGCGTGGTCGCCGGCCTCGTTCTCGGCCGCATGAAGCTGGAGCGCTACGTAGAGCCGTTCGTCTTTCAGATCAAGGCCAAGAAACAGGGTGGCGCAGGAATAGCAGGGGCGCTGACGTGGGGCGATCGGTTTGAGCAGGCCGCGCAGACGACCCGCGACATCCTGCGCAAGGTGTGGCTGTTCGTCATCATCGGCATCGGCATTGGCGCGTTCATCCACGGCTACGTGCCGGAGGACGCGCTGACCGGCATCATGGGTCAGAACGCGTGGTGGTCGGTGCCGGCGTCGGTGCTGCTGGGCATTCCGCTGTATTCGAACGCGGCCGGGGTCATCCCGATCGTGAGTGCGATGCTCGGCAAGGGCGCGGCGCTTGGGACGGCGCTGGCGTTCATGATGTCGGTCGTGGCGCTCAGCTTGCCAGAGATGATTATCTTGCGGCGCGTGCTCAAACCGCGGCTGATCGCGATCTTCGTCGGCGTCGTCGCGCTCGGCATCACGCTCACGGGGTATCTGTTTAACCTCGTGATGTGGCCTCGGGGGGGGGCGCGGGGGGGGGGGGGCCCGCGGCAGGGGGGGGGGGGGGGGGGGGGGGGGGGGGGGGGGGGGGGGGGGGGGGGGGGGGGGGGGGGGGGGGGGGGGGGGGGGGGGGGGGGGGGGGGGGGGGGGGGGGGGGGGGGGGGGTGGGGGGGGGGGGGGAGGGGATTTGCCGCGGGGCGGGGGCGTGCGGGGGGCCGCCGGGGAGCGGGGGGGGGGGGGGGGGGGGGGAAGGGGGCGCCCCCGGGGGGGCGCGGGGGGGAGGAGGGGGGGAGAAAAGGGGGGGGGGGGGGGGGGAGGGGGGGGGGGGGGGGGGGGGGGGGGGGGGGGGGCCATCCGCCCCCCCCCCCCGAGGGGGAGGGGGGGGGGGGGGGGGGGTTCCCCCCCCGGGGGGGGTTTTTCCCCCCGGGGGGTTTGGGGGGGGGGGGGCGGGGTTGGGCCCCGGGGGAATTTTCCCCCGGCCGGGGGGGGGGGGGGGGGCGCCGTCAAGGGGGGGAGGGGGCCGCTGGCGGTGGCCGCGGGGGTCCCGGGGGGGGGGTGGGCGCCCGGGGGGGGGGGGGGGGGGGGGGGGGGGCCCGGGGGGGGGGGGGGGGGGCGGCGCTGGGGGGGGGGGGGGGTTTTTCGGGGGGGGGGGGGGGGGGGGGCCGGGTCGGGGCGGGGCCGGGGGCGGGGGGCCGGGGGGGGCGGCGGGGGGGCCGGGCCGGGGGGGGGGGGGGGGGGGGGGGGGGGGGGGGGGGGGGGGGGGGGGGGGGGGGGGGGGGGGGGGGAAAAAGGGGGGGGGGGGGGGGGGGGGTTCCGTCCCCGTGTGGGGGGGGGAGGGGGAAGGGAGAGGGCCTCTCCCCCCCCCCGGGGGCCCGGGGGGGGGGGGGGGGGGGGGGGGGGGCAGGGTGGGGGGGGGGGGGGGGGGGGGGGGGGGGGGGGGGGTTTTGGGGGGGTGGCGGGGGGCGGGGGGGGTCGGGGGCCGCTTTTTTGGGGGGGGGGGGAAGGAAGGAGGAAAAAAAAATTCGCCCCGCGCCCAACCACATCGACGACTGGTTGTGGGTGGGTGGGGCTCCCCCCCCCGGGGGGGGGGGTCCCCCCGCCCCCCCCCCCGGCGGGGCGGGGGGGGGCGCCGCCCCGCGGGGCCCCCGCCGGGGCAACGTCCCCGGGGCCGCCCCCCCCCCCCCCTCCCCCCCACACTTATCCCCGGGGGCGGCGGCAACGGCTCCCCCACCCCCCCCCGGGACCAACCCCCGGCCGGCGCCGGGGGGGCCCCGCGGGGGGCGCCCCGGCCCCCGGGGGCGCCGCCGCAACGCGCCCCCGGCCGCCCCCCCCGCGGAGGAAGTCGGGGCCAAATGCGGGCCCGTACCTGGCGGTGGGGCCGGCCGCCGGCCCCGCCCCCCCCGCCCGCCGGGGAACCCCCGCGAACCCCCAAAAAGGGGCGGAGCGGCCGGGTACCCCCCCCCGAGGGGGGGGGGACTCCCCCAGGAGGGTTTGCGGGGGGGGGCCCCCCCCCCCGGGCCCCGCGGCCACCCCCCGCCGCGGGGGGGAGGGGGCGAAACCCCCGGGACCGGGGGCCGCGCCGCCCACCGCCCCCACCCACACCCGGGCGGGGGGCCCCCCCCCGGGGGCCGGGGGGGCCGGGGAGCCGCCCCAACGCCAACCGGAAAAAAACCACCCGCGCCCCGCGGCGGCTCCCCCCCGGGGGGGGGGACCGGCGAAAAGCGGGGCGCGGGACGGGGCCGGGGGCCCCCCCGTTCCCCCCCCCCCCCTTTCCCGAACCCAAGCGGGCGGATAAGCCGCCTTCTGTCGTGGAGGATCATCTCTCTGGGGAGCGCGTCACCGCGCCCCTCGTGCAGTCTACCCGGCGCTTTTTGCGGGACGGGCCGCCCCAATGCGCCTGTTTGACCTTGCTCCCGGTGGGGTTTGCCGAGCCGCCGGCATTGCTGCCGGCGCTGGTGGTCTCTTACACCACCGTTTCACCCTCGCCGCTGCCTGCGAACAGGCACCGGCAATACACCTCTCTGTTGCACTTTCCGTCGGGTCGCCCCGCCGAGCAGTTAGCTCGCACCGTGCCCTATGGAGGGCGGACTTTCCTCAGCGCGGTCACGCCGCGCCGCGATCCTCTCGCCCGCTTGGTATCTCCATTATACGGGATACGGGAAGTCGCAGACTCTCAATTTGCTCACTTTTGCGGCAGCCGATATAGTACCGCGTTTGTGAGGCCAAACGGAGCGACTTTCCGAATGACCCAACCGTTTACCCCCCCGTCCCATCACGACATCCTGCTGCTGCTCGTTCAAGTTGGCGTGCTGCTGCTGGCCGCCCGCGTCATGGGCGAGCTGGCCCAACGACTCGGTCAGCCGACTGTGGTGGGCGAGATTCTCGCCGGCATCCTGATCGGCCCATCCGTCCTCAGCGGCATCTTCCCCGGCGTGGGCGAGTGGCTCGTCCCGCAGACCGAAACACAGGGCTACCTGCTCGAAGTCATAAGCCTGCTCGGCGCCATGTTCATGCTGCTGATCACAGGCCTCGAAACCGATATCGGCCTGATTCGACGACAGGCGCGAACGGCGATCGGCGTGTCGATCGGCGGCATTACCGTGTCGTTCATTGGCGGCACGGCGCTCGGCATGATCATCCCGGACGATCTGCTGGTCGACCCGGCGCAGCGTGTTGTGTTCGCGCTGTTCGTCGCGACCGCGCTGGCGATCTCCGCGATCCCGGTTGTCGCCAAGGTGTTGATGGACCTCGGCGTAATTCGCCGCACCGTCGGCCAGACGATCATCGCGTCCGGCATGATCGACGATACGGTGGGCTGGATCCTGCTATCGGTCGTGGCCGGCCTTGCCGCCGGCGAGGCGTTCAGCCCCGGTTCGCTCGCGCTGTCGGTCGGCGAAGTGGTGCTGTTCATGGGCGTCATGTTCACCGTCGGGCAGTGGATCGCGCGGCGGGCGATCAGCTTCGCGCAGGACAACTTGATCGGGCGCGACCGCGTGTTGGCCCTGATGGTCGTGTTGATGTTCGCCGGCGGCGCGTTTGCGCAGCTTCTCAACATCGAGGCCGTGTTGGGTGCGTTCGTGGCCGGAATCCTGCTGGCGCGCATTCGCACCATCCCGATCGAAGCGGTGCACACGCTGGAAAAGATTGCGCTGAGCCTCTTCGCGCCGATCTTCTTCGCCGTCGCCGGCCTGAAGGTGAACGCAATTCGCCTGCTTGAGCCGGACTTGCTGGTGCTGACCGTGTTGATGATCGTCGTCGCAATCGTCGGCAAGATCATCGGCACGTACCTCGGCGCGCGCTACATCGGCGGGCGCGACCACTGGACGTCGCTCAGCTTTGGCGCCGGTCTCAGCGCGCGCGGGGCGATCGGCATCATCATCGCCACGGTCGGCCTGTCGCTCGACATCCTGACGCAGGACGTGTTCTCGATGATCGTGGTGATGTCGATCGCAACGTCGGTCGTCGCGCCGGTCATGCTGCGTTGGGTGCTCGGCCATCTCAAGCCAACGGCGGACGAAGAGGCACGCGCACGACAGGAGCAGCTCAACCCCAACAGCCTGCTCGCGGACGTGCGGCGCGTACTGCTGCCGGTGCGCGTGCGTGAGGGAAGCAGTCCCTACTCGCAGATCGAGGCGCGCATCCTCGAGAAGCTGAACGCGCGCACGAAGATTTCCGTCACGCTGATGACCGTCACCAAGCCGGACGGGCGCAGCGCCGCCGTGAGTTACCTCGACAAGTTGGCGCTGCTGTTTGAGTCCGAACCTGTGACCAAGAAGGTCGCGGTTGGCGACAACGTCGGCGGGCTGATCTTGGACGAGGCGCAGAAGGATTACAACTTGATGGTGCTCGGCGCGCCGGAGGGGCTGCGCTCGACCGAAGTGCTCTTCACGCCGATTGTCGATTTTCTGATGCGCACGTCGCCCTGCCCGACTCTGCTCGTGCGCGGCAGCCAAGTCCCTGAGGACTGGCAGCCCAGCCGTGTACTGATCGCCACCAACGGGTCGACGGCGGCCCGCCGCGCGGCCGAGGTCGGGTTCGCGTTGGCTGCGCCGGACGGCGAGGCGGTCATCCTGCAAGTCGTCGAGCGGACAATGAACGATTTCCGCTTCGACGCGACCGGCGAAATGCTGCAGCGCCAGCAGACGAACGCGGGGCGCGCGGTGGACGAGCTGCGCGAACTGGGCGGCCTGCAAGGGGTGCTGACCAGTGCCGAAGTCGTGACCTCACGCAGCCCTGACCAAGCCATCGTGGATCACGCTAAGAAGCTCGGCGTCGATCTGATCGTGCTGGGTACCAGCGTCAGCGTCGGGTCGGAACGGCTGTATCTCGGGCCGCGCGTCGAACGTATTCTTGCCAATAGTCCGTGCCCGGTGCTGGTCGTCAATTCGTAGTCCGCGAAGGACGCACGTCATCAATGGACACCCGTTCCGTAAGCGGAATGGGTGTTCCATATTCTAGATCAACGTTGTTACAACTATAATGACGCCATATTGTCAATCAATCCCCTGCCGGCGGAGTCCGGATTCGCAATGTCAGACAGTAAACAGATCACGCTGGAGTGTTCGAACTGCGGCCACTCCGAACCAATGCGCACGTTTGGCGGCGCCTGCGCAAAATGCGGTGAGGTCATCGTCGAGGCCCGCTACGACCTGCAAGGGCTTGACCCCGCGGCGTGGATGACAGCCGTGCGATCGCGCAAGGCGCAGCTGTGGCGCTATCACGAGGTGCTGCCGCTGTACGACACGGCCAACATCGTCAGTTTGGGTGAAGGCGGCACGCCGCTGATCAAGTCGCAGGCGCTGGCGGCGTCGCTCGGCCTCAAGAACCTGTACATCAAGGACGAACGACAGGGGCCGACCGGCAGCTTCAAAGACCGGCAGGCGACCGTCGCGATTTCGGCGCTCAAGGAGATGGGTGTCAACGAGCTGGTCGTCGCCAGCACCGGCAACGTCGCGATCGCCTATGCGGCCTACTGCGCGCGGGTCGGAATCAAGCTGTGGGCGTTCTTCCCCGCGCTCACGCCGACGGACAAGATGCGCGAAACGGCCATCTACGGCGCCGAGGTCATCAAGACGACCGGCACCTACGACCAGACCAAACAGCTTGCGGCGCAGTTTGCCACCGCGCGCGGCATCTTCCTCGACCGCGGCATCAAGTCGGTCGCGTCGATCGAAGCGATGAAGACGATGGCCTACGAGATCGGCGAGCAGCTTGTCCGCGAGCTGGGCGGCGACCTGCCGATGCGCGCCCCGGACTGGTACCTGCAAAGCGTCAGCGGCGGCATGGGCCCGATCGGCGTGGGCAAGGGCTTCCGCGAGATGAAATCGCTCGGGCTGGTCGATAAACTGCCCGCGTTCGGCATGATCCAGTCGACCGGATGCGCGCCGATGGTCGAGGCGTTCGAGCGCAAACAGCGCGTGGCGACGCCGATCGAGAATCCGGATTCGGTCATCGTCACGCTGGCAACAGGGTCGCCCGGGCGCGCCTACGAGCTTCTGTACGACTACGTACAGGACAACGGCGGTCACTTTGTCAGCGCAACCGACGAAGAGGCGTTTCAGGCCATTCGCACGCTGGCCCGCAGCGACGGAATCAGCGTCGAACCGGCGGCAGGCGTGACGTTCGCCGGCCTGTTCAAGCTAGTGCGGCAGGGGATCATCAAGCCCGACGACGTGGTGGTCGTCAACTGCTCCGGCCACACGCTGCCGGTCGAAAAGACTATTCTCGGCGAGCAGTGGCAGAAGCAGGTCGATCTGAGCGAAGCTCGCTCGACGCCGGCCGTCCCGCAGGACGACCTCGCCACCGTAATCGACATCATGGGCGGGCAGCGCGTCCGCCGCGTGGCCGTGATCGAGGACAACGTCGAGGCCGCCCGCTTGATGCACCGCATCCTCTCGACCCGCGACGATACCGAGATTCGGCTTGCGCATAACGGCGAGGCCGGCTTGCAGCTCATTCGTACGTGGAAGCCCGATATGGTGATCACCGACCTGATGATGCCGGATGTTGACGGGTTCGAGGTCATTCGCCAGATGAAAGCCGATCCGACGCTGATCGAAGTGCCGATCGTGGTCGTGACGGCCAAGGAGCTGTCCGCGCACGAGCGCAAGGAACTAGAGCTGTCGACATCGGTGCTGCTGCAGAAGGGCGCGTTCCTCGACGACGAATTTGTCGAGAAGGTCACGAGCTGGCTGTAGAAGAGCGCTGAGTGTGAAGTGGCACCGAGCGTTGAAAGGCGTGTCCGAAAATAGAGAAGGTGTCCATAAGCGCTAGAATCTCTTGCGCCAACAAGGAGATCAGCGATGGATATGGACACCATCTTCACGACATTATACGTACTGGTCGATGACTGGTACAAAGCTGAAATCGCCGAATCGATGCAGCGGCACCGCGGTGGCAGAATGAGAATGAGCGACAGCGAGGTGCTGACCGTTGCGCTGGCGGGGCAATGGCAGGCGGGAATGCCGTGGCGCTCAGAACGGGAAGTGGTCGCTTACGTGCAGCGGCATTTACGCGGTTTGTTCCCGACCATGTTGGGGCGAAGTGCGTTCAATCGGCGGGTGCGGTGTTTGTGGGGTGGCTTTGTGAGGCTGCAACAGCTTGTAGCCGAGCAATTGCGCGGCGCAGATGAACTCTATGAGAGCGTGGACAGCGTGCCTGTACCCAGTCTCAGCAATGGCCAAGCCCAGCGTCAGTCCACCCATTGGACCTGGCAAAGCCGTCGGGGACGAGGCAGCTACGGGCGCTTCGTGTGGGGCGAACGGGTGCTTATGGCGGTGAGCCCTAGCGGCGTTATTCGAGGCTGGATTGCGGCAGGCGCGAATGTGAACGACCGCTGGTTGTTAGAAGCGTTGTTGAACCGACGGGCAGGTGGGGACGCGCTGCACGAACCGAAACAGCGCCCACGGGATGGCAACAAACCACGCACTACGCCGCCTGCAGCCACACATCTGTTTGGCTGGGCTGCAGTAGGCGAAACATTGAGCGGCGATTATCTAGCCGACCGCGGGTTCAATGGGCGGCGTTGGCGGCAGCAATGGCAGCAGGCCTATGGCGCACGCGTGTTGGCCCCGCCGCCGCCTAACGAGCCCGGCACGTGGAGTGCGGCGCAGCACCGTTGGCTAGCCTCGCACCGGCAGATCGTAGAAACGGTGTTCGCCCGCCTGGACAACGTGTTCGGCTTCAAACGGCTACTGGCCCACTCACGGTGGGGACAACTCACCCGCTTAGCCGCCAAAACCGCCGCTTACAACATCGGCCTCTATCTCAACCGCATGCTCAACCGCCCACTTGGCGTCTTAGCCACCCTCTTTCGTTGATTTTCGGACACGCCTTTTCGCCCTCTGGACTCCCGTTTCTGCGATTTGATGCCGCATGCGGCATCAAATCGCGAGTAACGAGGTGCAGGCGTGCAGATTCCTCTCCGGGCACTTATTGCATAGGCATCGCCCTCGCACCTTACAACAGGTCTACACCCCTTGACCCCATCTCTGCAAAAGAGGCCGCGCGCGGCCTCTTTTGCGAGTTATGGGAGTCCAGAGGGCGCAAGCCTTCTGGCGGGGTGTGGGGCAGCGCCCCACGGTAGAAACAAAAACCCCCTGACCGGCATCGGTCAGGGGGTGAGTTTTCGTGATGGGATGGTTTACGGGTAGAAGCCGCGGGTCTTCATCGCATCGGCGACGCGCTTGATAGCCGCCACCTGCGCCGCTGTGCGCAGGTCGATGGCGTGCTCTTCCGACGTGCGCACGGTCAGATCGTAGGCCCGGATCATGATGCGTTCGAGCTGGCGGAAGATCTCGGTCTCGTCCCAGCTAAACGACTGTAGATCCTGCACCCACTCGAAGTAGCTGACGATCACGCCGCCGCTGTTGGCGAGGATATCGGGCACGACCATGATGCCGCGCTCGTTCATGATGTCGTCGCCCTCGGGCGTGGTCGGGCCGTTGGCGCCTTCCACGACCATGCTGGCCTGCACCCGATCGGCGTTGTGCTGGGTGATCTGACCTTCGAGCGCGCACGGCAGAAGCACATCGCACGGCAGCTCGAGCAGTTCACTGTTACTGACGTTCTCGGAGCCGGGGAAGTCCACCACGCTGCCGGTGATGGTCACGTGTTCCATGACCGACGGGATATCGAGGCCGTTCGGATTGTAGATGCCGCCCTTGATGTCGCTGACGGCGACGATCTTGAACCCGTTCTCATAGGCGTAGGCGGCGGCATTGCTGCCGACGTTGCCGAAGCCTTGGATGGCGACGCGCGTGTTCGAGGCGTCCATGACACCGCGGCGGCGCAAAGCTTCCATCATGATCGTGACGGCGCCGCGGCCGGTGCTGACGGTGCGCCCCTGCGACCCGCCGATCACCAGCGGCTTGCCGGTGACGATGGCGGGCACGGAGTAGCCCATCGTCATGCTGTACGTGTCCATGATCCACGCCATGTGCTGCGGCGTCGTGCCCATGTCCGGCGCGGGGATATCGCTGTGCGGGCTGATCAAGGGGATTAGCTCGCTCGCGAAGCGCCGGGTTAGGCGTTCATGCTCGGCCAAAGACAGCGCGCGCGGATCGACGATCACACCGCCCTTCGCGCCGCCGTACGGCAGCCCGACCAGCGAGCACTTCCACGTCATCCACATGGCCAGCGCACGGACCTCGTCCATCGTCACCATCTTGTCGTAACGAATACCGCCCTTGGACGGGCCGAGGACGGTGCTGTGATGGACGCGGTAGCCGGTAAACATTTCGACCCGGCCGTCGTCGCGGCGCACGGGAAAGTTGACCGTGAATTCGCGACGCGGGTAGCGCATGAATTCGATGATGTTGTCGTCAATGTCGCGGAGGTGGGGGGTGGCTCTGTTGAACTGGGATAAGGCCGTCTGATAAGCGTTGGTGTGGAGTTCGTGCGTGAGGGTCATAGTTGTGGGGGCCCCGGATGGGCTTCTCCTTGCCACATTGCGAAAAATGGACGATCGCACTCCGAAAAAACCGCGCCAATGTTGCCTTGACGCGTCGTACTCCATTCATTGTATATGCAAAGTGCAATCTTGCAAGCAATGTTTCTTCGTGTATGTTGCACAATCGGTAAGGCGTCAGGTTCCCGTCATCTCCCTTAGCGACGCTGGTTGGCCTTCCGGCAGGGTATCCGGCATACTAGGACGTCTCAATTATTCCCCTTTTGGGGCCACGGGTATGACGTCTCCGCCGCTGTCTGCTGCCCTGTTAACGCGACGCGTGTCTGCCGCGCTGCGCTGGTTGTTCCTCGCCGGGCTGGTCGGGGTACTTGCCGGTACCGCATCGGCGGTGTTTCTGATTCTGCTGACGAATGCGACCGGCACGTTCGCAAGCCAGCCTGCACTGATCGTGCTGCTGCCGTTCGCCGGGCTATTGATCGGGTGGGTGTACTGGCGCTTCGGCGGCGCAGCGGCGCGCGGTAACAATCTTGTTATCGAGGAGATTCACGTCTCGGTTCAGCGGGTGCCGTTTCGCATGGCTCCGCTGGTGCTGATCGGTACGGTAGCGACGCACCTGTTTGGCGGGTCGGCCGGGCGCGAAGGCACGGCCATCCAGATGTCCGCCAGCATGGCCGATACACTTCGCCGCCTGCTCCGGCTTGAGGCAAGTGAGCGCCGTCTTTTGCTCATGGCCGCTATCAGCGGCGGCTTCGGTTCGGTGTTCGGGACGCCGGCGGCAGGCTTCGTGTTCGGCATGGAGGTACAGGCCGCGGGCCGCATGCGCTACGAAGGCGCGCTGCCCTGCCTGATCGCATCGGTCGTCGGCGATTTGGTGACGCGTGCATGGGGCGTCGGCCATGCCCACTACCCGCAGCTCGCGCAGGTCGAAATCGACCCGATGCTGCTGATGCGCGTGGTGTTGGCATCGGTCATCTTCGGGTTGGCATCGGTCGCCTTTATCGAACTGACGCACCTCGTCAAGCACACGTTCCAGCACCGCATTGCGTGGGCGCCGCTGCGGCCGTTCATCGGCGGGATTGCTGTCATCGGGCTTACGCTCATCGTCGGAACGAACGACTACAACGGTCTCAGCCTGCCGTTGATTCAACGCAGTCTGAACGGCGAGGAGGTCCTGCTAACCGTTTTTCTGCTCAAGATCGTCTTTACGGCCGTGACGCTCGGCAGCGGGTTTCTGGGCGGAGAGGTCACGCCGCTGTTCGTGATCGGCGCGACATGCGGGGCGGCGCTTGCACCGATCCTCGGGATCGATGCGGGGCTGCTCGGCTCGATCGGGTTTGTCGCCGTATTCGCTGGCGCGACCAACACGCCGATCGCCTGCACGATGATGGCCGTCGAGCTGTTCGGCGGGGGCGGCGCAATCTATGTCCTGGTCGGCTGTGTCGTCGCCTATCAGATCAGCGGACAGCGCAGCATTTACACGACGCAGCGCGTGGCCACGCCGAAGTGGGGCGACGAACGGTAAAACAGGGGTTAGAGGGAAAGGCCCAAGGGAAAAGGCTATTTGGGGCGCTGCCCCAACCCCCGCCAAAAGCCTTGCGCCCTCTGACTCCCTCACATGCAAAAGAGGCCGCGCACGGCCTCTTTCGCAGAGTCTTGGTCAAGGGCTGCAAATCACTTGAGGTGCCGTCGACGCGCGGCCTTCGCTCGCCTGTTGAGCATTCACTGACAACTGACGTCTGAGACCTGCCTACTTCTTCTTTTTCCGGGTGCGCTCGAACGCCACGCCGAACAGATCCATCAGCGGGGCGTCGATCTGCGCGGCGTCTTCGACCACGACCATATGCGTGACATTGGGCATCGCGCCCAAGCCCTTGCCCTTCTCGACGCGCCCCTCAAACGGCATGTCGCCGAGGTCGAGGCCGACTTTAAGCCCAGTCTTGGTCGGTGTGGCACATCCGAGCACCTTCTCACCGTCCAGCGACACGTACGTCTTTTTCGGCACGAAGCGGATGTTCGGATGAGCGTCGGCAAGCTCCAGCTTGAGTGCGTCGTAGCACGCCCGCGCCTGATCCTTTCCGGCGAACAGATTCTCGACCAGCTCGCCTTCGTCGAAGGCCGGCTTGCCGTCATTTGCGTGCATAAAGGCCAACATCGTCGCCCGCATGTGATCGAGGCCGTGGTCGCCCTTGAGCCAGTCGCGGATTTCGGCGTGCTTGCCGCGCCCGGACTCCTTGATCACGGCCATCCATTCTTCGATGGTACGTCCGGTTTGGGCCTTGGCGTTGGCGATAAAGTCGCGCTCGTAACCTGAGGTATTCTTGACGTCGTCCATATTCTCCCTCCGTATTGTGGACCACACGAGAAAAGTAGCTATTTTGTTCTATACCATAAACTAGAACGAGACGGGTGTCAAACAGGTTACCGATGACGGCGCACGAACAGTGGTTCTTTGACGACGTAACTTACATGCGCATCGCGATCGACGAGGCGCGCGCCGCGCTGACAACCGGCGATGTGCCTGTCGGGGCGGTGGCGGTGCGAAATGGCGAGGTGATCGGACGCGGGCACAACCGTCGCGAGGCCGACGGCGATCCGACCGCACACGCCGAAATCCTCGCGCTGCAGCAAGCGGCGCGCGCGGTGGGCGAGTGGCGCCTCGAAGACGTCACGCTGTACTGCACGCTCGAACCGTGCTGCATGTGTGCCGGCGCGATGGTGCAGGCCCGACTGTGGCGGCTCGTTTACGGCGCGCTCGACCCGAAGGCCGGCTGCGCCGGGAGCGTGATGGACGTCCTGCGTCAGCCGAAGTTCAACCACCGTGTCGATGTCTACGCTGGCGTGCTGGCCGACGAATGCGCCGCTCTGCTCGACGACTTCTTCAAGTCCCTGCGATGAACGATTTGCTGGGGCGCTGCCCCAACCCCCGCCAGAAGGCTTACGCCCTCTGGACTCCCTTTTCTACGAAATTGGCATGCGAGCATGCCAATTTCGCAGCGTTGGGTTCAAGGGGTGTTAATCCCTTGTGGAGGAGCGGAGGCGGAACCTCCGCAGCAGTTCCACTTATTCCGGCGGCTCGACCAACCACATGGCGGCGGTGCCGTCGAGGCTGCCGGAGACAAAGATGTTCGAGGCTTGCGGATGGATCGCCAGCGAAGTCACGACGTCGTTGTGCGCTTGAAACCGTGCCCGTTCCGCGCCGTCGTCGGGATCGGTGATCATGATCACGGTGTCCTCGCCGGCGGTAACGATCAGCGAGTCGTCCATGATCCACAGGATATCCACGATGTGACCGAAGTGCCGGTAACCGCTAAAGATCATGTCGCCGCTGGCGACATCGAACACCCAGAGCGTACCGGTGCGCTGGCCGACGGCGAGCCGCGAACCGGTCGAGTCGAACGCAAGGCTGCGGACGTCCGCCGGTTCGGCGATGAGTTCGGTGGTTGAGCCATCCGGCCGTGTCAGGACAAGCCCAGTGGTCGACATGCTTTCAGCCTTCAGCCCGCGTGCCCCGGTCGCCGTGACCGGCGCATTGAACGGCGGCACCTGGTAGTCGCCGGCGCGAAGTGACTCGATTTCACCGGTGGCGGCCACGTACCGGATGATCGTACCGTCGGCCGAAGCGGCATCGAGATAGTACGCTTCCTCAGCCAGCTCGACCGCGCGCACCGGCTGCGTGAACCCGACCAACTCAGCCACGGTATCGCCGGTTTCGCTGTCGCGGATGGTGACCTTGAGCGGCTCGATGCTGAACTCGAACGTGCCGCCGGGCTGAACGGGCGAGACGTCCGGCATGTCTTCCGTGAATACGGCGACCAGCAAGCGCAGTTCGGCGCCGTCGCGGTCCGTCACAGTTTGTGTGCTGAGGACCGGTCTGGGCTGGGGGACGGTGTCGAACGACGTGTCGGATGGGACGAATGCGACGTAGCGCGCCGAGACGTTGAAATTGCGCATCGCGCCACGCTCCGGTACCGGCCCGCCGATGGTGTAGAGCTGGCTTGGAGTGCCGTCGAGGCGGGTGGCGAGCGCCGTTCCGTCGGCGCGGCCGACCGCCAACCATGTCCCCGCTGGGCTGAACGCGAGCGCAGTCACGCCGTAGCCCATGCTGGCGACTTCGGGCGGCTCGGACCAGTCCTTTGCGTCGTAAACCGCGATGCCGGCGCTGCCGCCGACCACGAGGCGCTCGCCATCCGGCGACCACACCGCCGTATAGGCTTGTCCCAGCCCGTAGCGCACCTGCGGCACGACGACCAGCGGGTCGTCTTGGGCGCGCGTCGGGGTCATCACGACGAGCAGCACGATCAGGGCACGTATGATCATCGACACGAGAACCTCCCGCGTCACGACGTTGACGAGCACGATCACTCTCGCGAAGGGGCGTATAGCCCGCGTGGAGGTGTGGAGGCCTCGCCTCCACGCTCGGTTACACCGACGGGCTTTGGATCGTGCGCCCGAGTTTGGTCTGGCGGACGGCGTACTGCAATCGGCCTTCGCCGCCGGCGGCGCCCACCGGCACGGTGACCATCACGGCGGTGCCTTTGCCGGGGCGGCTTTCTAGCTTCAACGCCCCGCCGATCAGTTCGGCGCGTTCATGCATGTTGACCATGCCGAAGCTGCCGCGCTCGACGTACTTGTCCTGTACGGCGTCCACGTCGAACCCGACGCCGTTGTCTGCCACCCGGACGAGTACCTGATCGTTCTTGACGGCCACGTCGATCTTGATCATCTGCGCCTGCGCGTACTTGCGGGCGTTGCTGATCGCTTCCTCGATCAAGTAGAACAGCGCGTCCTGCGACTCCATCGGCAGCACGTGATCGACCTGCTCGTCGATGCGCAGCGTGATGTTCTGGGCGAACGTCTTGCGCGTTTTCTCGACCAACTGGGCGAGCGCGACGCTCAACCCCTGCGATTCGAGGGCGAGCGGGCGCAGCTTGAACAGCACATGGCGAATCTCGGCGGTGGCTTGCTTGGCCATGTCCTCGACGGCTTCGATCTCCGGCTTGAGCTTGTCGATCTGGCCGCGGTCGAGCAGCATCTTGAGGATGCCGGTGCGCATCGTCACGGCGCTGATCGTCTGCGTCGGTATGTCGTGCAGGTCGCGCACGAGCGCCTGCCGCGCGTTCTGCTCGAGGCGCACGATGCGCTCCTTTTCGAGGAGCAAATTACCGTAAAGCGAGGCGTTCTGCAGCGCGACGGTCACCTGCGTGGCGATGGTCTGGACGATGTCGAGAATGTCGGAGTTGAACGCGTCTTCGTCCGACGTGCCGAAGACGAGCACGCCGTAGTTGATGTACTCGGCGCGCAGGGGCACGGCCATCGTCGAGCGGGTACGCGCAAAGGCGACCATTTCGGCCAGTTCGGGGTCTTTCGGCCCCGGCCCGCCGATCACCGCGACGCCTTCGGACATCGCCCCGCCAATGACACCCGAGCGCGCCGCGAACAGCTTATCCAGCTCGTAGTGCGCCAGCCCGCGGTTGTTGACGATCTGAAGCTGCTCGTCGGAATCACGCACCAGCAGAACCATACCGACCACACGCACGTTCGATGCGCGGCGGAGGCCCAGCCGGCCGATGTCGAGCGCGGCGTCGAGGATTTTCTGATAACTGGTGGTATTCAGTGACGTCGCAACCGAGACAACCGCCCGTGTGCCTTCACGGATGGTCGCCAGCTCGTTTTCAAGGCGATCCACAATCTTCTTGAACTGGCGCGTGTTCTGCCCGCGGTGGTTGAGGTCCGCCCAATTCCACAGCCCGGCGAGCGTTACAGCCACGATCGCGACCAGCGCGACTTCCCAGTAGGACTGGAGCGAGTCGACGATGCCGCCGTAGGCGAACACGACGCCGACCGCCGCCGCCAACACGGTGCCAAATGCGACCAGCACGCCCCACGGCCATTCCGTGCGGCTGATTCCGATCAAGGCGACGACCCCAGCGGCGAGCAGCACGGGAAGCGGCCTGCCCTGTACCATATAGGCCACCGCCCCGACGGTACCCCAGTCGGCAGTGATTTGAAGCACGGTCAGGCTGCTTTGAAGACCCCGCCCCACAATGCCCAGCGCCACGAGGCTGTTGGTCACCAGAATGACCACTCCGCCCAGCAGCAGCACGTTCGAGTCGAACGTTAAGCCTGCGCCGGGGTCCAACAGCGGCAGTGCGACGGCGGCGGCGGCGGCCAACAGTCGCAGCAGCATGGCTGCCCATTGCATGGTCTGGCTTTGCGGATTATCCATCAAGCGCACATTTGCCCGGGGACTGATGTCCCTATTATACGGGGCGAGTCCCGCATGCCGGATAGGAGATTTCTCATCGTCCGATCAGCCGTCCGTCACGCTTACCTGACATCGACATAGTACCCGGACGCTAGTTTACCAGCGTGAACGTGTTCGGCGCACTTTTTACCTTGCCGTTCTCGTTGAACGCAACGACCTTCCACGTGTACGGCACGCTCGCCTGCAGCGCCACGCCGAGGCTGTCGATCGGCACGACACAGGTCGACGAGCAGTTGAACGAGAGAGGCGGTTCCTTGGCCTTGTAAACCGCCGTTCCGGCCGGGTCTTTGATGACGACCTTGTACAGGTCGGCACCGCTCGCCGCCGTCCAGATCAGGCTTTGCCCGGTAGCCGGTACGTCCCCAATAGGGGCGATCAGCGTGGGCGTTTCCGGCAGGTCGATGGCCAAGAAACTGACCGACTTCGTCCACTTGCTGTAGCGGTCCACGCCGTCGAACTGCCGCGCGCGCAGATACCACCGTCCGGCGGGCAAGCTCACCGGGATGAGTGGATCCTGCGCGAGGCTCGCGCCGTTGTCGAACTCGGGCGAAGTGAACGCGGCGCTGTTGTCGATCTGGATATGGAATGCGGCGTCATAACCTTCGACGTAGTTGCTGTCCCCTTCGGCGACCAGCACGGTAATGTCCAGCCCATAGCTCAAGCCGGCCAGCGGAGAGAGCACGGTTGGCTTGCCCGGTACCGGCACGATGCACGGCACGCTAGCGTCACCTGTCGGCTGATACTTGAGCTTTACGTCATCGATCAGATAGGCGGCAAGTCCATCGTCGCTCATGCCCGAGAACTCGACGCGAATCCCGCCCCAACCTGCCGGCGTCACCGCCCAAACGGTGTGCTTGATCGGGGGCGAGTTGGGCGGCACGGTGAAGGAGCAGTTGGCGATAGTCTGTGCGCCGTCCGCGCGTTGGAGGCGTACGCGCATGGTTTTGGCCTGCGCGCTGCTGTTGCCGAGTTTTACGACCAGCTTGAGTTTGGAGTTCGCGCTGATAATCGTCGGGATGTCCTGCCTTAGGATCGCCGGGTTAGGCGAACCAACGCCGCGATAAAAGTTGAACACGCCGCTCAACACGGTCGTGCCTTGCGCGCCGGTCACCAGCCATTCGCTTGTACCGGCGTCGAACGACGGGTTCTTGACGACGTTGGTGCCGACCGGGATATCGGCCGTCTGCAGGATGTCGATCGGCTGGAAGTACTGGGTGACAATCTCGGGCCACAGCGCGCCCAAGTCGGCCATGTCCTTGGTGCCCCACTGCGGCATGCAGCGCGGGAAGTTGTAGGCGTCGCACAGCGCCTGCGTGCTCAGAAAATGAGTTTCCTGCACGATCCCGTTGAACGTGGCGCGATAGGGCCATGTGTGATCTACGGCGGCGTTAGTGGTCGGCTTGGCGCTGTTGGGGAAGAACACCATGTCGCAGGTGTTGTCCACGACATCGACGCCCTCGGGGCGTGCGCCGGGGGCAAGCCGCACCACGTTGTAGCGCCACCATCCGAACATCTTGACGGCGATCGCGCCAGCACGCAGGGATTCCGTCGGCCAAGCGTTGGGCCATTCGTTCGGGAGTACGTTCTTCACGTACTCGCGAAAGTCCATCTCGATGATCTCGGTGATTTCCTTATCGTTGGCCAGCCAATCGCCGCAGTGGATGTAGGGCGTGATCCCGACCCGGATGGTCATCGGGAAGGCGATGTGCGAGATGTTGCGCGGTTCGCTCCCCGCCTCACGCAGGGCGAACGCCTCCGCGTCGAGCTGGCGCGCGGCGGCGATGTCTTCGGCCGTGCGTTCGATCGGGAATTCGGGTGGGGACTTCGGCACGGACGGTTGAGCAGCAACCGGCACAATCCCAAGCAGTATCACAGCGATCAGCACGGCGGAAAGACGGGTCATCAATCGGCGTCCCCTCTACGTAGTTCACCGCCTATTATACGGTACGCCGCGCTGCGACCCTAAACCACGCCTCAATTGTGCGGATCACACGAAACAGTCTCGGCAATCAATCCCCTTATCATCGCGGCGGCGCGTGTGATAGACTCCGCTCGTTACACTCATCACAAACGCCAGTCTTTGGCAGCATGGAGGTCCGATGAGCACACACAAGCGACTGGTAATTCCCGGCCCGGTGGAAGTCCGCGAGGAGATTTTGCAGGCGCAGACGCAGTGGATGATCGGGCATCGCTCGACCGCCTTCGCCGACCTCTACGCGCGCATGCAGACCAAGCTCAAGCACGCGTTCCAAACCGAGAACCGGGTCATCTTGCTCGGCTCGTCCGGTACGGGCCTATGGGAAGGCGCATCGCGCAACTGCATCCGTGACGACAAGCCCGTTCTGCACCTGATCGGCGGCGCGTTCAGCGAGCGCTGGGCCGAGATCAGCAAAGCCAACGGCAAGCAAGTCGATACCGTCGAGGTCGAGTGGGGACAGGCCCATACGCCGGAGATGGTCGCCGAGGCGCTGGCCAAGAAGACGTATGACGCGGTGTGCGCCGTCCACAACGAGACGAGCACCGGCGTCACCAACCCGATCAAGGCCATTGGCGAGGTCGTGCGCCAGTACGACGACACGTTGTTCTTGGTCGACACCGTCAGCGGATTTCTCGGCGCCGAACTGCGCGTCGACGAGTGGGGCATCGACTTCGCGCTGACCAGTTCGCAGAAGGCATTCGCCCTGCCGCCCGGCTTGGCGTTCGCGTCGGTCAGCGAGCGGGTCCTCGCCCGCGCCAAGCAGGTCCCCTTCCGCGGCTACTACTTCGACCTGATCGAGATCACCAAGAGCGGCGACAAAAACAACACGCCGTCGACGCCGCCCGTCAGCTTGATGTTTGCCGCCGACAAGCAGTTGGACGACATCATGGCCGAAGGGTTGGAAAACCGCTGGGCGCGTCATCTCACCATGCGCGAGATGACTCACCAGTGGTCGGACAGCCGCGGGTTCGGCGTCTTTGCCGACCGCGCCTATGCCAGCCCGACCGTTACCACCGTCGACAACCGCACCAAACAGATCGACGTGGATGCGATGGCCAAGTTCATGTCGGGCAAGAACTTCAGCATGGACAAGGGGTACGGCAAGATCAAGGGGCCGACCTTCCGCATCGCGCACATGGGCGACATGCAGATCGGCACGCTCGAAGAAGTCCTGTCCGGCCTCGACGAATTCATCGGCGCGTAGAGTTCGCGTTCCCCTCACCCCCTGACCTCCTCGCCCCTTGCGGGCGAGGAGGAAGCCGTACGTTCTAGATACGCCCTCAACCCGATTGTACTTCTCCCCTCTCCCCTCAGAGGGAGAGGGGGCGGGGGTGAGGGGGCAGCAAACCAACACAAGGAGACACACACCCATGCCGTTTCACGTCCTGATTTCGGACAACGTCGACAAGCGCGCGATTGCGCTGCTGCAGGAGAAACCCGACTTGCGCGTGACGGCGGGTGGAGACCTGTCGCGCGAGCAAACGATCGCCGCGCTGCCTGAGGCCGATGCGCTGATCATTCGCAGCGCGACAAAGGCCAACGCCGAACTCCTCGGCTATGCATCCAAGCTCAAGGTGATCGCCCGTGCCGGAGTCGGTGTCGATAACGTCGACCTGAACGCGGCGACCGACAAGGGCATCGTCGTAATGAACACGCCTGATGGCAACACCATCAGCACCGCCGAGCACACCTTCGGCCTGATGCTGTCGCTGGCGCGGCACATTCCGCAGGCGCACGCCAGCCTCGCCGGCGGCGCATGGGACCGCAAGAGTTTCACCGGTCTGGAGCTGCGCGACAAGACGCTCGGCATCGTCGGTTTTGGGCGCATCGGGCGTGCTGTCGCCAAGCGCGCGCTGGCCTTCGAGATGAACGTGATCTCGTACGACCCGTTTGTGCTGCCGGACATGGCTGCCGATATGGGCGTGACGATGGTCTCGCTCGATACGCTGTTCGCGCAGAGCGATTTCATCAGCCTGCACACGAGTGTGAACGACGAGTCGCGCTACATGGTCGACGCCAAGAGCATCGCCAAGATGAAGGACGGCGTGCGCCTGATCAACGCGGCGCGCGGTGTGCTCATCCGCGACACCGATTTGGCTGACGCAATCAAGAGCGGCAAGGTGGCGGGCGCGGCGCTCGACGTCTTCGAGCCTGAGCCGCCCGCGACCGACAACCCGCTGATCGGCCTGCCGGGTGTCATTCACACCCCGCACCTGGCCGCCAGCACCAAAGACGCGCAGAACAACGTGGCGATCGACGCGGCGCAGTTGGTGATCGACGCGCTGATGCTGGGCCGCTACGCCAACGTCTGCAATCCGGCGGTGCTGCAAACGCACTAGGCAGGGTTCAGGAGTCAGTTGTCAGTTTTCAGACGTCAGGACTCAGGAGTCAGACGTCAGTTCGAAGGACGGCTCAGGTCGGGCCGTCCTTTGTGATTCGAGGAGCGTGCAGGATCAGCCCGCAGGGCTTTGAACGTGTTCGCCGGGCGTTTCAACGCTCGGCGGGAGCGCAGGACTCAGGAGTCAGACGTCAGTTCACGGGACGGCTCAGGTTGGGCTGTCCTTTGTGATTCGAGGAGCGTGCAGGATCAGCCCGCAGGGCTTCGAACGTATTAGCCGGGCGTTTCAAGGCGTGTCCGAAAATCAACGAAAGAGGGTGGCTAAGGCGCCAAGTGGGCGGTTGAGCATGCGGTTGAGATAGAGGCCGATGTTGTAAGCGGCGGTTTTGGCGGCTAAGCGGGTGAGTTGTCCCCACCGTGAGTGGGCCAGTAGCCGTTTGAAGCCGAACACGTTGTCCAGGCGGGCGAACACCGTTTCTACGATCTGCCGGTGCGAGGCTAGCCAACGGTGCTGCGCCGCACTCCACGTGCCGGGCTCGTTAGGCGGCGGCGGGGCCAACACGCGTGCGCCATAGGCCTGCTGCCATTGCTGCCGCCAACGCCGCCCATTGAACCCGCGGTCGGCTAGATAATCGCCGCTCAATGTTTCGCCTACTGCAGCCCAGCCAAACAGATGCGTGGCTGCAGGCGGCGTAGTGCGTGGTTTGTTGCCATCCCGTGGGCGCTGTTTCGGTTCGTGCAGCGCGTCCCCACCTGCCCGTCGGTTCAACAACGCTTCTAACAACCAGCGGTCGTTCACATTCGCGCCTGCCGCAATCCAGCCTCGAATAACGCCGCTAGGGCTCACCGCCATAAGCACCCGCTCGCCCCACACGAAGCGCCCGTAGCTGCCTCGTCCCCGACGGCTTTGCCAGGTCCAATGGGTGGACTGACGCTGGGCTTGGCCATTGCTGAGACTGGGTACAGGCACGCTGTCCACGCTCTCATAGAGTTCATCTGCGCCGCGCAATTGCTCGGCTACAAGCTGTTGCAGCCTCACAAAGCCACCCCACAAACACCGCACCCGCCGATTGAACGCACTTCGCCCCAACATGGTCGGGAACAAACCGCGTAAATGCCGCTGCACGTAAGCGACCACTTCCCGTTCTGAGCGCCACGGCATTCCCGCCTGCCATTGCCCCGCCAGCGCAACGGTCAGCACCTCGCTGTCGCTCATTCTCATTCTGCCACCGCGGTGCCGCTGCATCGATTCGGCGATTTCAGCTTTGTACCAGTCATCGACCAGTACGTATAATGTCGTGAAGATGGTGTCCATATCCATCGCTGATCTCCTTGTTGGCGCAAGAGATTCTAGCGCTTATGGACACCTTCTCTATTTTCGGACACGCCTGTAAGCCCTTTGGAATACGCGTTTTTGCCTCAGCGCCACGCCAGCGGCACGGCGACGCGGAAGCCCTCGAGGAAGCCTTGCGCATCGAGGACGACTCCGCCGAGCCGGTCGCGCTGGGTGCCGTCGGGGTCGACCACCACCACGTCGACGTACGGACGCGGCGAGGTCTCGGTCGTCTGCTTGTACTGGATCAGGGCGACGGCGCCGTCTGCGCGCACGGCCATCGTAGCCGCATACTGTCCGCGCGCGACGAGTGTCTCGACGCCGCTTTGGAGGTCGAGGCGATAGAGCGACGTATCGCGCCCGGCCGCGCCGCCCGTAGTATACAGCAGCGCGGTGCTGTCGAGCGTGAAGCCCATCGCGCGTACGGCATCCCCGGCGCGGTTGATGGGGATGCGAATGGGCGGTCCGGCGGCAGAGACGTCAAGCACGGCCAGTTCAGCCCCTTCAGGCGCATTGACGCCCAGCGCCCAATAACGGCCGTTGGGCGACCGCAGCGCCGTGGCGATGTCCCCCAGCGCATAGCGCAGCGGCACATAGCGGCGTACCGTCGCCGCACGGTTGATGATCGGCTCGGCGCTCGGGTCGGCTGCAAGCAGGTCGATGGTGTAGACGGACGCGGAATCGCGGGCCAAGCCATCCGACGCCGAGAAGACGATAGCGCTGCCGTCGCGCGTCGCGGCGATCATGTAGGTTTGGGTCGCGGGGAAATAGCCGCCCGCCTGCGCGCCGCTGGCCAGCAGGGTCGAACTGCGCGAGGCCCGGTCGACCAGATAGACCTGCCAGCGCACCTGCCCCGTCCGTGCACGGCAGCGTTCGCCCATCACCACCGCGATCGCGTCTTCACCGACGGCCGTGATTGCCCCGCCGGTGAAGCGGCACCCCGCCACGGCCGTGATCGAGCTGACCTCGCGCCCGGTGCCGCCGTCCCACGACGACACCGCGACTTCGGTGACCTGATCGCTGGCATTTGGGAAGAACTGCAAATACAGCAGTTCGTCGTTTTCTAGCGTAAACGCGGCGACACGCTCGAACTCTGCTTGCGGTTGGAGCGAGTCTGTGTCGATCACGCGCAGGGTGCCGGTGATGTTCTCGAGATTCTCGTCGTAGTTGGCGAAGTCGATGTATGCCATCTGCGCACCGTTCGGCGAATACGCGAAGTTCTCGAGCGCACAGGTGAGTTTGTGGGTCACCGCGACGACCTGCGGCGCGCCGAGGTCGGTCATCTGGTACAGCGTGCCGCGGTCGATGCCGGCGGAGGGCTGGCTGGCGAAGAAGGCGAAGCGGCGGCCATCGGTGCTAGTGGGTCGGCTCGAACAGCGCTGCACGCCGATGGTGGCCGTGTCGAACTCCAGCAGCGTAGACACCGTGCCGTTGGGCAGCACGGCCGCGACCTCGCTGGGGAACCCAGCGGGCCGGGTGTCAGGCGCGATGCCTTCGGAGATCCAGACTACCAGCGCGCCGGTCGTGGGCGCGGAGGGCGTCTGCTGTGCGGCGGCAGGCACCACGACGAACGCGATCAGCAGCAGAGACAAGCTGAGGCGTCGAATCACATTGGGGATCCTCTACAGGCTGCGAGTGCTTTCGATGATACCGCGTCCCGCAGGCGATTGCACCGCGGCACCCGGATTGAGACGAAAACTCCCCTGCCCGAACGCGAGCAGGGGAGCGGTGTACCTTGCCTCGTCGACTAGAACAGGCGCAGGACGCGCAGCGCGCTGATCAGGAGGGACGCGGCCGATGCCTCCGGCTGTGCCGAGTCCAGCTCGCCGGACGGTTCGTTGCCCGGCAGCCACGAGCGCACCGCCGAGTACTTGCCGCCAAATGCGCACTCGAACATCTTGCCTTCGCCGTCCGGCCCGACCAGCACGCGATACAGCCCGTTCGCCTGCCGCCAAAGCTGAATCGAGATGAACAGGTCGCTCTCTTCGATCAGCAGCGGGGTACCCGGCGTGTAATCGAGGTCTTCAAGCTCGGCCGCAGACACGCGGATGGCGAGCTGACCGCGATCGCTCGAGTCGATCGCCCAGATTTCGATCGCGCCGCGTGTCACATAGACCGCCGCGGCGACCTCACCCGGGCCGAAGCACGCGCGCCCGCTGACCAGCACCGGCGTATCGTCGTCATCATCATCGTCGTCGTCGCCGGTCGGGTCGCAGTTGATCGTATCGCCCACGGTGACGCTGTTGTACTGCTCGAACCCGGTCGACACGAACACCGAGATGACGTGATCCCCTGAGGTGAACGGGAACGGCGAGAGCTGGGAGCCCGAATCGGTCGCGGTGACCTCCAGCGTCGTGTAGGTCTGATTGAACCCGCTGCCGTTGGCGATCAGCTGGCCGTCGACCGTGACGCTCCAGCTGTAGTCTGTGAACGACGGCACCTCGTACACCACCGCCACGCCGCTGCATGTGTACTGCTCGCTCACGATGACGACGCCGTTGACTCCGGCCGACGCGACCGTCACGCCAAGCAGCAGAGCAGCAAAGACAGCCGCAATCGTCAGAATGCGGAACTTCTTCATGGATGACACCTTTCAGCCAGAATGAGTCGATTTCCTCATAGTACTTGGGTCTGGGGGAATGTCAAATTGAGGTTGGGCTATACTCTCGCCACATACCGTCTACCATCCCCCGCCGGAGATCCGCCGCATGAAGACCCGCGCCGCCGTCCTAACCGCACCCAACCGCCACTTTGAGGTCGTCACGTTGGACTTGCAGCCCCCACGCGAGGGCGAGGTGCTGGTGCAGATCAAGGCGTGCGGAGTCTGCCATTCCGACTGGCACGTGGCGACCGGCGACACCAAACAGCCGATGCCGTGCGTCACCGGCCACGAAGGCGCCGGCGTGATCGTCGAGGTCGGGCAGAACGTGCGCGACCTGAGCGCGGGCCAGCACGTGATGCTGAGCTGGGCGCCCGACTGCGGCGAATGTTTCTACTGCCTGCGCGGCCAGCCCAACCTGTGCACGACCTACACCGATCCACTGTGGGAAGGCGTGATGCTGGACGGCACGCCGCGCCTGAGCTGGGACGGCAGGCCGGTGTATCACTACTGCGGGCTGGCGGCGTTCAGCGAGTACGCCGTGGTGCCGGCGCCCGCGTGCATCCCCCTGCCGGACGACATGCCGCTGGCCCCCGCCGCGCTGGTCGGATGCGCGGTGGCGACCGGTGTCGGCGCGGCGCTGTACACCGCGCACATCCGCCCCGGCGAGAGCGTGGTGGTTTACGGCGCGGGCGGAGTCGGACTGAACGCGATCCAAGGCGCGGCGCTGTGCGGGGCGTATCCGATCGTCGCCGTCGACCTCGGCGCAGAAAAAGAAGGCATTGCGCGGGTGATGGGAGCGACTCATTTCGTACAAGGCGGCGCGGGGGCCATCGAGGCGATCCGCACGCTGACCGGCGGGCGCGGCGCCGACCACGTGATCGAGACGGTGGGGGCCACGGCGGTGCAGGAACAGGCGCTCGGCGCGGTGCGCCCCGGCGGCGTGCTGACGCTGGTCGGGCTCTCGCCGATGGGCAGCGGGACGAACCTGCCCGGCGCGTTGATCGTGCGCAAGGAGTTCACGATCAAGGGGAGCTACTACGGATCGGTCAGCCCGCGCCGCGACTTCCCGCACTTCGTGGACCTGTATCAGACGGGCCGACTCAAGCTGGACGAGCTGATCGCGCGGACGTACCCGCTGGACGATGTCAACACCGCCTTCACCGACATGCTCGCCGGCGCGCCGGGCCGCGGTGTCGTGGTGTTCTGAGGGGCAAGTCTTGGAGGCGCTGCCTCCACACCTCCGCCAGAAGGCTTTCGCCCTCTGGACTCCTCCCCTCCACTACCCCACACCCGCCGGGGCGGCGGTGAACTCGCGGCGGATGGCGTCGATGCCGGCGTTGATCGGCGCGACGCTGCGCTCCCCGAACGCGGCAAAGATGCGGCTGAACGGCACGCCCAGCACCTTGTTACGGTAACGCCGCGAGCCGAAATACGCCTCGACATCCTCGACGCGGCCGTGATCGGCCACCAGAATGCTCGGTGTGTACTGCGAGAAGGCGTTGTGCCGGCCATCCCATGCGTTGGTCGAATTGCGATGCACGCCGTACCCGACCGTCAGCCCTTCCTGCGCCAGCCGAGCCTTGCCGGCGATCAGCAGCGGCGTGTCGACAATGAAGCTGTCGATCTCGTACCAGTGGTCGCCGATCCGCACATCGACGTTGCTGTGCGACACAGCGCCCGGGACGAGCCGGTAGATCGACGCCGGCATCAGGCCGCTCAGCACCGACTTCGAGATAACGACGAAGTGGTGATACGCCTCGATCTCGACGGCGTTCAGCAGTGCGACCAGCAGCCGCGCTTTGGTCGTGCAGCATCCGACACCGGCGGCCAACGCGTCTTCGGGCAGGTCGTGGTCGAAGTGCGTGGTGAATCCGAACTTCACACAGTCGCGGACGTAGTCGTGCAGCATCACCGCGCGGTCGCGCTCGGTGGTGGCGCGCTCGGTGATCTGCTTGGCGAGGTCGGTGAGGAACTGGGCGGATGTCATCGCGCGCCTCCTTCGGCATCGGGGGACGGGCGCGGACGCGGGCATGTGCCGGCACAAGTCACCCCTATTCTCAGGATAGCGCGCGTCAACCCACCCGGCAGAGTGGCGGATGTCACGTCGCGGGGGTATGCGTTGTCATAGGCTTTTGGGCGCTGCCCAAACCCGCCAGAAGGCTTACGCCCTCTGGTCTCCCTTCCCGCGAAAGTGGGCCGCATGCGGCCCACTTTCGCAGTGATGGGGTCAAGGGGTGCAAACCCCTTGTGGAGGTGTGGAGGCAAAGCCTCCGCAAATCCTTTCCCTTCTATTCCACCGTGACGCTCTTGGCGAGGTTGCGCGGCTGATCGACGTCGGTGCCGCGCCACACGGCGATGTGATACGCCAGAAGCTGCATCGGCAGCGCGGTCATCACCGGGCTGAGCATCGGCGGGCACGGTGGCAGATACAGCACGTCATCGGCCTTGCTGGCGATGAACGTGTCGCCTTCGGTCGCCAGCGCGATCACGCGCCCGCCGCGCGCCTTGACCTGCTCGATCTGCGAGATCATCTTGTCGTACAGCGCGTCCTGCAAGGCGATGGCCACCACCGGCAGGTGTTGGTCGATCAGCGCGATCGGCCCGTGCTTCATCTCGCCGGCGGGGTAGCCCTCGGCGTGGATGTAGCTGATTTCCTTGAGCTTGAGCGCGCCTTCGAGCGCGATCGGGTATTGGATGCCGCGGCCGAGGTACAGGAAGTCGCGCGCTTCGAACAGCGTGCCGGCCAGTGCGTGAATCGCGTCATCCAGCGCCAGCGTCCGGCCGAGGATGTCGGGCAGCTTGGCGAGGTCGTCGATGGCCTCCAACTGCGCCTCGGCGCTGAGCGTGCCGCGCGCCGCGCCGAGCGTCACCGCCAGCAGGTACTGATCGACGATGCTGGCCGTGAACGTCTTGGTCGACGCCACGCCGATCTCCGGCCCGACATTCATCGCCACATAGCCGTCGGCCATGCGCATCGCCTGCGAGCCGATCACATTGACGATGCTCCACACCGTGGAATTAGCCGCTTTGGCGTGTTCCATCGCGGCCAGCGTGTCGACCGTCTCGCCGCTTTGGGTGATCGCCAGCACGGCGGTCTGCGGCGTCAGCAGCGGATCGCGGTAGCGGTACTCGCTGCCGTATTCGACCTCGACCGCCACGCGCGCCAGCTTCTCGAGGTAGAACTTGCCGACCAGCGCGCTGTAGTAGCTCGTGCCGCACGCCACGCTGACGATCCGGTTGATCGCATTGGCGCGCTCCGGCGTCAGCGGCAGATCACTCAGCACGACCGTCCCGCGCTCGCGATCGACGCGCCCGGCCAGCGTATCGGTGATCGCCCGCCCCTGCTCGAAGATTTCTTTCTGCATGAAGTGCTTGAAATTACCCTTGGCCGCGCTCACCGCGTCGAACGCGATGTGATGCACCTGTGGATCGACCGGCGCGCCGTCCAGCCCAAGCACCGACACACCGCTCGCGCGCACCACCGCCATCTGCCGGTGCTCGAGGTAGATCATGCGGCGCGTGTGCTCCAGAATGGCCGGGATGTCGCTGGCGATGAAATTCTCGCCCTCGCCCAACCCGACCGCAACGCCGCCCGCATTGCCGATGCGCACCGCGATCAGCACGTCGGGCTTGCGCACAGGCAGCACGACGATCGCATGTGCGCCGGTCAACCGCGACACCGCCTGCCGCACCGCGCTCACGATCTGCGCCTCGTCGTCCGTGCCCGTGACCTCGGCGTACTTCTCGATCAAGTGCACGATCACTTCAGTGTCGGTCTCGCTGGCGAACGTCACGCCTTCTGCGCTCAGCTCGTCCTTCAGCACCAGATAGTTCTCGACAATGCCGTTGTGCACCAACACGAAATCGCCGTTCATGCTCACGTGCGGATGCGCGTTGCGCTCCGCCGGCACGCCGTGGGTCGCCCAGCGCGTGTGCCCGATGCCGATCTGCCCGTCTACCGGGTCGCGCTCCACGCGCACCCGCAGATTCGTCAGCTTGCCGACGTCGCGCCGCACCTGCACGCCGTGCCCATTCTGCACCGCCAAGCCCGCGCTGTCATACCCGCGGTATTCCAGCCGCTGCAATCCGTCCAAGATCAGCGGCGCCGCGTCGCGCGGGCCGACATATCCCACAATGCCACACATTCGGGGTCCCTCCCTGTGGTGTGGATGTCGCGGGGCTTCGCCCCACACCCCAGCAGGGACTTACGCCCCTGCACCCCTGTCCTGCATGTGCGCTGCGCGCACATGCGGAAATGGGGTCAAGGGGTGCAAACCCCTTGCGGAGGGGTGGAGGCAGCGCCTCCACAACACCACAATCCGAGTCATGGATGTTCACGCGCGGCGGAGGTTGGGCCTGCGGTCACCCGCGGGGTTTGAGCCGTCGCTGGAATTGGGGAGGGAGTACACGGGAGGGTGAACGCCCCCCGGGCGGCATCCGTTGATCGTCGATAAACCGCCACCTCGTCACCCGCCGGCGGGGATGCCGGTGGGCCAAACGCTATGTCCCCTCGTACTGCTGTGTCCGCGGCCTCTGTCCGCGCAGATTAGTCGATGGGACTATGGTACGCGGGATGTCCGCGCGCGTCAATGAAGGGGGACGCGAGAGGGAAAAGGTCGAAGGGGAAAGGAAGAGCGCCGTGCGGGCGTATTGGCGGCGCGCGGCAGATTCATACGACAAGGAGTAGAGTCGAGGTATGTGGGTATCGAGATGTGATGCGGCTTTGGAAAATGGCATGAAACGAAGAGTCATTGAATATTGTGTACTCGGTGCTCTGACCCTCCTGATTGTGCTGCCGTTGCACAGCTTCCCGGCTTCTTCGGTGAATCATGTCGCCAACACCGTCCGATGGTCATCTGACGGCGGCATTGTCGTTACTTCAGATAGCCGCGGGACGATCTCAGTGATCGATGTGACACAAGGAACAGCCATCGCTGCCGCTACAATCGAAGGGGACAGCACAATCAGGGTCGCTGCAAACGCGGAAGGCACCATTGTTGCGGCCGTTAGCACAAGAGATCGCACCCTCTATCTACTTGAATCCTTCCCAGACGGAATACTCCGAGAAATCGACTCCGACATAATTGAAGGTGCCGGTGGCCCAATCGTTGTCGAGTGGAGTACGGCAACAAACGATATCATCGCACTTGCACTTGGCATTGATGGAGCTAATCCGGTTAACCGTTGGCGCGTGGATAACAACACCTTGATTCGTAGCGAGCCAATCACCTTCACAGGGGCATACGATCTAGACGCTAGCCCTGACGGACGGATAGCAATTGCTGATCTCCGATATGTGGAGGTACACGACTTGGCCCGTGAAATGACTGCGCCGTTACGTTTCAATGCGTTTGGCGCGGATGTCGCGTGGGGTCCTGACGACACACAGATCGCCGAAGTGTTCTATTCCGTACTCAACGCCAGTGAACAAGACGGGACTATTCGCATCATTGACTTGGACTCAGGGACGGTGAGACCCGTTCTTCAGTACCGCGAAGAAGGGATTGGAAGCCTAGCGTGGCATCCTGACGGTCGGCATCTGTTTGCCGACTTGGCATCCGGCCGCGTTCTTGTCATCGACACCCAGACCGGCGAGATTATCAACACCCTGAGCCTTCCCCGACGAGGCGGGCGTTGGCTGATGGACGTCAGCCCATACGGTGGCCGGATTGTGCTCGGCAGCTCGGCTCCGACCGGGATCGAGCCGGCAGGCGGCATGCCCCTCTCACCCGGTGTCGAGGACATTCCCGGCACGCCGCTCCTGTTTGTCGTGCCCCTCCCAACGCTGGAGGCGCTTTCAGGTGTGCTGGAACGCTGCGAAATCGACTCCCCGACCCGCGCGCAGATCGACACGGCGGCGACGCCTGACGCCATCCCCGCCTTCATCGCGCAGATCGAGGCGCTGCCGGAGGGCGCGATCCCGCCGGCGTGCAAGGCCGATCTGCTGGCCGTGGCGCGCGCGGTGATTGAGGAAGGTGAAAGGTGAGGGGGCAAGGGGAAAGTGAAGGGCTCCGACTGCGAACGTCAAACACATTCCGTCGCGGTGTGGTAGGGATGCCATAAATGGCGTCGGAAATGCTCTACACGGCGGACGAGACAGCCCCTTCAGTGGGCTTTGAGCCTGTTAGCCGGGCGTTTCAACGCTCGGCGGCATCTGACCAGACTAGCCTCGCCTGCCAACCCGGGGCGGTTACGGTGAATACACCACAAGAAAGGACCGAGTCCTTTCCCCTCAGCCCTTTCCCCATACACCTTTTCGCTTAGCCCTTTCCCCTCACTTACGCGTCCAGAACCCTTCGCTCAGATACTTGTACGCGTTGTCCGGGAACAGCGTCACGACCACGCCCGGCTCGCCGCGATCGGCCAGTTCCTCGGCCACGCGCAGCGCCCCGGCCATCGCCGCCGCCGCACTGATGCCGACCAGATAGCCTTCCTCGCGGGCGAGGCGGCGCGCCATCTCGTAGCTGTCCTCGGTGCTGACGGCAATGTCGCGGTCGGCGAATCCGTCGTCGTAGATGCCGGGGACGATGGCCGTCGCCATGTGCTTCCAGCCCTCGACGCCGTGCATCGGGCTGTCGGGCTGCATCGAGACGACTTGGATCGCCGGGTTGAAGTCCTTCAGGCCGCGCCCGGTGCCCATCAGCGTGCCGGACGTGCCGAGTCCGGCCACGAAGTGCGTGACCTTGCCGTGCGTCTGGTGCCAGATTTCCGGCGCGGTGGTGTGATAATGCGCCTGCCAGTTGGCGGGGTTGTTGTACTGATCGGCGTAATAGTAACGGTCGGGATGCGCAGCCAGTTCGGCGCGGGCCGCGCGGATCGCCCCGTCCGACCCTTCCAGCGGATCGGTCAGCACCAGCTCGGCGCCGTAGGCGCGCAGGATCGCCACGCGCTCCGGGCTGGCGTTGGCGGGTAGATACAGCTTGACGACGAAGCCTTTCGCCGCGCCGAGCATGGCGTAGGCGATGCCGGTGTTGCCGCTGGTGCTGTCGAGCAGGATCTTGTCGCCGGTCAGCAGGCCGCGGTCGATAGCGTCGCGCACGATGGCAAGCGCCGCGCGATCCTTTACGCTGCCGCCGGGGTTCGCCCATTCGGCCTTGGCGTACACGTGGATGTCTTCGGGCAGATGCGCGGTGACACGCGTGAAGCCCAGCAGCGGCGTGTTGCCAATCTGCGATTCAAGCCGCTGCACCGTGCGGAACGCGGCGGGGGTGGCTGTCGGGTGGTGCGCAAGGGCGACCATGATGCTCCTTCGTTGCGGGTTAACAAAAACGGCGGCGGGTACTCGACAAACAAAAACGCGGCCGAACCGGCTCTCAGGATTGAGAGAGGGGGTCGGGCCGCGTTGGGTTCGTCGGATACCAGCCGCCGCGTGTGCGTCGTCAGGCTAGTGTCGTGTCGTGCTGCCTATCGCGGTGAACTCCCCTCGATGCGACAGACACAACAACAAGATGCGTTTTGCATGGTAATGCCTCGTTGCGGCGGCGATTTTGCCACGTGCGATCAGTGTAGCGATGCCCGCCCGGATTTGTCAACCACCCCAGCGCACAATTCAAAGAAACTACTCATCGAAGGGCGTCGGGGCGCTGCCCCAAACCCCGGCAGGGATTTGCATCCCTGCACCCGCATTCTGCGGACGAGGTGCGCAAGCGCGCCTCGTCCGCAAGATGAGCGTCCATCAACACATTTCACTGTCGTGTTCGAGCCGCGTAAGCCTGTATACCTGACGGCATGACTCTGGTCGTCCCAAACGCGCGAATTCGTACCGCTTGCGATACGAACTCACAGAGATGGGAGTCCAGAGGGTATAAGCCCTTTGGAAAATCCCTTCTACTCAACTACCCGCCGGCCACTTCGCGGCGGACGATGGCGGCGCCTTCGGCCAGCGCCTTGAGCTTACGCTGCGCGGCCCAGCGGGCGGTCTGGCTGAATCCGCAGTCCGGCGTCACGCTCAGCTTGTCGGCACTGACGTACTTGAGCGCGGTGCGGATGCGCGCGGCCACGTCCTCGGCTATCTCGCAGTAGTAGTTCTTGACGTCCACGAGACCGGCGGCCAATTCCTTGTCGTTCGGGAATTCCTGCCACAGGTCGATCTCGGACAGCTCGCGGTTGGCGAACTCGAGCGCGAACTGGCTCGCGTTCATGTCGAGGATGTACGGGAACAGCGGGTGATAGGTGCGCTTGGCGACGGGCCGGCCCACGAAGTTGCCGAAGCACAGGTGCACGCCGATCTTGGCGTTCACCCCGGCGACGGTCTGGTTGAACAGGTCGACAAACTCGCGCGGGGTGGTGGCGTGGACGGCGTAGGACGGCTCATCGAGCTGGATCAGCGTCACGCCTTCGGCCACCAGCGCCTTGAGCTCGGCGTTGATCAACGCCGACAGCGCATAGGCGACCTCGAGGCGATCCTTGTACACCGCCCCCGGCTTGATCCGGCCAGCGAGCGTGTACGGCCCGGGGATCGGCATCTTGATCGGCTTGGCGGTGCGGGTGCGCACGTAGTGGTATTCCTCGACCAACCCCATGCCGTGCGGCGCGGCAAGCGATTCGACCGCCTCGTAGCTTTCGCGCTGGTCATGACCGGGGATGCCAACCTTGCGCTGGGGCGGCAGTTCCTTCAGGCCGGTGAACTTGCTGTAGAAGTCGGCAGTGAAAAAGCCGATCCGGCGCATTTCGCCGTCAGTCACGATGTCGATCCCGGCGTCCTCTTGATCGCGCAGCGCAAGGTCGACGGCATCGTTCTGCGTCTCGAGCCAATCACGCGGGCCGTATTCGCCGCGCTGCATCGCCTCCAGCGCGCTGAACAACCACGCAGGCCACGCGTGCGAGCCAATGGTGTGGGTCGGTATAATGGGCAGTGCGTCCGGCATAACATCTCCTAGAAGTGACACAATGATCGAACCGGTCTTGAAAGGCGCGGCTCTGCTGCGCGACATCGAGTCGGCAGCGCCCGGCCCGCGCGAACTGGCGATGTGGTGGCTGGGCCAAAGCGGCTTCGCGCTCAAGTCCGCCGCGGGGCTGGTCTACGCCGATCTGTACTTATCCGAGCACCTTACCGCGAAGTACGCCAATTCGCCAAAACCACATGTCCGCATGACGACCTCGCCCATCCGCGGCCACGAGATCACCAACGCGCGGATCGTGCTGGCGAGTCACAAACACAGCGATCATCTCGATCCCGGCACGCTGCCCGGCCTGTTCGCCGCGTCGCCGCAGGCCAAGCTCGTGCTGCCCGCCGCGCTGGTCGAACACGCCGCCGGGCTGGGACTCGAGCGCAACCGCCTGCTGCCCATGCGCGGCGACGATTCGATCGAGGTCGACGGCATCCAGATCAGCGCCCTCCCTGCCGCGCATCCCGAGTTCGAGAAGTCGCCCGACCACGGTCACGCCTTCCTCGGCTTCGTCATCGACCTCGGCCACATTCGCGTGTATCACAGCGGCGACACCGTCGTCTACGCCGGCCTGCGCGATCGCTTGATCGCTCTCTCGCCGCACGTCGCCCTGCTGCCGATCAACGGGCGTGCCGGCGGCGAAGGCACCCCGCCCAACATGAACGCGTTCGAGGCCATCGCGCTCGCCCGCGAAGCCAAAATCCCGCTCGTCATCCCGCACCACTACGACATGTTCACGTTCAACACCGCCGACCCCGCCAAGTTCAGCCAGCTCGCCGAAGACGCCGGCCAGGCGGCCTACGTCCTGCGCCCCGGCGAACGTTTCATGTGGCGCGTATAGGGCGTCGGGGCGCTGCCCCGTGCCCCGGCAGGGATTTGCATCCCTGCACCCGCACTCTGGCAGCCCCAAATCCCGCGAAATCGTGCCGCGTGCGGCACGATTTCGCAGAGATGGGAGTCCAGAGGGCGTAAGCCCTTTGGAAAATCCCTTCACTTCTCTCTACTTCTCTGCGTTCTACCCGCGGCGGCGGGCGCGGATGCGTTCGGTCATCCACGCGTCGCCGGCCCACGCGCGAACCAGCGCGGCGAGGTCCTCGTAGGCGACATCGGGCCACACGTCGGCGGTGGCGAGGGCATCGGGCGTGGTCACACCGCTGAGGACCAGCGCGGTCTTCATGCCGACCGCCTGCGCGCCGGCGATGTCGGTGTCAAGACGGTCACCCACCATCAGGATACGGGTGGGGTCGGCCTTGAGCGCGTCGATGGCGGCGTCGAACATGGCGCGGTGCGGCTTGCCGATCACAGTCGGGGTGACGCCGGTGGCCGTTTCGATGAGCGCGAGGATGCTGCCCGCGCCGGGGCTGAGGCCGTCGGCATCGGGGAACGTCTTGTCGGCATTGGTGCCGAAGAACGCGGCGCCGTCGTTGATGAGGTGCACGGCGTGACGGGCTTTGGCGTAGGTCAGGTCGCGGTCGATGCCGGCGACGACCAACTCGGCCGGTTGGCCCTCGTCCACGACATCGAAACCGCTGTCGTCAAGCGCTTCGCGGATGCCGGTCATGCCGACGACGAAGACTGTGGTTCCGGCGGGATAGCGCTTGCCGAGCCACTGCGCCGTCGCCACGGCGGATGACAGGATGCGGTCGGCCGGTATGTCCGGCACGCCCAAGCGCGCCAGTTTTTCCTGATACTGCGCGGCGGTCTTGCCGCTGTTGTTGGTCGCCAGCAGGTACGGCACTTGTGCTTCGTCAAGCCACGCGAAGGCGTCGGCAAAGCCGGGCAACGCGACATCGCCGCGCCACAGCACGCCGTCCATGTCGAGGATTACACCGGCGAGGTCGTGGAATTTCACAGTTGCGGCCCTACCGTGTGCAGGACGCGTACTGCGTCAGGTCGATCAGCCACAGCCCGCCGTGGCGGCCCTCGGCGGCCAATGCCAGCAAGCGACCATCGGGTGAGATCGCCGACCACCCCGACTCGTCGGGCGAGAGCCGGAGCGGCAGGACGGTCAGGCTGTTGAGCGTTTCGGCGCGCAGGTCGTAGCACTGCAAGCGGGCCTGCCCGTCGATGTCGCGGATGATGAAGATGTCCACGCCGCCGTCAGGCGCTGGCGCATAGACCGGCGCGGGATAGTTGTTGCCGGGCGCCTCGCCGTCAAACAGGCGCGTCACCGCGCCGCCGGTGGTCGATGCCAGATCGTAGCCGACCACGCCGTCGACCTCGCGGGCAATGACCACACGTCCGCCGTCTTGGGTCGGCCCCGGCACGATCAGCGACGGGATGACCTCGGGCGGCGCGGCGCTGATCTTCTGGCCGGCGAGGCTGCCGGTATAGTAGATGACTGGGTCGCCAAACGCGCCGAAATAGTAGGCTAGATAGCGTTCGTCGGGCAGCCAGATGTACCCGGCGAGGCTGTAACGCGAGAGCGCATCCCAGAGCAGGCGCTGGAACGTCCCGTCCGGCTCGGCGGTCAGCGCGGTGTTGATGCGATCCTGAAAGACGAAACGGCGCGAGTCCGGGTGGAACGCGATGCGCGCGTTGCGGATTTCCTGCGGCGTCTCAAGCGCGAGGCGGTCGAGGATCTCGGGTGTATACACGTCGGGATACGGCAGATCGGTGGCGGTCGCCTCGCCGGTTTCGGTGTCGACCGTGTACCACTGCCACGTGGTGTAGAGGTCGCTCTCGCAGCCGGTGGCGAACAGCAGTTCGCCCCGACGCGTCCATTCCACGCGGGCCACGTCGCCTTCGTAAACGGTGGTGATGTCGGCGTAGGTCAGGAAAGGATTGACCGGCGCGGCGGAGGCGCTGGCGGCGATCACGTCGATGTCGAGCGAGGCCGGCACGAACGCTTCGTCGTCCAGTTCGATCGCGAGCAGGTAGCGCGACGAATCGCCGGGTTCCAGCGGCCGGTCGGGCGGAACGCCCAAGCCGCACACGTCGACCAGCACGCCATAGGCAAACCCGATCGCTTCGCCATCCTCATCGAGCACCTCACCGACGAGGTTGACGTCGACCGCCGCGGTGTCGCCGTCATTGGTGACGACGCCTTGCGCGATCCACTCCTCGAAGCCGAACGGGCTGGCCCGCCGCGAAAACTCCGGTTCGCTCACGGTAAGGGTCGGCTCGTCTTGGGATATCGCTTGGGAACTCCCAAGCAGCAGGCTCGCCGCGAAGACCGCGACGGAAACGAAACGACGAATCACCTGTCGTTGGCCTCTCTACTCACCGTTGACAATACTGTGGCCCATGGCGCTCCCGGCTTCCAACAAGGCGTTCACCGCCTCAGTCGTCGGCGCTTCGGCGTAGATGCGCAGGACGGGCTCCGTGCCGCTGGGGCGCACAAGCAGCCAACCGCCATCGGCCAGCTTGAACTTGACGCCGTCAAGCGTGTCGACCTTGACGACCGTCTCGCCCGCAAGGGTCGTTGGCGCAGACTGGACGAGCCGGTCGCGCATCTCGGCTTTGGGCAGCGTGCGGGTCAAGCGCGCGTCGATTCGGCCGTACAACGCGGGGCCAGCCTGCTTCTGCAAGTCGGCGACGATCTCGTGCAGCGGGGCGCGCGCCGCCGCCATCACTTCCAGCAGCAGCAAGCCCATCAGCACGCCGTCGCCTTCGGGGATGTGCCCGCGCACGCCGATTCCGCCGCTTTCCTCGCCGCCGATCAACACGTCGTTGTGAATCATCAGGTCGGCGATATGGTTGAAGCCTACCGGCGTCTCGTGCAAGGTCAGGCCGTGCTGTTGGCACAGCCGGTCGATCATGGTGGTCGTGCTGACGGTCTTGACGACATCGCCGCGCTGGCCGCGCTTTTCGACCAGATGGCGCAACGTCAGCGCAAAGATGTGGTGCGGGTCGATGAAGCTGCCGAACGCGTCAACCGCCCCAATCCGGTCGGCGTCGCCGTCGGTCGCGAGGCCGACATCGGCCTGCCGGTTTTTGACCGCCGCGACCAACGCCGTCAGGTGCTTAAGGATCGGCTCCGGGTGGATGCCGCCGAAGCCCGGGTTGAGATCGGAGCGAATATCAGTGACCGCACAGCGCGACCGGCGCAGGAAGCCGCTGAACGCGCCCCGTCCCGCGCCCCACATGGCATCGGACACGATGTTCAGTTCGGCCTCGCTGATCAGATCGATGTCGACCAGCGTGCCGAGATGTTCGAAGTAGGTCCAGTTCGGATCGAAGCGCGTGATGATGCCGCTTTCAACCGCCGCGTCGTAGTCCATGGCCTTGGGCGTCACGCCTGCCGCGAGGTTGGTCTGCAACCGTGCCTCGATGCGCTTGCACGACTCGTCGGTGGCGCTGCCGCCGTAGTTCGACTTGACCTTGTAGCCGTTGTAGCGGGGGGGATTGTGGCTGGCGGTGATGACCACCCCGGCCGCCGCGCCCTTCGCGACGACGTTGTAACTGACCGACGGGGTCGGCGTATCGGAACGGGTGAGCCAGACCGGCAGTCCGTTGGCCGCCAACACGCGCGCCGCCTCATGGGCGAAGCGGTCGCTCAAAAAGCGCGTATCGTAGCCGACGACGGCCGACGGCGCCGTATCGCCCGCCGCGTCGGCCAGCAGCGTATCGGCCAACGCCTGTGTGACGTGGCGCACGTTCTCGAAGGTGAAAGTGTCGGCGATGACGGCCCGCCAGCCGTCGGTTCCGAAATGGATCATGCGACCCTGCCTATGAGTGCAGAAGATAAGCGCGTCGCTGCATTGTGCAGGCGATCACGCGGCAAGCATACCAACCGGCCTACCCGTTGGGCAGGGCCGGATTACCCGCCCAAAATGGCCGTCAGCACGTCAAGCGCCTGCTGCAACCGCACCGCATTTGTCCCGATCCGGTCGGCATGTTCGGCCAGACGGTCGTCAGGCATCTGCCGGCTGTGCGATTCCAGCAGTTCGACGGACGAGAGGATCACCGAAAGCGGGTTGCTCAGTTCGTGCAGCACGTGCTCGATGAGGGCAGCCATGCTGCGCGTATCGTTGGGTAGATCGCCGAGTTTGGCCGTACTGGCCCGGCAAATCTTGACGATGGCGATGGTGCTGCCAGCGGCGTCGAGGATCGGTTGTGCGGCAACCGTCACCGGCACGACCGTCTGCCCGTCTCTTGAAATCAACCGGTAGCGCAGCACCGGCACGGTTGCGCCGTTGACAGCGGTTGCGTGTGCTTGGCGCAGCAGCGCGGCGCGGTCTTCCTGCGCGACAATCTTGTCCAGCGGCGGTTCGTTCAGCGCCTCCAGCGTCCAGCCGAGTACGTCAGCGTAGGACGGGCCGGCAAACAAATAGCGCCCGTCCGGCCAATGCAGCGAGTCGTAACCGAACAGCTTGCCGTGTCCCTCCGCGGGCACGCCGGATGGTTTTGAAAGCACCGCGAGCCTGTCCTTTCTGTTCTCGACCCGCCATGAGGATAGCCCATAGTGCTGAGGTTGGGCTAGAACCAGACGGGTTTGCGGTGCGCACCGCAACTGCGGCCGCTTCCCGTGCGTATTCACATACACCGGTCGTTCAATCGGGAACGGAGCACGCCATGTTCAGGCTGTTTGCCCGCCGCATGCCAGACGCATCGCCATACACGTTTCATGAATTGGAGTCGTTCGACAGCGATTGGGGCCAACAGGCACTGGCGATCTACGTCGAATCCTTCCCCGCAACCGAACGCGAGCCGCTGGACGACCTGCGCGCGGAACGCCTGTCTCGCAGCACGGCGACGGTCGAGTACCACTTCCGGGTGATGGTCGATCAATAAAAAACCGTGATCGGCCTCTCAATCTTCTCCACCGTACACGAGCACTACATGGCGTTCTTGCGCTATCTCGCCGTGCACGCGTCGGCACGCAACCGCGGCCTTGGCCGGCACCTGCTGAACGACGCCCTACAGACCGTGCGCGCCGATGGCTGGGCGCACGCCGGCTACCCCTATCTCGGTCTGGTCTTCGAGGTCGAACGCCCGGGTGAGGCGGAGACCGACGCCGAGCGGACCATCCGTGAGCGGCGCATCGGGTGGTATGTGCGCAACGGCGCGCGCCTGTACCCCAATGTCGACCTCACGACCCCGCCCGTGTCGCCGGATCAGCCGCCTGTGTCGTATCACCTGATGTTCCGCGCAGCAGTGCCGAAGCGCATGGTCGGGCGCACGCTGCGCCGTATGATGGTCGAGAGCGTGCTCGTCCACGGCTACGGCGCCGCGCCGGACAGCCGCTATGTCCAGCGGGCGATGGCGGGGTGAGACGTGCTGGCCGGATGCGCCCGCGCGTGTCAATTCGTGAGTGCCCCACCCGTCTCGCGCAGGCGGTTGACGTCGCGCATCGGCGGGACACCGAATAGGTTCTTGTACTCGCGGCTGAAGTGCGAGGCATCGCTGTACCCCACGCGATACGCCGCGCTGGCCGCATCCATGTCTTCGCTCAGCATCAAGCGGCGCGCCTCTTGCAGGCGCAGATGCTTCTGGAACTGCAGCGGGCTCATGGCGGTGACCGCCTTGAAGTGATGGTGGAAGCCTGACACGCTCATGCCTAATTCGCTGGCGAGGTCTTCGACGCGAATGGTCTGGTCGAAATCCGCCCGGAGGCGCTGAATCGCGCGGGCGATGTGTGTCGTATAGCCCCCTAAAACCGCCAAGTGGCGCAGACGTCCGCCCTGCGCTCCAACCAGCAGTCGATAGACGATCTCGCGCGTAATCAGCGGCATGAGGACAGGCGCTTCGGACGGGGTCTCGATGAGCCGGATTAGCCGCAGCACGGTATCGAGCAAGTTGTTCTCCAGCGGACTGACATCGATCGCCCGCAGATCCGCGCTGCGCGAAGGGATGGCGTGACCGCTTTCCGACATGACCGAGCCGACCTCAGCCGGCGGAAGTTCGATCCGCAGGCTCAGGTAGGGCCGCTCCTTGGACGCCTCGATCACGCGGCTGACCGCCGGCAGGTTCGTCGTGGCGAGCAGGTAGTGGAACGGGTCGTAAACATACCGGTTGCTGCCCTGAATGATCTCTTTGGCGCCCTGTGCCACCACACAGAATGCCGGTTCCAAGATGCTGTGAACTTTCCTCAGCGGTGTCGTCACGCGGGCGATGTGCAGCCCCGGCAGGGGTTCGATGACTCCGTCCGAACGCAGCGTGTGGGCGATTCGTTCGCAGATCTCCTCGCGATTCGCGTCGTTCCTCTGCGCATCGCGCCGTTCTTGTTGGCTCTCACTCATGGGTCACCCCGCGTCTCAATATCCACGGACATCATGTCTTGCAGAATTGTACAAGCATCTTGGACGATCGTTCAATCTGCCGGTGCTCCCCGCACCTATAATAAGCGTATCGGCTGCCCGCGGTTTGCTCGCATTGCCCAGCGATCTGGAGTTTTGTCTAATCCGGGCAGGCGCATCAGCGGCCTCAAAGCACGGCGCAGCGAAAGGACAATGGACGATGGACATTCAACGCAACGGCACCCAGCCCTCGGCGATCGGCCCCGCGGAGTGGTTCACCGGAACGGTGCGGATCGATCCATTGTTCCACGTGCACGAACCGGCGCGAACCAGCGCGGCTTACGTCACGTTCGAGCCCGGCGCGCGCACGGCATGGCACACGCACCCGCTCGGCCAATCGCTGGTCGTGACGGCCGGATGCGGGCGCGTCCAGCGTTGGGGCGGGCCGATCGAGGAAATCCGCCCCGGCGACGTGGTGTGGATCCCGCCCGGCGAGACGCACTGGCACGGCGCGGCCCCTACGACCGCCGTAACGCACATTGCCATTCAGGAAAGCGTCGACGGAAGTGCGGCCGACTGGATGGAACACGTCAGCGACGCGCAGTATCACGGGTAGCGGTAAGGAGACCTCAATGAGTTCGGACGTACTGGTTGTCATTGGCGCTGGTGGGATCGCACAGGCGATCGCTCGGCGGCAAGGCGGTGGCAAGACCACGCTGCTGAGCGATATCAACCCGGAAGTGTTGGAGGCAGCCCGCATCGCCTTAGAGTCGACGGGCCATCGCGTAACTACGCAGATCGTCGACGTTGCCTCGCGCGACTCTGTTCACACATTGGCGCGTGCGGCGGCGGACATGGGTAGTGTCGTGCAAGTTGTTCACACCGCCGGGGTTTCCCCGGTGCAAGCACCGCCAGCAAGGATTCTAGCCGTCGATCTGCTGGGTACGGCGCTCGTCCTCGAAGAGTTCGGTCATGTCATCGCCCTCGGTGGAGCGGGTGTTGTCATTTCCAGCATGGCCGGCTACATGCCGGCAGCGCTTCCACCCGAGCAGGCAGATGCCCTTGCACGCACGCCTGCTGACGAACTCTTGCAGCTTCCGTTCCTTTCGGCAGATGCGGTTCCCAACTCCGGCGCCGCCTACGGGCTCTCTAAGCGTGCTAACCACCTCCGTGTTCAGGCGGCCAGCCTCGATTGGGGCGCACGAGGCGCACGCGTCAACTCGATCAGTCCGGGCATTATCCTCACACCTCTAGCGCAGCAAGAAATGGCGTCGGAAGGCGGCGCAAGTTACCGCGCGATGATCGAAGCCTCGCCCGCCAAGCGTGTCGGCACAACCGACGAAGTCGCCGCCGCGGCAGCTTATCTTCTCGGCCCCGAGGCGGGCTTTGTGACCGGCAGCGACTTGCTTATCGACGGCGGCGTCATCGCGGCGCTCCGGGCCGGCCGAATTGCCCTGCGGAGGGGTTAGTTTTCTGGGTCGGGCGCGTCGGCGATGCGCCCTTTCAAGGATAGCGGCATCAGCCGCCAACACTAGTACGTTCCCCGCGCATGCAGCAGCGGGGGCACACCAACACAAGGAAACGTCCAAATGCGTGCAACAATCATGTTCGGCGCCGGTGATGTTCGTATCTTGAACGTCCCTGATGCCCAAATCAAAGAACCAACCGATGCGCTCGTCCGCATCACTTACGCGTGCATCTGCGGCAGCGATCTCTGGCCGTATCGCGGCTATGACAGCTTTCCCGATAACGGCCTTCCAATGGGGCACGAAGCACTCGGCGTGGTCGAGGCGATTGGCTCCGATGTTCACCACATCAAAGTCGGTGATCTGGTGGCTATGCCGTTCGCGTTCTCGGACGGCACTTGTCCCCATTGTCAGGCAGGCATTCACACCTCGTGCGTCCACGGTGGCTTCTTCCACGGCAACCACGACACCGGTGCCGCGCAGGCAGAGGCCATTCGTATCCCGTATGCCGATGGGACGCTCGTTGCCCTGCCCCGTGATAACGCCCCTGACATCATGGCATCGCTGCTGACCCTGACCGACGTGATGGCAACCGGGCATCATGCCGCGGTGACGTCCAGAGTCGCGCCGGGCAAGACGGTTGCAGTGGTCGGCGACGGTGCAGTCGGTCTGTGCGGCGTAATCGCCGCCAAGCGCCTTGGCGCCGAGCAGATCATCATCATGGGTCGTCACGAGACCCGAATCGCGCTCGCGAAGGAGTTTGGCGCGACCGATGTGGTGAGCGAGCGCGGCGACGAGGCGGTCGAGCACGTGCGCCGGCTTACCGCCGGCTTGGGTGTCCACTCCGTGCTGGAGTGTGTGGGAACCGACGACTCGATGCAGACATCGCTGCGCATCGCGCGTCCGGGCGGCGCGATTGGCCGGGTGGGCGTTCCTCACAACGTGAACATTCCCGCGGCATCGCCGACGTTTTTCCGTAACCTCACGATCAGCGGTGGCCCTGCGCCGGTACGCGCGTACATCGAAGACCTAATTCCGGACGTGCTTGAAGGCAGGATCCAACCGGGCCGCGTCTTTGACCGCCGTATCAGTCTGGATGACATCGCAGAGGGATATCGCGCGATGGACGACCGGGAAGCTATCAAGGTTATGGTGACACCCTAGCACTGGACAATTTCGCCCAGCGCACATCTAGCGACTGCCGAAAGAATGGAGCTTGACAATGCGAATCGGACTGCAAATCCCTTCCTTCAAATATCCCGGCGGGACAGAGGCGATCCGGCCCAAACTCAAAGAAATCGTCACGACAGCGGAGGCGTCCGGTTTCTACAGCCTGTGGGTCATGGATCACTTCTACCAGATCAAGGACCTGTTCGGGGAAGCTTATACCGACCCGATGATGGAAGCCTACACCACACTCGGCTACTTCGCCGGCCTGACCGAGAAAGCGTATCTCGGCGTGCTGGTCACCGGCGTGATCTATCGCCATCCGTCCGTCCTGATGAAGACGATCAACACACTCGACATTCTCTCAGGCGGTCGCGCCTATCTCGGCATCGGCGCCGCATGGTACGAGGACGAGGCGCGTGGCTATGGAATACCCTACCCTTCGACCACCGAGCGCTTCGAGCAGCTTGAGGACAACCTACGCTTGGCGAAAGCGTTGTGGGCCAGCGATGAAACGGCTTTCGAGGGCAAGCACTTCGCCGCCCCGGCGATCACCAATAATCCCCGGCCGCTCTCCAGCCCGCATCCACGCATCATGATCGGCGGTACCGGCCCGCGTAAGACCTTGCGCATGGTGGCCGAATACGCCGACGCCTGCAACATCGGCGACTGGGTCGGAACAGACAACATGCAGGCCGCGCTCGATACCCTCAAGGAACACTGCGAGGCGCTGGGACGCGATTACGACACGGTCGAAAAAACCTCGCTGTGCACGGTCAATCTGTCCGGGGACGACACGGTTTCCAGCGTCATGAGCCGCATCAACGAACTGTCCCGCATGGGATTTACACACGCCATCTTCAACATGCCGGATGTCTACACGATCACACCACTGGAAACCTTCGCCAAGGAGATCATCCCGGCCGTGGCAGATCTGTAAGTCAACGCATCGTTTAGAAGGAGAGGTCTCAAATGGAATACACGAAATTAGGTCACACCGGTTTGGACGTATCGCGGATCTGTCTCGGTGCCATGAGCTTTGGGGCGGCCGAGGGCTGGGTTCACAACAGTTGGGCGCTGAACGAGGAAGACAGCCGCGCGATCGTCAAGAAGGCGCTCGAGCTGGGCATCAACTTCTTCGACACGGCCAATGTGTACTCGATGGGTACGAGCGAGGAATATCTCGGCCGGGCGCTCAAGGACTACGCAAACCGGGACGAGGTCGTGATCGCCACCAAGGTGCGCGGAAGAATGCGCGAAGGCCCGAACGGCGAGGGGCTGTCGCGCAAGGCGATCTTGAGCGCGCTCGACGCCAGCCTCAAGCGCCTCGGCACCGACTACGTCGACCTCTACATCATCCACCGCTGGGACTACAACACGCCCATCGAGGAAACGATGGCGACCCTGCACGACGTGGTCACGGCCGGCAAAGTGCGCTACATCGGCGCTTCGGCCATGTTCGCGTGGCAGTTTCAGAAGGCGCTGCATGTCGCCGACCAGAACGGCTGGACGCGCTTCGTGTCGATGCAGAATCACTACAACTTGATCTACCGCGAAGAAGAGCGCGAGATGAATCCGCTGTGCCATGCGGAAGGAGTCGCGTCGACGCCGTACAGCCCGTTGGCCTCCGGCCGACTGTCGCGTGATTTCGCGGAGACGACCGTGCGCCTTGAGACCGACCCGATCGCGAAGGGCAAATACGATGCCTCGGCGGACGCGGACAAACTGGTGATCGAGCGCGTTGGCGAGGTTGCAGAAAAACACGGCGTCCCCCGCACGCAGATTGCGCTGGCGTGGCTGCTGCACAAAGCGCCGGTTGTAGCGCCCGTCATCGGCGCGACCAAGCTCTCGCACCTCGACAGCCCGGTCGCTTCAGTCACCACCAAGCTCTCGCCCGAGGAGATTCAGTACTTGGAAGAGCCGTACGTCCCGCATCGTATCGTGGGGCATCAGTAACAAGACATTGCTGGCATTGACAGCAGGCATTGTGTTGACGCGAGTCAGGCAGAGAACTGAGGATCACCATGAAACACGTTGCTTTGAATAACGGCGTTGAAATGCCGATACTGGGCTTCGGCGTCTTCCAGATCCGCGACCTAGCAGAGTGCGAGCGCTGCGTCGTCGACGCGCTGGAAACCGGCTATCGGCTGATCGATACGGCCGCCTCGTACATGAACGAGACGGCGGTGGGCAAGGCGATCCAGCGCAGCGGCGTCGCCCGCGAAAACCTGTTTATCACGACAAAGCTGTGGGTTCAGGATGCCAGTTATGACCGCGCCAAACAGGCGTTCCAACGGTCGCTCGACAGGCTGCAGTTGGATTATCTCGACCTGTACCTGATTCATCAGCCGTTTGGCGATGTCTATGGCGCATGGCGCGCGATGGAAGAGCTGTACGAGGTAGGGCGCGCCAAAGCCATTGGCGTCAGCAATTTCTACCCTGATCGCCTGCTGGATCTCATCATGCACAACGAAGTGGCTCCCGCGGTCAATCAGGTTGAGACGCACCCGTTCTGCCAGCAGATTGACGCGCAGCAGATCATGCAGGCCAACGGCGTACAAATCGAATCGTGGGGCCCCTTTGCCGAAGGCCGAAACAACCTCTTCGACAACGAGGGGCTGCGCGCGATCGCGGATGCGCATAACAAGAGTGTTGCCCAGATCGTTCTACGGTGGCTCATCCAGCGCGGCGTCGTTGTCATTCCCAAGTCCGTCCACAAGGATCGGATCGTGGAGAACTTCTCCGTGTTCGACTTCGAACTGAGCCAGAACGACATGGAACGCATTCAGGCACTGGATACGCGACAGAGTGCCTTCTTCGATCACCGCGATCCCGAAACTGTGAAGCGGTTGGGAAACATCGTTCTGGATATCTAGCCGGACGACCTAGGCTAGTTGGCAAGAGCTGATCGTTGCACCACGCTGTGAATGGAAAAGGGCGGGTATGGCGTCACTGAGCGCGAACCTACAAGGAATCATCTACCTCGGCGTGGCGATGTTCATCCTCTCGCTGCAAGGAGTGGCGGTGAAGTGGATCGGCGGCGACTACTCCATCATCGAAATGGTGCTATTGAGAAGCTTCGTCGCCATGCCCGCCAGCTTGCTGCTCTTTCGATTGGAAGGTGGCCGCGGGCTGCCTAAGACACAGCGACCGATGCTCGAATACGTGCGCGGCTTCTGCCTGTTTCTGTCGTATACCACAGCATTCATGGCGTTCGCGGCACTGCCACTGGCCGAGGTCGACGCCATACGATTCTCAGGCCCCATGATGATCACCATCCTGTCGGTTATCTTCTTGAGTGAAAGAGTGAAGGCCTATCGCTGGGTCGCGCTGATCGTTGGGTTTGCCGGGGTGCTCTTCATGGTCAGGCCGGGGACGGCGACCTTTAACTTGGGGTCGGTGTTCGCGCTGATCTCCGTGCTGTTCTACGCCTTCTCGGTGTTAATCACACGCAAGTTGAAATCGACCGACAGCAGCGCAACCCAGACCTACTACAGCTCGCTGGTGTATCTGGTCGCGGCATTGGTGTTGGCGCCGCTGGCGCTGCTGATCACCGAAACCCCCGATACCCACCCCAGCATCGCGTTTCTACTGCGCGCATGGAAAACCCCCACCCTGATCGATGCGCTGATCATGTTTGGATTGGGGTTCGCATGGGCGGGCGGGATGTACTTCGTGGCGCGCGCCTACAGCACGGCGCCGGCCTCGGTGGTGGCCCCGTTCGAGTACGTGTCGCTGCCGATCAACGTGATGTGGGGGCTGCTGCTCTGGCAAGAGATCCCGGTGCTGGCGACATGGATCGGCGCGGCGCTGACCGTCGGCAGCGGCCTGTTCATTCTGTTTCACGAGCGCCAGCGAAGAATCGTGACTGCCGCGCAAGAGCCTCAGGCTGCGGATGCGAATTAGGGACACCAGATGACAACGATAACCATCGAAAAGAACATCATGGTGCCGATGCGTGACGGCGTGCTGCTCGCAACCGACGTGTATCGGCTGGGTGGGGCAGCACCCGCTCCGGTGCTTGTCGCCCGTACGCCTTACAACAAGGACGGCGACCTCGTAAGGTCACTTGATGTCATGCGTGCCGTGCAGGCCGGGTATGTGGTCGTCGTTCAGGATGTGCGCGGCCGCTATGCGTCGGAAGGGACATTTACGCCGCACATTCAGGAGATTAACGACGGCTTCGACGCCTTTGAGTGGGTTAGTCAACAAGCGTGGTCAAACGGTTCGATAGGCACGTTCGGCGGCTCGTATCTTGGTGGCACCCAGTGGCTGCCCGCGCCTCAACAGCCCCCCGGCCTGCGTGCGATAGCGCCATCGATCACCCCCTCCGACCCCCGCAACAGCATGGTGTTTCAGGGTGGCGCGAAGGTGCTTCACGACCTGCGCTGGGTGGTGGCGAACATCGTCCCCGCCGAGATTCAGCGGCAGATCACGCGCGGCGACCTGCCGACAGACTTCGAATACGAGCTCGAAGTAGACGCGGCCTTTGGTCAACTGCCGCTGGCGAGCGATCCCTTGATCGCGCGATTCGCGTCCTTCTACAAGCAGTGGCTGGCGCACGGTACGTCAGGCAGCTACTGGGATGCCATCTCACCGACAATCCATTACGAGCAAATCTACGTTCCGGCGCTCAATATCGGGGGCTGGTTCGACGCATTTCAGCAGGACACGCTAGACCTCTATACCGGCATGAAAGCGCGTGGCGGCACACCGCTTGCCCGCGAGAATCAGCGCGTCATTATCGGCCCGTGGTCGCACATGAATTTCAGCGGCAGCTTCCGGGAGCGCGAATTTGGCGCAGCCGCTAGCAGTGACGCCATCGACCTGACAGGTATCCAGCTTCGCTGGTTCGATCGCTGGCTGAAGGGCGTCGACAACGGCGTGGATCGCGAACCGCCGGTGATGATCTTCGTAATGGGGGTCGACGAATGGCGTTCGGAGATCGATTGGCCGCTGCCGGACACGCAGTACCGCGACTATTTCCTGCACAGCGGTGGTCAAGCCAACACACTCAACGGGGATGGCACTCTATCGACCGAAATGCCCGCGAAAGAGTCGGCAGATGTGTATCTGTTCAATCCGCTGCGACCCGTCCCGACCGTCGGCGGGCAGGTCATTCTGCCGGGCGGCAACGCCGCTGGCCCGCGCGATCAACGTACGGTCGAGCTTCGCGACGATGTACTCGTATACAGCACGCCGGTGCTCGATGCGCCGGTTGAAGTGACCGGACGTATCGAGCTGCGGCTGTTCGTCTCGTCCTCCGCCCCGGACACGGATTTCACAGGCAAACTCGTCGACGTATTCCCGGACGGGCGGGCCATGATCTTGACCGAAGGCATACTCCGCGCACGCTATCGCAATTCACTTGTCCATCCCGAACTGCTCGAACCGGACACGATCTATGAGCTGCGGCTCGATCTGTGGTCGACAGCCAACGTCTTCTTGCCGGGTCATCGCATTAGGCTGGAAGTGTCGAGCGGTAACTTCCCACGGTTCGACCGCAACAGCAACACCGGGGGCGACATCACAAGCGAAACCGCCGACAAGTATCGACCGGCGATCAATCGCGTGTATCACGATGCGGATCACCCGTCCCGGCTAATTCTGCCGATCATCGAACGCTAGGCAAGGTTCAGAAAAGCTAGTTTTGTAATCTACAAGGGAGCAACGAAATGCAGAAACGCACACTAGGCAGCAGTGGTTTAGAAGTCTCCGCCCTCGGCCTCGGCTGTATGCGGATGAGCTTCGGCGACGCGCCGATCGGCACCCGGCAGGACATGATCGAGTTTCTCCACGCGGCGGTCGACCGCGGCATCACGTTCTTCGACACGGCGGAGGTCTACGGGCCGTTCACCAACGAGGAGCTGGTCGGCGAGGCGCTCGAACCATTCCGCGGCGAAGTCGTGATCGCCACCAAGTTCGGCTTCAAGCACGACGGCGACAAAGGGCCGACCCCCGGCACCGGCCTCGACAGCCGCCCGGAGCAGATCAAGCGCGTGGCCGAGGCCTCGCTCAAACGCCTGCGGGTTGACGCCATCGACCTGTTCTACCAGCACCGGCCCGACCCGAACGTGCCGATTGAAGATGTCGCCGGCGCGGTCAAGGATCTGATTCAGGCGGGCAAGGTCAAGCACTTCGGGTTATCGGAATCAGATGCGCCGACCATCCGCCGCGCGCACGCCGTTCAGCCCGTGACCGCGCTGCAAAGCGAGTACTCGATCTGGTGGACACCGATCGAGGCGGAGATCCTGCCAACGTGCGAGGAGCTTGGAATCGGGCTGGTCCCCTACAGCCCGTTGGGGCGCGGCTACCTGACCGGCAAAATCGACGAGAATGCCACGTTTGCCGCCAACGACATCCGCGCGCGCAACCCCCGCTTCACACAGGAAGCGATCAAGGCAAATCGCGCCGTGGTAGATTTGATCGAGCGCATCGGAGCCAAGCATGGCGCAACGCCGGCGCAGATTGCGCTGGCATGGCTGTTGGCGCAAAAGCCGTGGATCGTGCCCATCCCGGGCAGCCGCAAGCTGGATCGCCTCGACGAGAACAACGGCGCGGTAGATATCCAGTTGACGCCCAGCGATCTCGCGGAAATCGCGGATGCCATGTCGAAGATCAGCGTACTCGGCAACCGGTACTAAGTAGGAAGCTGGAAGTGATGAGTGTCGAGTACTGAGAAACTGACAACCGTCGGAACGAGGATTCAGACCATGACAACGTGGACCAGCGAAGAACGAAACCGGATTGCGGAGGCGGAAGAGCTGGACATCGCGTCTTTGCGCGACGACGGCACGCTGACCCGGCGGGTGACGATCTGGGTCGTTCAGGTGGGCGACGATCTGTACGTGCGCTCGTATCGGGGGAGCAGCGGCGGGTGGTACCGCGCAGCGAAGGTACACCACGCTGGCCGCGTTTGGGCCGGCGGCGTGGAAAAGGACGTGACGTTCGTCGATGAAACCGACACCGGCATCAACGATCAGATCGATGCCTTATACCGCACAAAATACCGCCGGTATCCGCAGTACGTCGAGCCGATGCTCACGCCCGAGGTGCGCGCCACGACGATCAAACTGGTGCCGCGCGGCTGATCCACAAACGAAGTCGCGGCTGGGCGCCCTACGAGACGTACGTGGGCGCCGCGAGTCATTTCCGTCAGGCGTATACTGTTTTGTAGGCCACTACGGGGGATCACATCATGCCCAATTTCATCTGCGTAACGTGCGGTAACCAGTTTTCCGAGTCGGACGCGCCGCCCGCCCACTGCCCGATCTGCGAAGACGACCGGCAGTACATCGGCCACAACGGCCAGCAGTGGACGACACCAGACGCCATGCGGCAGACACATCACAACGTCGTCCGTTCGCACGAGCCGAACCTCACCGGCATCGGCACCGAGCCGCGATTCGCCATCGGGCAGCGCGCGCTGCTCGTCCAGACACCGGAAGGCAACGTGCTGTGGGACTGCATCTCCCTGCTGGACGACGCGACCGTGGAGGCCGTCAAGGCGCTTGGCGGGCTGGTCGCCATTACCGGATCGCACCCGCATCTGTACGGCACGATGGTCGACTGGAGCGAGGCATTCGGCGGCGTCCCGATCTACCTGCACGAGTCCAATCGCGAGTACGTGCAGCGGCCCGCGCCGCAGATTCGCTACTGGGATACCGAGATCTTCGCGCTCCCCGCCGGGCTGGCGCTGATCCGCTGCGGCGGGCATTTTACCGGCAGTACCGTGCTGCATTGGCCGGCGGGCGCGGACGGGCGCGGCGCGCTGCTCACGGGCGATACGATTCAGGTTGCGCAGGATCGGGGTTGGGTGTCGTTCATGTACAGCTACCCGAACATGATCCCGTTGAACGCGTCGGCGGTGCGGCACATCGTCGCGGCCGTCGATCCGTTCGCCTTCGACCGCATCTACGGCGGATGGTTCGACAGTATCGTCCGGCACGACGCCAAAGCCGTCGTCCGCCGCTCTGCCGAGCGGTACATAGCCGCCATTACGGAGTAGACAGTATTCAGTCTTCAGTGAGTGCACACTCACATTGGCCGGTGACTGATTCTCGAAACCTGATAACTGAATTCTGACAACTGATTGCTAGGTCAGGGTCACGAGGACTTTGCGCTGTTCGACGGTCGCGCCTTGCGCCACGTGGATGCGTTGGACGGTGCCGGCGCGCGGCGCCTTAAGCTCGTTTTGCATCTTCATCGACTCGAGGATCACGAGGGTTTGGCCGGCCTCGACGGTGTCGCCCTCGGCGCACAGGATGCTGACGATCAGGCCGGGCATCGGCGCACGCAGCGTGACTTCGCCGCTGTCTGCCGCCGGGCCGCCGCGCCGTGAGAGCATCAGTTGGGTGCGCTCGTCCAGCACGGTGCCGCTGTACAGCCGACCATTGAGCAAGACTTCGACGTCTTCGTCGTGGCTTTCGACCACCACCTCATGCTGCACGGTGTCCATGATGACGGAGTACAGCGTGGGGCCGAGCGCCAGAAAGTCGACCTCGCGTCGTTTGCCGTCGACCCACACCGAGCCGTCGTTGCGGATGTCGATCTCGAACTTCTTGCCGTTGATGGTCGTCACATATTTCATCGATAGTTTCCAGTGATCAGTAGTCAGTCTTCAGTGAAGCTGTCAGGTAAGCAGCACTCATTTGTCAATACTCTCACGGCTCGTATTCGACGAATCGATGCGTCGGATGACGGAAGCACGGAGACCTGCGAGCATCCGACCGATTTCTACCGCCATGTTGTCCAACGTCTCAAATCCGCTGGTATTCAGATAGCCAATATCATTGGCGACGACCAAATGAGAGCGCAATTCTGCACACGAACCTTGGGCTATGGAGAGAAAGCGAGCAAATTCTCGTGGGCCGCGCTCACTGCCTTCCGCGACGTTTGCCATTATGGACACAGCCGCCCGCTGCATCTGAGACGCCAATCCCAAATCACGCCCGAGCGCCGAGTCTCGCGAACTTTCGTAGATTGCACGTGTGAGATGACGCGCCTTCTGCCAGACAAGCAGCTCTTGAAACCCATCTCTCTCACTTCTGCTCATTTTGCGCTCCGTACCGCGCGCCGACCGACTTCTACTGACAACTGAATCCTGATTCCTATCTGTGCATTCTCTCGTAGCGGGTGAACCATTTCCAGTTGCTGGCGTCGCGCTTGGCGGGGGCGACCACCTGCGCGGCCAACTGTTGGGAGCGGTGCGCGACGAGCGTCGCGGCGATGGCGGCGTGCTCGATCTCCTCCTCGCTCGGGTCGGACTCGTAGGTCGTCATCGAGAAGCGTTCCTCGACGAACTTGGTGTCGAACTGGCCGCCGATGAAGCTGAACGAGTTGAGCAGGTTAATGTGGAACGGGATGTTGTGCTTGACGCCCATGATCGTGTACTCGTTGAGCGCACGGCGCATGCGCAGCATGGCCTCGCTGCGCGTCTCGCCGAAGCAGATCAGCTTGGCGATCATGCTGTCGTAGTAGGGCGTGATCTCGTAGCCGCTGTACACGCCGTGATCGACGCGCACGCCGGGGCCGGTCGGGGTGATCAACGTGTTGATCTTGCCGACCGACGGGATGAACCCGTTGTACGGGTCTTCGGCGTTGATGCGGCACTCGATCGCCCAGCCCTTCGGATCGAGCTCGCTTTCGGTCGGGCCCATGCGCCGCCCACGCGCGATGCGAATCTGCTCCTTGACCAGATCGACCCCGGTGACCAGTTCGGTAACCGGGTGCTCGACCTGCAAGCGCGTGTTCATCTCGAGGAAATAGTAGTTGCGATCCTTGTCGACAAGGCACTCGATCGTGCCGGCGTTGACGTACCCGACCGACTGCGCTGCGGCGATCGCCATGTCGCCCATGCGCTTGCGCAGCTCGCTGTCCATGAACGGCGACGGCGCTTCCTCGACCAGCTTCTGGTGCCGGCGCTGAATGCTGCACTCGCGCTCGCCGAGATGGATGGTGTTGCCGTGCATGTCGGCGAGGACCTGAAACTCGATGTGCCGCGCGCCGACCAGCAGCTTCTCGACATACACACGGCCGTCACCGAAGGCGCTTTCGGCCTCGCGGCGGGCGGTCGCCAGCGCCGACGGCAGATCGGCAAGCGAATAGACGGCGCGCATGCCCTTGCCGCCGCCGCCTGCCGCCGCCTTGACGATCAGCGGGAAGCCGATGTGCTGCTCGGCAAAACCGATGATCTCGTCGTCGTGCATACCCGGTTCCGTCCCCGGTACGACCGGCACGCCGTATTTCTTGACCGCCTCGCGCGCGGCCTGCTTGTCGCCCATCGTGCGGATCGCCCCCGGCGGCGGCCCGATGAAGATGATGCCCGCGTCGGCGCACGCCTGCGCGAACGCCTCGCGCTCGGAGAGCAGGCCGTAGCCGGGATGAATCGCGTCGGCGCCGGTCTTCTTGGCCGCGGCGATGATGCGGTCGATGTCGAGGTAGCTCTCGCGCACGGGCGGCGGACCGATGTGCACGGCTTCGTCCGCGAAGCGCACGTGCAGCGCGGCCCGGTCGGCATCGCTGTACACCGCGACATTCGGGATGCCGAGGTCGCGGCACGCGCGGATCACGCGGACGGCGATTTCGCCGCGGTTGGCGATCAGAATCTTGTTGATGCTCAGGGTTTCGCTCATGCACGGGTTCCTTTGGCTGATGGGCCGTGGTCTAGCTTAGTTCGCCCTCGGCGTAGCGGCGGCGCAGGGTCTTCTTGTCGAACTTGCCGACACTGGTTTTCGGAATTTCGGTCACGAACAGCACGGTGTCGGGAAGCCAGAACTTGGCGACCCTCGTGCTGAGGTACTCCATAATAGCCTGCTCGGTCAAGTCGGAGCCCGGCCTCGCGACCACCGCCGCCAGTGGGCGTTCGGCCCAGCGCGCGTCAGGCACGGCGATCACCGCGGCTTCGAGCACGTCGGGGTGGCCCATGATCGTGCTTTCCAGCTCGACCGTGCTGATCCATTCGCCGCCGCTCTTGACGAGGTCTTTGGTGCGGTCCTTGATCGTCATCAGGCCGTCGGGGTCGAGCGTCACCACGTCGCCGGTGCGGAACCACCCGTCCTCGGTGAAGCTTTCCGGCGCGACATCACGCTTGAAGTACTGCTTGATGATCCACGGGCCGCGCACTTGCAGCTCGCCCATGCTCTTGCCGTCCCACGGCAGTTCGCGGCCTTCCTCGTCCACAATGCGCATCTCGACGCCGAAAACGGGGATGCCCTGCGACGCCTTGATGTCCCACTTGGCGTCTTGATCGAGCGACTCCTGCGCCGCGCGCAGCACGTTGGCCGTGCCGATCGGTGACATCTCGGTCATGCCCCATGCGTGCAGAACGTTGACGCCCAACTCGCTTTCGTAGGCGGCGGTCAGCGAACGCGGCATGGCCGACCCGCCGACGATCAGGCTGCGCACGCAGCGGAGATCGCGCGGGTGCGCCTTGACCTCCTGATACAGCGCGTTCCAGATGGTCGGCACGCCGGCGGCGATCGTCACCCGCTGCGATTCGATCAAATTCGCCAGCGGCTCCGGCTTGAGATGCGGCCCGGGCATGGCCAGCGCGGCTCCAGCCATCGGCGCGGCGTAGGGAATGCCCCACGCCATGACGTGGAACATCGGCACGACCGGCAGGATGACGTCGCGTTCGCTGATGCCCAGCACCGCCGCCTGATTGGCGGCCATCGCGTGCAGCACCGTCGACCGGTGCGAATAGAGCGCGCCTTTCGGGTCACCGGTGGTGCCGCTGGTGTAGCACATGCCGGCGGCCATCTGCTCGTCGGTCGAGCGCCACTCGAAATCGTCGTCGCTGCCGGCGATCAAGTCTTCGTAGTACAGCACGTTCGGGAGCTTGGTCTCGGTGCCCTTCGGTGCGTTCATTAACACGTAGTGCTGGACGTTGGGCGTTTGGTCGGCGAAACGCTCGTACAGCGGGATCAGGGTGCCGTCGATGAACACGATCTTGTCGTCGGCGTGGTTGACGATGTACGCGAGTTGATCGGGAAACAAGCGCAGGTTAAGAGTATGGCAGACCGCGCCCGCGCCGGGAATCGCGTAGTACAGCTCGAAATGCTGATAGGTGTTCCACGCGAAGGTCGCCACGCGGTCGCCCGGCTCGACGCCGAGCTTGACCAATGCCTTCGCCAGCCGCTTGATGCGCGGATACATCTCGCCATAGGTGGTGGTGTGTAGTGATCCGTCCGGGAGCAAGGTCATCACGCGCTGCCGGCTGTGAACGCGCCGGGCGTGCTCCAAGATGCGGTCAATCGTAAGCGGGTAGTCTTGCATCAAGCCCAACATCGTCAACTCCAAAGCAATCTATACGCGCCGACAGACTTTACCGCGGTCAACGCGCCAAAAACACACCGGTCTCTTTCGTGATCCTGAACGCGCCGTCACGGGCGATGTGCCGCTCCACGATCGGCCGCAGCGGTTCGAGCGCGCCGGTTCCCCCATCGTCCAGCATCGACGCCACGTAGTCGATGACCGCCTGCGCGTCGGTCACGCGCAGTTCGGTGGGGAAGTCGAGCCGCTGCACGTCGCCAAACGCCGCGCCCAATGCCACCGCCCCGTCTTGCAGCGCGAAGGCCAGCCGAACGTTCATAATGCCGAGCTGCACCGCCCCGTCCATCAGCCCGGACTGCTCGACAGCTTGATTGATCTCGGTCATGTGGTTGTGGCCGTTGGTCGCGGCCATCAGCACGCCGCCGGGGGCCAGCACGCGGCGCAGTTCGCGCACGGCCGCCGGCAGGTCAGGCACGTGATACAGCATGTAGTTGGCGACGATCAGGTCGAAGGCGCCGTCGTCAAACGGCAAATGCGCGGCGTCGGCCTGCCGATAGCCGAAGCGCGCGGAGAGTTCGCCGAGGTGCGCGCGGTTATCGGCCAGCATGCCGTCGGAGAGGTCGGTGAGCGTGATCTGCCACCCGTCGGGGATGCGCGCGCGGTTGCTCAACCACAGGTCGCCACGCCCAGAGCCGACTTCCAGCACGCGCGCGGTCGATCCGGCGGCCGCTAGCAGCAGGTCGAACAGCCATTGGTAGAGGCCGACGCTGTTGACCGTGAAGCGTTCGTGCAGTCGGATACGCGCGGCGAGGTTCTGAGCGCCGCTGTACTGCTGGCCGGTGAGGTATCCGCGGTCTTGGAACTTGGTCATCGGGTAGGCTAATCCTCCCATACGCCCGGGTCGACCGAGTCAGGCGGCGAGAGAGGATTTGTGTCGAAATCCGCGCGCTTTGTATCCCGTAACCGACGAACGGCTCGGTGCGCGGCAATCACCAGATCGACCAAGTCGATTGGCAATTGAAGATCATTAGCGGTCATGTTTGTACCTCAATCAACACCAGCCGCCAGCGCATTTCGCTCCGACGCGGACACACATGTCATATCCCTGCGACAGCGCGTGGGGAGCGACGTCCTATACCCTTCAGCATTCGCCACTCAGCGCTCAGCACTTCCCTAAAGCGGGATGTTGCCGTGCTTCTTGGGCGGGTTTTCGTCGCGCTTGTTCTGCAGCACGCCCAGCGCGTTGATCAGGCGGGCACGCGTGTCGCGCGGTTCAATCACGTCATCCACGAAGCCGCGGCTTGCCGCGATGTATGGGTTAGCGAACTTCTCGCGGTACTCGGCCGCCAGCTTGGCTTTGAGCGCCACCGGGTCTTCGGCTTTTTGCAGCTCGCGCCGGTAGATAATCTCGACTGCACCCTCCGGCCCCATCACGGCGATCTCCGCCGTCGGCCACGCCAGATTGACGTCGCTGCGGATGTGCTTGCTGCTCATCACGCAGTACGCGCCGCCGTACGCCTTGCGGGTGGTGACGGTGAGCTTGGGTACCGTCGCTTCGCAGTAGGCATAAAGCAGTTTGGCGCCGCTGGTGATGATGCCGTGATGCTCCTGATCGGTGCCGGGCAGATAGCCGGGCACGTCGACGAAGGTGATCAGCGGAATGTTGAAGCAGTCGCAGAAGCGCACGAAGCGCGCGGCCTTCTCGCTCGCCGGGATATCGAGCACGCCGGCCAGCACCATCGGCTGATTGGCGACAATACCGACGCTGTGCCCGCCGAGGCGCGCAAACCCGACCACGATGTTCGATGCGTAGTCGGGCTGAATCTCAAAGAACGTCCCGTGGTCAACGATACGGTCGATCGCGTCCTTGATGTCGTACGGCTTGTTCGGGCTGTCCGGCACCAGCGCGTCGAGCGCCGGGTCCGACCGCAGCGGATCGTCGGGCGTCGCCACGAACAGCGGGTCTTCCATATTGTTCTGCGGCATGTAGCTCAGCAGTTGGCGCAGCATCAGCAGCGTCTCGGTCTCGTTTTCGCCCACGAAGTGACACACGCCGCTTTTGGTGCTGTGGACGCTCGCGCCGCCGAGGTCTTCAAACGAGACCTCTTCGTGCGTGACCTGCTTGACCACGTCCGGCCCGGTGATGAACATATAGCTGGTGTTCTTGACCATGAAGATGAAGTCGGTGAGCGCCGGCGAATACACCGACCCGCCCGCGCACGGCCCCATAATGACCGAGAGCTGCGGGATCACGCCCGAGGCCATCGTGTTGCGCAGGAAGATGTCGGCATAGCCCGCCAGCGATTCGACGCCTTCGTGGATGCGCGCGCCGCCGCTGTCGTTCAAGCCGATCACCGGCGCGCCGTTGCGCATCGCCATTTCGAGCAGGCGGCAAATCTTCTGCGCGTGCGCCTCGCTGACCGAGCCGCCGACGACCGTGAAGTCCTGCGAGTAGACGTAGACGAGGCGGCCGTCGATCGTACCCCAGCCGGTCACGACGCCGTCGCCGGGGATACGCTGTTTGTCCATGCCGAAGTTGCTGGACCGATGTTCGACAAATGCACCGATCTCGCGAAAGCTGCCGGCATCGAGCAGGATATCGAGCCGTTCGCGTGCGGTGTTGCGCCCGCTTTCGTGCTGGCGCTTGATGCGCTCCTCGCCGCCGCCCGCCATTGCCTGCGCGCGCTTGGCACGCAGGGCCTCGACCTTCGGGTCGACGTGTTGGATGGTGTCCTTCTCAACCAAAGTCATAAACATACTCCCATCAAGACGGCCGCCCGCGGCGGCGGTGCCATAACCCGGCCACCACGGCGGTCGCCAATAGTGTCACGGTAACTACGCCGAAAAACGGCAGGCGGGCACGATCGTAATCGGCACGGGCAAACAGCGCCAGACGCACTGTCACAGCAGCGGTCAACCCACTCCAACCGGCCAGTGCCAAGGCCCACGCCGCGACCCCACGACGCCTCCGCCACAGTGCCGCCGCCAGCAGCAGCATCGCCATCGCGCCCAATGCCCCGAACACGATATCGAATGCCGGCGGAGGGCCGAAGGCTGCCGTGCCAGCGCGAACGGCCAACACCGTGAGTGCCGCCGCGGCCGCAAGGCTAATCGCGGCAAGCCAGCGGGGCCGCACACGGCGGTGGTCGTCGGTCACCATAGCACGGATTATAGACGTTCCGCCCGCCATTTGTCAGCGCGTTGGCGAATGCGGCAGCAGGCAGAGAAGCATTAAGGCGGCCGCTTATCCATCACGCCGAAAACCGCTGTACACTATGGTATTGGATCATCTCCGCGTGAACGAGCCAAGCTGAGCCATCCGCTTCTAATGTTATCCCTCCTGAGACGCCTCCCTGTTCTTCCTCCAATCGAGGATGAGCAATCTGCACGTCTGATCCGTGTGCTAAAGGCGGTCGCCTACGCGGGGCTCTTCGCAGCGACCGCTTTTTTGATCGTTCTCGCCATCGTGCCTTTTCCCGAGGTTCAGGCGACGCTCGTCAGCGTCCAGCGCCTGATCCTCGTCGGCAACCTATTCTTCTGTTTCTCGACCCTCTATCTGCTCCCGCGCGGTCACTTGCGCCTCGGCAGTACGCTGCAAATCTTCTCGCTGTGGCTGGCGTTGACGATCTGTCCTGACCTGATGGGTGTCAACCTGTATATCATCGCCGCCAACCACGTCGCGCTGGCGATATGCGTGGGCGCGCTGACGGGGTGGGTCGGCGCGCTAACACTTGGACTCGGCGGGTTCATCTACCTATTCCTTCAGAATTCTCAGATCATTGTCGGGCTGAACGTCGGCCCCCTGCTGCTGCTCAACGACACGCAGATTTTCGTGATCGAGACGTCGCTATACGCGATGATGCTGATCCTGACCGTGCTGATCGTCTTCCTTTCGCAGCGGCGCACAGAGATCGGCAAGGTCACCGCCGAGGCGCTCGAGGTCGTGCAGTTCAGCGAACGCCAGCTTGAAGCCATCCTCAGCTCGATGGCCGACCTGCTGATCGTGGTCAACCTCGACGGCACGATTGCGCGCTCCAATTCCGCCGCACAGGCTACGCTCGGCTATACCGAGAGCGAACTGTACGGCAAACCGCTCAAGATGCTGATGATGGACTTGCCAGAGGATCAGGTTGGCATCGAGACGCTGGTGGTACGGCGCTCGGTGACACAAACTAACCGCCGCCTCAAGACCAAAGACGGCCGCTTGCTGCCGGTGTCGATGTCCACCTCGCTTCTGACCGGTGGCGGCGGCGAGACGACCGGCATGATTCTGGTCGCGCAAGACCTGTCCGAACTCGAACAGACGCGCATGCAGTTGAGCCAGAGCAATGCGCGCTTCAGCCAAGCAGTCACCTTCAGCCGCATCGGCGTGTTCGAGTACGACCTCGAACGCGGCGTGTTCGTGATCGACGATACGATGCGCGAGGCGCTGCGCGCGTCCGGCGTCGAGGATTTGACGGTCTTCGACGATTTCATGCGCTATGTCTACCCGGACGACCGCGACAGCGTCACAGCGGCCATTGAAGCGTGCCGCGGCGGGGAGAGCAGCAGGTTCGACCTCGAGTTCCGCGTTACCGCCCGAGTGGGCATACGCTGGTTGATGGTTCGCGGCGCAGTGATGCATTCATCCGGCGCACGCCTGATCGGCACGTACACGGACGTCACGCGGCGCAAGCGTGCCGAAATCGAGCTGGCGCGGCGTGACGCGGTGCTGCGCGCCGTTACGTTGACCTCGGAAGCGTTCTTGCGCTCCGGCAGTTGGGAACTGCAGGTTCGCACACTGCTGCGGCAGTTGGGCGCGGCGGCAGACGTAAGCCGGGTGTATGTGTTCCGTGTGCACTACAGTCCGTTTGGGCGCGTGCTGTGGTCTCAGTCGCACGAATGGTGCGCCCCCGGCATCTCGTCCCAGTTTGAAAATCCCGACCTGCAGGATCTCGACGTTCACGAGACCGGGTTCGCGCGCTGGCATGAGCGGATGTCGCGGCGGCTTCCGGTATATGGCTTGATCGACGAGTTCCCGGAAAACGAGCGCCGCCTTCTCGAAAGCCAAGATATCCGCTCGCTGGTGGTCGTGCCCATCTACGTGCAGGACGAGTGGTGGGGCATGATCGGCTTCGACGACTGCGTGAACTCGCGCTCGTGGAGCGACCCGGAGATCGACGCGCTGCAGCTTGCCGCGGACAACCTCGGCGCAGCGATTTACCGTGAACGGGTCGAGCGCGAGCTGGAATCGAATCACGACTTCCTCACCACGATCATGGACAACCTCGGTCAGGGCGTCGCGGTGGTCGACGGGACCGGACGGCTCTTGTTCGTCAACCCGGCTATGGCGGAACTGGTCGGCATTGCACACGACGATTTGGTCGGCCAGATGGCGCGCCAGTTCTACGACGACGCGAGCGTCTCTCAATATGACTCGAACTTCGCTCAGCGCAGGTTAGGGCGCACGTCGACCTACATGGCCCGCCTTCGCCGCGCCGACGGCGAACTGCGCGACGTCATCATCACCGGTGTCGCACGTATGGTGAACGGCCAACCCGACGGCTCGTACGCGGTGCTGACCGACATCACGGAACGCCGGCAGCTCGAACAGCGCGAACTGAGGCTCTCGCTCGAACGCGAGCAGATGCGCATCATGGCCGATTTCATCCGCGACGCCAGCCACGATTTTCGCACGCCGCTGTCGGTCATTCAGACCAGCTTATACCTGCTCAAGCGCAAGGCCGAATCGCCTGATCAGCTCAGTCGGTTGGAGACGATTGGCGAGCAGGCACAGCGGTTGAGCCGCCTGATCGACGGCCTGCTGACAATGCTCGAGCTCGACAAGTCGACGCCGTCGATGATCCTCATCGACGCCAATGTGCTCGCGCAGAACGCCGTCGACCGCGCCGCCGAATCCGCGCAGCATGCCGGGCTCGCCGTGTCGGCGACCGTACCGGACGAGCCGGTGTACATCAACGGCGAAGAGGGCTATATGCTCAAGGCCCTGTCGAACCTGATCGACAACGCGATCGCCTTCACGCCGCAGGGCGGCACGATCGCCGTCGAGGTCGTCGCAGACGAGGAGTCCGTTCAAATCAAGGTGCGCGACACGGGCATCGGAATCGATCCGTCCGAACACGCCCGCATATTCGAGCGGCTCTACAAGGTCGACAAGGCGCGTTCGAGCGATATCGGCGGGCTTGGCATGGGTCTAGCGATCGCCAAGCGTGTCGTCGACCTGCACAGCGGCACCATTCGCGTCGAGAGCACACGCGGGCAAGGCAGCACGTTCACGATCGAACTTGCACGGCAGAAGAAAGCCGCGGCAGGCGCCAAACGGGCGTACCCCTCCACCTCCTCTCCCATTGCCGAGGATGTTAAACTACAGCCTTGAGACGTATTGTTAGTCCCGAGGTGAGAGATGGAACGCAAGCCGCACTGGAAGGCGGTGGCCGTGCTGTGGCTGCTGCTGATCACACCCGTTACCGCATTCGCCCACGTCAAATGGTTTACCGATTTCAGTTTCGCCGATGCCCCCCGTCCGCTAAGCGAAACCCTGTCCCCGACGTTCTTCGCGCTGGCGGCGTTGAGCGTCGGCGCGGTCGCGCTGGCCGTGTTCATCGACCGCTTCCTGAGTTCGCGCGCGTTTTACGAACACATCATCGCGTGGTTCGAGGAGCGCAAAGTCCACGCTCCGCTCGTGCTGCGCGTCGGCATGGGCGCGACGCTGCTGCTGTCGTGGCAGGCCAACACGCTGCTGGCCCCCGACCTCGCGGTTGCCGAAAGTTGGATCGGGTGGGCGCAGTTCGCCGTCGCCGGGCTGCTGCTGTTCCCGGTCACGTCGCCGCTGGCGGGCGTGGGCGTACTTGCCCTCTACGCGCTGGCGATCGCGCAGTTCGGCGTGTTCTACATGCTCGATTACTTCGTGTTCGTCGGCGTCGGCGTGTATCTGCTGGTCCATCGCGCTGCTCAGCCGCGCTTGCGGGGATTGCGGACCCCCGCGCTGTTCTTCAGCCTCGGCTTTTCGCTGGCGTGGCTGGCCCTCGAGAAACTGGTCTACCCGCAATGGGGACTGTATATCCTGGCCGAAAACCCGCAGCTTCTGCTTGGCCTCGACCCGGAGTTCTTCCTCAAGGCCACGGCGTTCGTCGAGTTTTCGCTGGGGTACCTGCTGATTATCGGACTGCTAGAACGGCCGCTGGCGCTGGTCGTGACGATGGTGTTCTTCACGACAACGCTGGTGTTCGGCAAAGTCGAGGTCATCGGTCACACCATCTTGCACGCCGCGCTGATCGTGTTTCTGCTCGAAGGCCCGGGCGAGGTGTATCGCGCGCCCATCACCTTCCACCGCCGGCTTCCCCTGCGGGTGGCGTTCGCCGTCGTGAACTTCGTCTTGCTGCTGGCGATCATGCTGGTACCGTATCAGGCGATCGCCGAGGTGCAGCACAGCGAACGCACGCCTGTCGTCAGCCAACGCTGAGCCCGCGAGCGGGTACCTAGCCAGTTGGCTAGGGTAAAAACACGACCGCAGTCTAGGTGACGCGGCGCGACACTGCGCATATCATGGATTTCATGATGTCCGATGTTTAGAGACTAGACGGTCAATGCAGTACATGGTCGCAATCGAAGACTGGATCGATGACCTCGATCTGACAGACGGCGCCTCCCGGCGCGTTGCAGAGACGGAACTTCTACGCCATGGCGAGAAGGCCGTTCGCGCACTCATCCATGCGCTCGACACGGTGTCGCTGCGCCAGAAAATCGTCATCGTTAAGCTGTTGGGCCGCACCGCGTCCACAACGGCGCTGTCGGCTGTCCGCCGCGCCCTGCTCGACACGCAGTGGCTTGTCCGTCAAGCTGCGGTTCATGCACTGGGTTACTACCCGGCCGAAACCGTTCTGCCGCTGGTATATCACAGCCTGTACGATGTCGCCCTGCTGGTACGGATCGAAGCAGTCAACACGCTCGGACGCTTGGGCCACGCCAGCGCCGTGCCAACCCTGCTCGCACACCTATACAGCACGACGTCCGAGGTCGAGACCTACACGCTGATCGAGGCGCTCGGCTCATGCGGCGATCGTTCGCTGATCCCGACCATTGAGCCGTACCTGTGCCACGATCACCCGCGGATCGCCACCAATGCCAACAAGGCGATCGTGAACCTGAACCGCAAACGCGCCTAGACGCCAACGTCAAGCGCAGCTACACGTGCGACAACGGTATAATGACGGAGTAACGTAGCCGGATCATCCCGCAGTTGATCAGTCGCCCAAGCCTCCCCAGTTGGCTCATGCCGCCGGACTTCGCCGATCGTCAAGCACGACGGCGAGGCCGGATGTTGTATGGGCTGCTTTGGGTTATCCTGCTGACCGGCGTCCCACTGCTGATTGCGGTCGATTTCGCTGGGGCGTCGTTCTGGGCAATCGTGGCGACCGAGGCTGTGATGGTCGCCATGCTGGTGCTGGTCAAGCGCGGTCAGATTGTCCTGCCCAGCGTAGTGATTCCCTCGGTCATCCTGCTGCTGGTCGCCTTCACCATGATTCGCGGCGAAGGCATCCGTGATGTCGCCGTCGTCGGGACGTTTGTCGTGGTGTCGTTTGCAGGGCTTCTGCTCGGCGCACGCGGCCTGCTGGCGTTCACTCTCCTCACGATTCTCACCTTCGGGCTGATCGGCTACCTCGAGATGTCGGGTGTGGTGGTCGTCACGTTCGATCTGGCGACCGTTCCGCAGGACGTTGTCATCTTCGCTGCGACTATTGCGCTGTTTGCGGTGCTGCAGCGGCTGACGCTGCAATACCTGTTCGACAACCTGAGCGCCGCCGAAACCAGCGAACGAACGCTGTACGAACGCAACGCCGAATTGGAAGCCTCCCGCGCCGAAATTGCCAACCTCAACCTCGGCCTTGAGGAGCGCATCACCGAACGAACTGCCGAGCTGCGGGACGCGATCCATGAGAGCGAGCAGTGGTTTCACATCAGCCGCGACATCAACGCGGCGCAGTCCTACGGCGAGATCGTCGGGGCGATCGCCCGCAACTTGACGGTGCCCGGGTTTTCGGTCGTCTTGAGCGTCTTCGACGATATTGACGAACACACCGCCACGAAGTCGGACGTCTACACCGTGCGGCTTGACGATCCTGACGGCGCGACGCCGCTGGTCACCGAACAGGGCCGCACCGGTACCTTGAGCGAATGGGTCGTGGCGCAAGACGTGCGGGTGGTCGCCGACATCAGCGCGCTCGATCACGACATTCCGCAAGACGTCATCGAAACGCTGCAATCGGACCCAATTCGACGCTTGAATCGGGGGCATCCGATCCGCGCGCTGATGGCCACGGAGTTGAAGTTAGGGAAACGTGTCATCGGTTCGTTGTGGCTGACCCGGGCCGAACCGTACCCGTTTTCCGACCGCAACGTGCGCCTGATGCGAATCATGAGCGAACTGACCGCCAACGCCGTCGAGCGCGTGTGGCTGTACGCCGAACAAGTCACCGCCGCGCAGCGCCTGCGCGAGGCTGACAACGTGAAGAGCCGTTTTCTCGCCAGCATGAGCCACGAACTGCGCACACCGCTGAACGCCATTCTCAATTTCACGCGGTTCGTCTCCAGTGGCATGTTGGGGCCCATCAACGACGAACAGCTCGACGCACTGAACAAGACGGTATCCAGCAGCAAACACCTGCTCAACCTGATCAACGACGTGCTCGATGTGTCCAAGATCGAATCCGACATGCTGACGCTGTTTGTCGAGCCGGGCGTACTGCTCGGGCCGGAGATCGAAGCCGCCGCAACGGCCGGCGAAGCCCTGCTGGCTGACAAGCCCGTCACGATCGTGCGCGACGTGCCGGCCGACCTGCCGGCTATCGTTGGCGACCGGCGGCGCATCCGGCAAATCCTGCTCAATCTGGTGTCCAACGCCTGCAAATTCACTGACTCAGGCGCGATTACGATCAAAGCCTCGGCCGACGACACCGCGGTACGCATCACGGTGACCGACACCGGGCCGGGAATCCCGCAGGACACGGCCGAGATCATCTTCGAGCCGTTCCGGCAGACAATGCGCGGGATAAGCCACGGAAGCGGCACCGGGCTCGGTTTGCCCATCGCCCGCAAGCTCGTGGAGGCGCACGAAGGCCGGCTGTGGCTGGATACGAGCGTCACGAGCGGGGCATCGTTCGTGGTCGATCTGCCGATCGCCTCCGAGGTGCTCGTCGCCAAGCTGCCCAAAGCGGAGGACGCGACGTGAGCGCGCCTCTAATTGTGTGCATCGAGGACGATCCCTTCAGCGCCGACGTGCTGCGCGGGCTGATTAAAGGCGCACGACCGGACGTGTCGCTGACCGTGTTTTCAGACAGCGCCGACATCCTCGGCCGCGTGGAGACGCTCGGTCAAGTCCCCGCCCTCTTCTTAATCGACATCCACATGCTCCCGCATGACGGCTTCGCCGTTTTGAAGATGCTGCGCGCGGACACACGATTCCGGTCGGTGCGCGTCATCGCCGTAACGGCAAGCGTGATGAACGAGGAAGTCGATATGCTGCGGTCGTCCGGCTTCGACGGCGCGATCGGCAAGCCGCTCGATTTCGACGTATTTCCTAGCCTGCTTGAACGATTATTGAACGGACACGAGGTGTGGTATGTCACCTAGCGCGGCAGCGGCACAGCGTCATGCGCTGGTCATCGACGATAACCGCAGCAACATCGAGGTGCTGACGGCGCTGCTGCGCATGGAGGGCGTGCATGTCACCTCCTTCCTGCGGCCCGATCAGGCACTGGAGTCCCTTGCGGCTCTGAAACCGGTCGACGTGGTGTTCTGCGACATCGAAATGCCGGCGGTGAGTGGATTCGACCTGCTGCCCGAGTTGAAGCGCATCCTCGGAAACGACGTGCCGATCATCGCCTATACCGTGCACACGTCGGAAATCGAACTCGCGCGCCGCCGCGGTTTCAGCGGCTTTCTCGGTAAGCCCGTCGACGGCGAGCAGTTCTCCAAGCACCTCAGCCGCATCCTCGCCGGCCTGCCGGTGTGGGAGATTCCTTAGGTCGGGGCGCTGCCCCTAACCCCGGCAGGAGTTTGCACTCCTGCACCTCCTTACGCGCGGATTTGAGCCGCGTGCGGCTCAAATCCGCAGATAAGGGAGTCCAGAGGGCGCAAACCTTTGGAGAAGCGTTTTACCCGATCGAGTCTTCGACCTGTTCCCAGCCGCCAACGTCACGCAGGCCGAGCAGCAGCACCTTGAGCGGCAGCAAGGCGCAGCGCTGACGGTTAGGCAGCAGCGGCAGGCCGATCATGTCGAGCACTTCCTCGCGCGTGATCTGGCGTGCGTCATCGAGGGTCATCCCCAGCAGGTGATCGCTGAAGAACGACGTCGACGCCTGACTGATGGCGCAGCCCGCACCTTCCCAACCCACCTCGCGGATGACGCCGTCGGGGTCGACGCGCAGCGTGAGACGCACTTGATCGCCGCACAGCGGGTTGTGTTCCTCGTGGTCGAAGTCAGCCGGATTCAGCAAGCCATAGTGCTGCGGGCTGCGCGCTTCTTCGAGGATGATCGTGCGGTAGTCGTCTGCGGAAAACATTACAGCAGTTCCTTCTGAACCAGCGCGAGCCGCTCTGCCAGCGCGTCGATTTCAGCCACCGTGGTATAAAGCGCGACGCTGGCTCTGCTGCTCGCCGTGAGTTTGAGTTCGGTGTGGAGCGGCATGGCGCAGTGGTGCCCGGCGCGCACGGCAATCCCGGACATATCGAGCCACTGCGCGACATCGTGAGCATGCAGGCCGTCGACGGTGAACGTGACTGCTCCGCTGCGCGTGCGCGGGCTGCCAACCAACGCCACACCCGGCAGCGCCGAGAGGCGTTCGGTCGCGTAGTCGGTCAACAGCTCGACGTGTGCCTGTACCGGCTCGCGGCCCAGTTCCTCAAGGAACGCAACAGCCTCGCCCAGCCCGACCGCTTCCGCGATCGACGGCGTGCCGGCCTCGAACTTATACGGCGGCGGGGCGAACGTGCTGCCGGTGAGCCGCACGGTCTCGATCATATCGCCGCCGCCCATGAACGGCGGGGTGGCGTCCAACAGCGCACGCCGCCCGTACAGCACCCCGATTCCGGTCGGGCCGCACATCTTGTGCCCGCTGAACGCGTAGAAATCGACGTCGAGCGCCTGCACATCGACTGGTTGATGAGAAACGGCCTGCGCCCCATCGACGCAGATCAGCGCGCCGTGCTTGTGGGCCAACTGGGCCAACTCGGCGACCGGATTCACCGTGCCGAGCACGTTCGACACATGGGTGACGGTCAGCAGGCGCGTCTGCCCGCCGCTGACGAGCGCCGCCAGCGCGTCCATGTCAAGTTCGCCGGTCGGCGTCAGCGGCGCAAAGACCAGCTCGAAGCCGCGCTCGGCCGCCAGAATTTGCCACGGGACGATGTTGGCGTGATGCTCCATAACCGTCGACACGACGCGGTCGCCGGGACCAAGATTGGCGCGCCCCCACGCATAGGCGACGAGGTTGAGCGCCTCGGTCGTGCCGCGCGTGAAGACGACTTCGCGCCAGCTTGCCGCGTTGATGAAGCGCCCGATTGTCTTGCGTGCGCCTTCGTAGGCGGCGGTCGCTTCTTCGCTGAGCTGGTGGATACCGCGGTGAACGTTGGAATTGTACTCACGGTAATAGCGCGACATCGCCTCGATGACGCGCTCGGGTTTTTGGCTGGTTGCTGCGTTGTCGAGGTAGATCAGCGGCTGACCGCTGTTATGCACGCGCGACAGAATAGGAAACTGTGCGCGCACTGCTTCGACATCGTACATCACCGTCATGCTGCTTCCTCCGCAAGCTGCCGGGACGTGTATTGTAATGGCAGACGGCGGTGCGGGGCAGGGTGATCGGAAGCGTATGCCGGAAATCTATGCCGGAAGCGCCCTCACGATGCTCAATACCGTAGGCTGTCGCGCAAGTACGCCGTCGAGATCGTCGCGCAGCGTTTCGGCGCTGTACGACGGGATGCCGTAGGTCGTGACGGTGAGCGCGGACGTCGCCGCGTCGATCTCGAACTCCGTCCAGCCGTAACTGTGACCACTGATCGGCAAACCGTCGACCAGTTCGGCGGCAGCGGCACCGAGGCCGATATGCGGCAGCCCCTGCAAGTCGGCCACGAAGCGGTCGTACAACTCGACCAGTACCGCGTCCTTCTCGCGCAGGCCACCGGCACGGTATCGGCCCAACAACTCGCTGTCGATCAGGTTGAACTGCGCCGCCCCGTCGACCAGCGCCTGACCCGTAGGCGGATAGAACGCGATCGATCCGGTGCTGATCTCCCACACCGGCGACGGCTCCATCGGGGCATCTGCCTCGTCCTGCGTGGTGAGCTGATTGATGAACGTGGTATGGACATCGGCCGCGACGAGAACCACATTCGTGATGCCCTCGTCCCCGATGAAGCGCAGGACCTCGTTGCGCTCCGGCGCGTAGCCTTCCCAGCGGTCGTTGCCGCCGAACCAACCGGCCAGCGCCGCGGGCTCCGGCAGCATGACGAACTTCCACACGATCCCATCGGCCTGTGCGCGCTTCAAGTCGGCTTTGAGCTGTTCGACCTGCGGCCGGCCGAGCATGGTACGCCCCTCCGTCCAGAACTGCGCGCGGTGCTCACGCACGGCGTTAGTGTTGAAGATGCTTAGCGTAGACAGGCTGTCGATCGAGTCATCGCGAAACGAGCGCGCATCGATCATGAACACGGCGGCGTCGCTGCCGTAGGTGTGGTAGCGGTACAGCTTGGGCTTGCCGTCCATGCGCGGCTCGCCGGTCCCCTCCCAGACGGTGTCGACGATCGGGTGGTACTCCGCGAACGCCTGTAAGCCGTTCACGTACAGCACCGATTCGCTGATGCGCCCGGCCGGATCGTCGGCGAAGCGCGGGTCGGTTTCAGGGGCCGCCCCGCCGGCAAAGTCGTTGATTACCTCGTGATCGTCAATCTGCGCCAATATCGGGACAGACTGGCGAATATCGCGCCACACGTTGTGGCCGTGGCGTGGCGTATAGATCTCCGCATGCTTGCGCCGGTAGTCCTCAAGCGTGACGCACTGCTCCAGCGTGACATCGACACTCGGATAGTCGGCATAGATCGTGTCGCCAAGCGCGACGAAGAAGGCAAGGTCGCGTTCGGGGACGTTGCGCAGGGCCACGAACGGGCGCAGCTCGCCGCGGTTGTCGCCGCTGACACCGAAGCGCAGACCGCGCTGTTCCCCCGCCGGAGCCGCGGTGCGGAACGCTCCGTTCATCGTGGCCTCGCCGTCAGGCGCAGTGACGAAGAACGTATACGGCGTGCCCGGCGTCAGCCCGGTGATCTCGACTTTGGCCGGCTTGAGCGGGTCGGTCACGTCGGCCAGCGCCGTCTGCTGGGGCTCGGCAAACTCGCCCGCCGCGCTGACGGTGAACGTTACAACGCCGGTCTGGGTGCAGCGCGCCCACAACACGGCCGTCGTCTGCGTCACATCGCCGCTGGCGACGCCGTTGGGAAAGGCCTCAACTTCGGCGGCAGACCCGGCCTGTGCAGCGCGCGCATGGGTCAGGCTCAGCGGAGCGAGCGCCGCCAACGCCGCGCCGGCGCCCATCGACTTCATAAACTCGCGCCGCGACATATACGCAATCAAACCGCGCGCTGCTTCCTTCTCGATGGCGGACCACAACGCGGTGTAGTTAAACGCGCGCTCGGTCGGGCTGTCGTCACTCATGCCGGTATCCTCCCCACGGTATCCTGTTCAAGCATAGCGGCTGAAGCCGCCCCGGGCCACTTCGTGCGTACTGACCTTGCGCGGCTCAGCGGAGACTTCGCCTCCACACCTCCACAAGGGGTTAGCACCCCTTGACCCCGTAACTGCGAGAGAGGCCAGAGCGCGAAAGCCTTCTGGCGGGGTTCGGGGCAGCGCCCCGATGCGAAAGCGTGCTCAGCGCGAGAGCAGGAAGGCGATCAGGTCGGCGAGGTCTTGATCGTCGTACAGTTCGAAGTACACGCCCGGCATGATGTTGCGGTAGCCCGGCACGATGTACTGCCACGGGTCGGTGATGCTCTGATACAAGTAGACGTTTGCAGGCGTTCCGGGCCGGCGGCTGGACACGCGCGTTTGGACATCGATCATGGCCGGGCCGAGGCCGAAGCGTGACTCTGCTAGCGCGTGGCAGGAGATGCACGGCGGCGCGCTGTTGTCTCCCACGCGGAACAACTGCTCGCCGCGCACCGGGTCCCCTTCCAACGACAGCGCCGGAGGCGCGGTCGGTTCGGCGGCTGAGTCGGTCGGGGCAGGCGACGGCGTGTCGGTCTGCGTCGCGGTGGCGGTTGGCGGCGTGGTTGGGGTTGCAGTCGGCGTGTGCGTCGGCGTCGCGGTCGACGTCGCGGTCTGCGATGCGGTGGCTGTCGGGGTAACCGTCGATACGCTGCGAACTTGTGCATGCGTACCGCACGCGCTGAGTACACACACGCTGATCAGGACGATGAGAAGTCGTTTCATGGGTGGTGTTGGCCTCACCCCCACCGCGCTCTTCCGTTGGCAGCGGGGTGAGGGTGAGGTCTGGTTGCGGGTGAAAGAGCCTACATCATCGGGACGCGGACGACACCGGCAGGCGCGCCTTCAAAGAAGGCGATCGTGCCGAAGCTGACGTACAGCGCGCCGTCCGGGCCCATGGCGATGCCGAACGGGGCAAGCAAGCCGCCCACGACGACTTCCGCGCCGTCCGCCGATACGCGTACAACACTGCCCGGGCCGGGGCCTTCGGCACCCATCTCGAACAACTGCACGGCATACAGCGCGTCGCCGGCGAGCAGGATGTCGGTGACGCCGGTCAGCCCGGCGAACGTCTCGGCCAGCTCACCGCCGGACCAGCGCTCGACCTTGCCAGCGCCGGGGGCGATGCCTTCACCGAGGAACCCGACGTAGACGTCGCCGTTCTCGGCGACCTCAACGCTGGTCGGCACGCTGTTGTCCGGCCATGCCGCGACAGTGCTGAGCCCGTCAGCTTCGGTCCACGCCAGCAGCGCGTTCATGCCGGCGTCGACGATCAGCAGGGTGCCGTCCGCCGTCCACGCGATGTCGGCGACATTGCTGTCGTAGCCATTGCCGTCCGGATCGTTATTCACCTCGAAATCGTTGAGGTTGATGATCGTCTTGACGGCCAGTGTCTCGGCGTTGAGCTCAACGACAGAGTCCATCCAGAACGCGCCATTGGTCGACGGACCGGCACCACTGAAGATGACCCACAGCGAGTCGCCATTCGGAATAGCACGGTACAGGCCCAACGTTTCCATCGCGCCCTTATAGCTCGGGAAGCCAGCGATCCGGTCGCCAACGGTACCGTCCGGTGCCACTGAAACGATCCGGCCGGTCAAGCCAAGTCCCGTGACCGCCTCACCTTCGGGGCCGGCCATCGTCATTTCGACTTCGCCACCCGTGCCGGCATCGGCGACGAGCAGGTTGCCGTCGGCATCAAACGCGATGCCGCGCGGCGCGCCAAGTTCCATGACGACCGGTTCGCCGGGCAGCGGCGGCGGGCCTTCCTGCGCGACGACCGGCAGGGCCAGCGCCAGCAGGGCAGCACAAATGATAAGGCGGAACAAAGTGGTACGCATTGTTTCTCCCTCCCTCATGGGGTACTGCCGGCCGTTCCCTCATGACAGCCGGCAGTGCATGACGCGGGTTTGGGTGCCCGGAGGTTTGTCATGCACGTTGTAAGGATACGACGATTTTTGATTTTGTTGTCAAATTTGGATTCAAATTCGGCGTTTGAGCAAGACGATCGACGGCAGTCGTTGATATCCGAGTCGATTGTTGATCGCCAGCATGCCGATATTGCTGAGGTCGTTGGCCACCATGGCGACGCGCAGCCCTGCGTTCTTAGCCCACGTCGTCCCCTTGAGCTTGAGCGCGAATGCGATTCCGCGCCGGCGATAGTCGCGGGCGGTACCGGTCAGGTCGATGTCCAGATCGCCTTTCCCGGCAGAGAAGGTCAGCAGCATGCCGACCGGGCGCTCGCCGTCGACCGCCACGAACGATCCCTCGCGCAGGAATTCCGAGGCGAACAGAACCTGCGCGCGAAAGTCCTCGAACGTGATGTTGGTGACCGGTTCGGGAATCGGGATGTCCTGCTCGATCTCCCACTTGAGATCGTGCAGCGCGTGCTCTCGCTCCGGCGTCGTGGCGTATTGAGCGATAGACAGGAGCGACAATCCCTGCTCGTCCATCAACGAGTCCGGATCGGGATACGCCGCCGGTTCGAAGTCGGCCAGCGGCAGGCGCGCCTCGATCCGCCGCCCGTACTCGACGAAGCCGCGCCGCGCCGCAAAGTGCAGCCCGGCGAACTGGTCGGCCCGGATGCGCATCTTGAACCACTCGATAGGCTGTCGGCGCGCGCGTTCGAGCAGCGCGTCGTAGAGCGCCGCGCCAATCCCCTGCCGGCGGGTGCCGGTATGCACGCCAACGGCCACGCGTACCGTGCGCGGGTCGAGGCTATCGGCGTACTGCGTGTAGGACGCATAACCGACCACTTGCCCGCCATCCTCGGCTACGAGCACCGCGTGCAGGAGACCCGCCCCACGGGCGGCGTCTTGGCGCGCCAGCCCCTCGGCGCTGACCGGCTGATCGGGGCGGTTGCCGGTCATGATCGAGGCGATTGCAGGATAGTCGGCGGGTGTCGCGGGTCGGATGCGCATGAGATGTCCTGATGATCTGCTCGGGGCGCGGTCCTGTGAACAACGGTCCTGCACCTATGATGCACAGTGTACCAGTTTCGGCGCTCCTCAAGGCCGACGTGCAATAGATGCGTGCTACAATGCGTTCACCGCCCGGGGGGGACTATGGAAGACACGTTCGCGTTCATCATTCATCCCATCCAGATCAAGCGTGATGTCGAACGCAAGTATCCGCTGTTGGGCAAGATTCTGACCGAACGGCAGATCAACTTCTTCTCGCGCTTCTTCCCGCCGGTCTACCTCAGCGAAATGCGCGGGATCGTCAGCGCAGACACCGGCAAAGCCGTGCGCGGGTGGCTGATCGCCGCACCGTATACCCCGCCAACGATGCTCGCCCTGCCTGTCGAAGCCGTCTACAAGAAGATTGTCGCGTGCGGCCACATGGCCGAGTCATTGGGCGCCAAACTGCTCGGGCTGGGGGCGTTCACGTCGGTCGTCGGCGACGCAGGCCGCACCATCGCCGACCGGCTCGAGATTCCAGTCACGACCGGCGACAGCTACACCATCGCCGTCGCCGTCGAGGCGCTCAACGACGCGGGCCGGGTCATGGGGCACGACATCGCCCATTCGACCGTCGCGGTCGTCGGCGCGACCGGCGCCATCGGCAAAACGTGCGCGGAGATCATCGCCCGCACCGCCGGCGAGCTGATCCTCGTCGGCCGGCGTGAGGACGCCCTGCGCGCCGTGGCCGAGCGGTGCGTAGGGCCGGGAGCGGTGCGTGTCAGCACCGACATGCACGCGATCTACCCCGCCGACCTGATCCTGACCGTGACCAGCGCTGTTCACGCCGTGATCGAGCCGCAGCACCTCAAGCCCGGGGCCGTCGTCTGCGATGTCGCCCGCCCGCGCGACGTCTCCAAGCAGGTCGCCGCCGTGCGCGACGATGTGCTGGTGATCGAAGGCGGCATGATCGACGTGCCGGGGCCGGTCGATTTTGGTTTCGACTTCGGCTTCCCGCCGGGCAAAGCGTACGCCTGCATGGCAGAGACTATCGCGTTGGCGCTCGAAGGCCGCTTCGAGGACTACACCATCGGCAAGGACATCAGCGCCGAGCAGGCCGACGAGATTGCCGCCATCGCCAAACGGCACGGCTTCAAGCTCGCCGGGTTCCGCAGCTTTGAGCGCGCCGTCAGTGACGAGTCCATCGCCGAAGTGCGCTCCCGCGCAGAGGTCAACCGCCGCAGTTGGTCGCCGGCGTAGCATGTTGGGGCGCTGCCCCACACCCCGCCAGAAGGCTTTCGCCCTCTGGACTCCCTTATCCGCAGTAACGTGGTCAAGGGGTGCAAACCCCTTGTGCAGGCCAGACCGCTGCGCGCCGAACTGTAAGCCGTGCTACGATCATTGTGGGCAGGCGTGATACTGATCGGCGATGAGGAGCGGATCATGGCAGAGAAGACGGCGATCGTCATCGGGGCGAGCATGGCCGGGCTGTTGGCCGCACGCGTGCTGTCAGATCATTTCGACCGGGTGGTGGTGGTCGAACGTGACACGCTGCCCGACGGGCCGGACATTCGGGGAGGTGTGCCGCAGGCGCGGCACGTCCACGCCTTGCTGGTACAGGGCCAGCATCTGCTTGAGGAGTTCTTCCCCGGCCTGTCCGACGAATTGACCGAAAGCGGCGCGCCGCGCTTCACGTGGTGCCGTGATACGTGCTACTTTACCCCCGGTGGGTGGATCAAGCGGTTCGACAGCAAGATTCAGACCAACATGATCCGGCGTGTCGAGCTTGAACACCGTATCCGCCAGCACGTCGGCACACGCCCCAACGTGTCGTTCCTCACCGGCCGCGACGTGCGCGGGCTGGTCGCCACCGACGACAAATCGCGCGTTACCGGCATCGATGTCTCGGTGCGCGGCACGCAGGATGTCGAACAGCACAGCGCCGATCTTGTTGTCGACTGCAGCGGGCGCGGCAGTAAAGCGCCGGAGTGGCTCACCGCGCTCGGATATGATGCCCCGCGCGAGACGGCGGTCAAGTCGCATGTCGGGTATGCGACGCGCATGTACAAAAAACCTGCCGACGCCCCCGATTGGACCGTGCTGTTCATCAACGCCCGCAGCGCCGAAGGCAATCCGCGCGGCGCGGCGATCTTCGACGTCGGCCACGGCGAATGGATGGTCTCGCTGGGCGGGCTGAACAAGGAGTATCCGCCTACCGACGAGGAAGGCTTCATGGCGTTCGCCCGCAAGCTGCCCTCGCCCACGATTGCCGAAGCGATCGCACGTGCCGAGCCGACCAGCGGGATTGTCGGCTATCGCATCGAAGGCAGCCGCCTGCGGCACTACGATCAGCTCGCCCGCCGGCCGGAAGGGTTTGTCGCGATGGGCGATGCGGTCTGCTCCTTCAATCCGATCTACGGGCAGGGCATCACAGTTGCGGCGCTCGAAGCGCGCGAGCTTGACGCGGTTCTCCGCAAGCACGGCACGGCCGACCTGACCGGATTTGCCGGCGTGTTCCAGAAGCAAATCGCCAAAACGCTCGCTAACGCGTGGGTGCTGGCAACCGGCGAAGACCTGCGCTTTCCCGGCACCGAAGGCGACCGGCCCGGCTTCGCCGCACGGCTGATCCAACGTTACGTCGACCAGTACGCTCGGGTCTCGTTCAACGACGAACTGCTCACGCTCACGTTCATCAAGGTGCTCAACCTCGCCGCGCCGCCGACTACCCTGTTCGCCCCGCACGTCTTCGCACGTGTCGTCGCGCTTACGTTCCGCCAGTGGCGCGGTATGCCGATCTCAGGACAGGATGGCACGCTGATTCCCGCCGTGCAGGGCTAACCGGCGTCGGGGCGCTGCCCCGTACCCCGACTCCTACCTCACCCCCCCTCTCCATGACCACGACCGCAGGGAGCGCCGAAGGTCTGGAGAGAGGGTCGAGAGGTGAGGTACTACTGTCCGGCGGTGGTGCCGAAGTGGAAGGCGGCCACGTAGTCGCCGACGGTGCTCTGGCTGCTGCTGGTGAATCGATAGTTGATGATGCCGCCGCGCTCGACCGTGAACGTGTTGTTCGGGATATGCAGCATCGAGTCGTAGCGGCCGCCGCCGAGCGTGCGCCCGTTTTCGCGGCTGACGTAGTACGGCGTCAGGTTTTCGCTCAGGCCGAAGCAGTTGGTCGTGCCCGCGTCGTCGCAGACGACAGCCGTGCCGTCCGGCAGGCGAATGATGAGATTGTCGGCATCTACGGCGGTGATCATGGTGTCGAGCGCGTTGGTCACAGCGATCATGTACGACGTGTAGTCGACGCCCGAGGCGACCATGTTGGGGGTGACGTTGATGAGGAACGGATCGCCGGCGCCTTCGCCGCTGCCGTCAGCGCGGGTCACGGCAAGGCCCTCGATCAGCAGGACGAACTCGCCTGCCGTGCTGCCGAAGCTGCCGACGATAAAGCTGATGTTGCCGAGCTGGCTGCCGCTGTATGTGAACGGCTTGTGTGCCGTGCGGTTCGACGGTCCGATCGGGCCGGTGGTGGGCAGGTTGGCGATGTAGTTGGCGCCATTCGCATCGTCGTCGTTGCATAGGATGTTGCCGTTTTCGTCCGAGACGGCGATGATCGGGTCGAAGTCGCCGACACCGATGGCGGTCGCGGTGTAGCTGAAGCCGGGCCGCATGTTGACCACGACTTCGACGCCGTTGGTGAACGCGACGCCGTCGGGGCACGTGACGTTTAGGCCCTGTATGGCGGCAGGCGGTTGGGTCGGGACGGGGGTGGTCGCCGGCGGCGGCGTGATCTGGCTGGGATCGACCGGGACACCCACCAGTTCTACGGCGTCGATTTCCGTCCAGTTGCCGGACGCGGCCTGATCGACCACGACAATCACGCTGTCGATGGCGAAGTCGATGCCGGTGACGTTCACGCTGTGGATGTTCGGGCAGGGCGAGCCGGGCCCCTCGGCGCTGGCCGGCACCGGGACGAACCGGTCGGTGAAGTTGGAGTTGGCGACGAGCAGGCCGGCGATCGTGCCGGTGTTGAGTACGACATGCACGTTGATCTGCGTCGGCAGGACAAACTGCTCGAAGCGCACGACGAGGTACTCGCCATCGTTCGGTTCAAGCGAAGCCCACGCCGTCTCTTGATCGGCGCAGCCGCGGCTATCCGGCGCACCGAGGGCTTGATCGGCGCTCCAGCCCGTGCTGGTGTACTCGGTGCTGGCGGCCGCTTCCATCGCCCACTGGCGGATAACGCCGGTGTTGGAGGTCGGGCCGCCGGGGCCGGTGGGTCCAGTCGGGTTGGTCGTCCCAGTGCCCTTGCTGGTGGCCGGCGTCGGCTCAGGCCGGTCGCCCTGCACGGTGGTGTTCTTCGGGGCCGCGGGTGTCGGATCGGGTCGGTCGCCTTGCGCCAATACGGGGACAACGGCGATCAGAAGCAGACACGTGATGATGAAGCGGGTGGCGGTGCGCGGCATAGCGGGCCGTCTCCTTACTACGATCTCGGATTTCCGATGAGTACCAGATGAGACGATTATATGCGGGTTTTGGTTCCCGTGTGTGAGAATTGCGGGGAAGTCGTCAGGAATCAGGAATCAGGGGTCAGTGTGCAGGCGTCAGGAATCAGGGCAAGGCGCGGGTGAGGGGAGCACCAAACGCGTGTTGATGTACAATCATGGTGTTGGCCCAGCAGGATCAGCAGTGCGATGACAACACGTTCAGTTACCCTTGATGTTCCCGAATCGGTCTATTCCCGCGCTGAGCAAATGGCAACGGTTGGCAACCAAAGGGTGCAGGATGTACTGATTGCCGAGCTTCTACAGGCGCTGGATACCGGTGGTCCGGCCCTTCCGGAGTCGGAAGAAGCTGAACTCGCAGCGCTGCGCTATCTCTCGAATGACGCGCTGTGGACGATTGCACGCGAGCGACTGCCGCAAGATGTCGAGGCGCGGCTTGGCGATCTCTTGGAACGCAAAGGCGACCTGACCGACGACGAGCGTGCCGAAACAGAAGTACTCATTGAGCGCGCTGATCGACTCATGGTGCGGCGCGCCGAAGCAGCGATGCTGTTGTCGCGGCGCGGAATTACCGTAACTTCGAAGCTCCTCGCCTCGTAGGATGGGACGAATCCCAAACGCGCTCCGTCGTCGCGTGCTTGAGCGCGCGGACTATTGCTGTGAATACTGCCGCTGCTGCGAGTCTGTCAGTGGACAAGCACTGCACGTCGATCACATTGATCCATCACGCGGTGACATCTACGATAATCTCTGTGCAGCGTGTGCGGCGTGCAATGGCAGCAAGTGGATCGCCGTAAACGGAACTGATCCCACGACCGGCGAGGTTGTGCTACTTTTCAATCCACGAATCCAGAACTGGCACGAACATTTCGAATGGCTCCACGCTGGCCTGATCGTGGCCGGACGTACGCCAACCGGGCGTGCAACGGTAGATCGGCTTCGTATGAATCGCAATCGCTCTGTGCGCGCACGACGAAGTTGGATTGCAGCGGACGTTCACCCGCCGAAATCGACCTCCTCTGAAGACTAACTCCTACCCCCCAAACACCTCGCCCAGCGGCAGGGCGAACCCCGGCAAAAGGTCGCCGGCGGTGAGAGTGTCTGCGGCGGTCAGCGTGTGCGATCCCGCACGGGTGTGAACCACCACTTGCCTTAGCGCGGGGTACACGACCCACACCTGCGTGGTGCCATAGCTCAGGTACTGGTCGATTTTGTGCTGTACGTCCTGCGCGGTGTCAGTCGGGGAGACGACCTCTACGGCGAGGTCGGGGGCCAACGGGATGAATCCGGATGGCAGGACCGGAAGCCGGTCGGCGCGGACAAACCCGACATCCGGCGCGCGCACGGTGTCGCGCCCGTCCGCCGACTGGCCGAGGATGTAGCCGGTCTCCGCGGCGGTCACATGGCCGAGGCGGTGCTGCCGGACGAATGCGTGGATCATCGCGCCAATTGTCATCGCTGTCGCGCCGTGTTCTCCTCCCGCTGGCGACATGACGATCAATTCCCCTTCGTCCAGTTCGAGGCGGGCAGAGTCATAGTCGGCGCTGTGAGACAGTGCCCACAGGTCGGCCGCTGTATAGAGTTTGAGCGCGGGTGCGTCCGTCATTGCGCGCCTCGTGGAATCCGTTTTGAGCCATTATAGCGTGGTATCGCGTCGGGCTTCTCCGTAGGTTCTCGTGCGATGCGGGCCTTTCGCATGTGTTGTCCTCCCGTTTCATACCGCACTCATTCCCACGCAACCATTGGTCCTGCGTCGCATCGCTGAAAGCGACAATGACGACCACCTGCCACCGAAAACCAACACGCCACAACGTTTGGAACCCGAAACAACTCAATTCTTTCTTAATGGTTACGCGGTACTGCGGTGCTATACTGCGATCAATCACTGAGATTTGGTGCCTTGCGGCCAATACATACCCGATCATAAGTGGCAATGATTGCTCGTTAACCGATTGCGTTGTTGTTGCTGGTATGGGCTGCTGGCATGCCGGCCCCCCTCGCCTTATGAGGGAACCGGACACGTTATCAACCTACCAAATGGGATGCAATCATGACACGCGATCACTCTAGCAATCCCCCACCCGAACACCCTCCAAACAGCCGAGGTCCCGGACGTGTGGAACCGCACGGCCAGGGGCTTGTCGAATACGCGCTGATCCTCGTGCTGGTGGCCATCGTCGCCGTCGGCACGCTTGCCATTTTGGGCACTAGTGTTTCGAACTCGTTCGATCAGGTCAACAACGCGCTTTCAGTCAGCATTGCCGACGCAGGCTCTGGCGGACCCGGCGGGACGCCGGGGCCAAGTAGTGTCCCCCCCACGACACAGCCCACCTTGACACCGACCGAAGAAAGCACAAGCGGCTCCCCGACGACCGCACCCACCGTCGCGTCGCCCGTTCCGAGCGCGACCAGCTCCGGCGGCGGCGGCGGCGGAGGAGGCGGAGGTGGTGGGGGTGGCAGCACGGACACGCCCGAGCCGCCCTCCAGCACCGAAACGCCGGAGCCGCCTGAACCGACCGAAACACCCGAACCAACCGAAACGCCGGAGCCACCAGCGACCAACACGCCGGTGCCACCGACCAACACCAATACGCCGGCCCCGCCAACTAACACCAACACGCCGGCCCCGCCAACCAATACGCCGTCGCCAACCCCTCTGCCAGCGGGATGCGACTACTCGATTGCAGCAGGGGATACCGCCGCCTTCGTAAGCGCGGTGAACTCGGCAAACACCACTGGCGGTTCGCACGAAACGATCTGCCTTGCTGCAGGCAGCACCTACGGCTTCACTACCGGTTCAAGCAGCACGGCGCTGCCGCAGATTACGTCACCGATTACGGTCAAAGGCAACGGCGCTACGCTGGAACGCACCACGGGAGCTACCATCCGTATCTTCAACGTCGCAGGGGCTGGGTCGCTGACGCTCGAGTCCTTGACACTGCGCAACGGCACGGCAGGCAGCAGCAACAACGGCGGCGCGATCTACAACAGCGGCACGCTCGTGTTGACCAGCGTCACGTTCAGCACGAACAGTGCCGAACGAGGCGGCGCGATCTATACCACCGGCGGAACGCTCACGATCACCGGCGGGTCCTTCTCATCCAACAACGTCAACGAGCACGGCGGCGCGATCTACGTCAACAGCGGCACGATCTCGATCACGGGCACCACGTTCTCGTCCAACAGCAACAGCGGTAACGACGGCGGCGCGATCTACATCAACAACGGCACAATCACCATTTCGGGCGCGACCTTCTCGTCCAACAGCAACAGCGGTGACGACGGCGGCGCCATCTACATCAACAATGGCGACGTCACCATCACGGGCACATCACTCACGAATAACACGACCGCGTCTCGCGGCGCGGCCATCTACAACGCCGGCACGCTTACGGTCTCTGCCAGCACGTTCACCGGCAACAACGCCAGCGACGACGGCGGCGCCATCGCCAACGCCGATCGTTTCACCATAACCAGCAGCACGTTCACCGGCAATAATGCGTCGGACGACGGGGGTGCCGTTCACAATACCGCCAACAACAACCGCATCAACAACAGCTGCTTCAGTGGAAACAATGCTGGGGGCTCTAACGATGCAATCTACAGCTCGCGCAACTTCGACGCAGAAGACAACTGGTGGGGTGGAAGCGGAGCGCCCGGCTCGATAAACAGCAATAACGTGGATGATGACCCCCGTTTATCAAGCTGCCCGAACTGACCGATTGGCACTCTAGCCACCCAAACGCCCTCAACGAAACCTGTTGGGGGCGTTTGTCGTTCCACGTGAAGGCCCCGGCACGCTCCCCGTGCGCAAACACTTCGACAACCGGTATTTCACGCAGCACTTAACTAGAATCAAGCGTCTGAATACGCACTAGCAGACCCACTCACCGGGATTTCCCCGGTTATGTCGTGTCTGCTGAACCGGCGGGTTGTAACAATTGATATACAATTGTTGTTCTTCATTGTGTTTTGGTACCATGGTGCTATACTGAGGCGAAATCGGTGCAGTTCGGTACGTTCGCGGCCGACGCAAGCCCAATATAACCTTTGGCGGCAGCAGATAACCGTCTGTCCGTCGGGCATTGGAAATGCTCGTAGTGACCGCTGGCGTGTAGGGTAACCCTCACCTTATGAGGGGTCAGGCCAAAGCCTGACAAGCCTGAGGTAGCAACCATGATCCAGCGTCACCCCCGCCGTTCTCGTCGCACGCAGTTCAATCGTGCCAATAGGTCACCCGACCGCGCGCCGCGCGGCCAAGGGCTTGTCGAATACGCTCTGATCCTCGTGCTGGTCGGAATCGTCACGATCGCTACGCTGGCGATTTTGGGCAGCAGCGTCTCAAACTCGTTTGAAAACATCAACAGCGCGCTCGTAAGCGTCGCCGACGCAGGTTCTGGCGGGCCCGGCGGTACGCCTGCGCCCAGCAGTGTCCCACCCACCACGCAGCCCACGCTGACCCCAACTGAAGAGAGCACGAGCGGTGGCCCGACGACCGCCCCTACCAGCAGCGGCGGCGGTGGCGGTGGTGGCGGAGGCGGCGGAGGCGGCAGCACCAGCACGCCGGTTACGCCGACGAAGACGAATACGCCCGCGCCGCCCGCAAGCACCGATACACCGGAGCCACCAGAACCCACCGAAACACCTGAGCCGACCGAGACACCGGTTCCGCCTGCGACCAATACACCGGTCCCGCCGACCAACACGAATACGCCGGTCCCGCCGACCAACACCAACACGCCGGTCCCGCCGACCAACACGCCTACGCTGACTCCGACTGTTGACGGCTGCAACTATACGATTGCAACTGGGGACATTGCCGCCTTCACGGCCGCGGTCAACTCGGCGAATTCCACCAGCGGTTCACACGAGACGATCTGTCTTGCGGCAGGCAGCACGTACAGCTTCGCATCCGGATCCGGCAGCACGGCCTTACCGCAGATCACGACGCCGATCACGGTCAAGGGTAACGGCGCGATACTGGAACGTAACACCGGGGCCAACCTCCGTATCTTCAACGTTGCGGGGGCTGGATCACTGACGCTCGAGTCCTTGATGATCCGCAACGCCAGCATGGGTACTGGCAATGACGGCGGCGCCATCATCAGCAGTGGCTCGCTTACCCTGACCAACGTCACACTGAACAACAACAGCGCCGATCAGGGCGGCGCAATCCACAGCAGCGGGTCGCTCACGATTACGGGCGGAACCTTCTCGTCCAACAGTGTCGACGAGGATGGTGGCGCGATCTACGTCCACAGCGGCACGGTCTCGATCACCGGTACCACTTTCTCGTCCAACAGCAGCACTGGCGACAAAGGCGGCGCGCTCTATATCAACAACGGCACGGTCACCATTACGGGCACGTCGTTTACGAACAACACGACCGACGATCAAGGCGGGGCAATCTTTAATGACGGCACGCTGACCATCTCCAACAGCACGTTTACCGGCAATCACGCCAATAACGACGGTGGAGCCATCGCCAATACCGACAATCTCACCGTGTCCAACAGCACGTTCACAAGTAATACGGCTAGCGACGACGGTGGAGTCATCTTCACTGACGACGATCTGACCATAACCACCAGTATGTTCACGAACAATACTGCGTCGGGCGATGGCGGTGTCCTTTACAACACGGCCAACAATAACAGCATTAACACCAGCTGCTTCAACGGCAACGACGCGCCGGGAACAGGCGATGATGCGATCTACAGCTCTCGCAACTTCAACGCTAGGAGTAACTACTGGGGAAGTGGTGGACCGACGAACGCGATGAACACCAGTAACGTGGACGATACTTCTCCTCTGTCGAGCTGCCCGAACTAAGAGGCCGTTTGAAAAGCAGGGCGGGCGAGTTATGCTGGGAGGATGAGCACAAAACGATATGCCAGTGACCTGACCGATGCCGAGTGGGAGGTGCTGAAAGAGTACATTCCGACGGCGAAATCCGGCGGACGCCCGCGCAGCGCCGATATGCGCGCGGTGCTGAATGCCATCTTCTACGTGCTGAGAACCGGCTGTCAGTGGAGCATGCTGCCGGGGGAGTTTCCGCCCAAAGGCACGGTCTACCACTACTTCAATAGCTGGCGCCAGAATGGCACCTGGGAGCGGATGAACGCGGCCCTGCGCGCCCGTAGCCGCCAGCGCAGTGGCCGTCATCCGCTGGCCAGCGGCGCGATCCTGGACAGCCAATCGGTGAAAACCGGCGAAAAAGGGGGATAAGAGGTTACGACGCGGGCAAGCAGGTGAAGGGTCGCAAGCGGCATCTTCTGGTGGACACGCAGGGGCTGCTGCTGAAGGCGATGGTGTTGGAGGCGGATGTGCAGGACCGCGATGCGGCTAAGCACCTGTTGATGCAGAACATCGCTCGCTTTCCACGGCTCAAGCGGCTGTGGGCAGACGGAGGATATCGGGGTCAGTTTGTCACCTGGGCAAGACAGGTCTGCGGCGTGACGGTCGACATCGTGCTGCGTCCGGACACGGGCTTCGTGCCGCTTGCGCGGCGCTGGGTGGTGGAACGAACGTTCAGCTGGCTCGGCAACAGCCGCCGTCTCAGCAAGGATTACGAGTACTTCTTGTCCAGCAGTGAAGCGATGCTCTATGTCTCCAGCATCCGCCTCATGCTTCGCCGCCTTGCCGCCTCACCCTGACCTTTTCAAATGGCCTCTAAGCAGACCGCACTCCAACCACACGAACGCCCTCAGCGAAACCCGTTGGGGGCGTTTGTTTCCCCTCTCCCCTTACCCCATTCCGCTCATCTGATACACTAGCCGCATGGCACGCCGACCCCGCCCCCCGCTTGACCTCGAGTCGCACCGCGCCCCGCTGACGGCCATCGTCCGCGAGGTATTGATCGCGCCTGAGCCGCTCTCCGCACACGATCTCAATGTGCTCGTGAAACGCCATCCCATGCCAGACGGCGGCTTGTACAAGCGCAGCGACCTGATCGCCGCCTTCCGCGCGTTTGCCGGGCAGGACGGTCTTCCGCCGTACTCCGACGACGCGCTGCTGCGCTTGCAGCTCAAGCCGGTGCGCACCAGCAGCGGCGTCACGCCGGTGACCGTGCTGACAAAGCCGTTCCCGTGCCCCGGCACGTGCATCTTCTGCCCCAACGACGTGCGCATGCCCAAGAGCTACCTGAGCGACGAGCCGGGGGCCCAGCGCGCCGAGCAGAACGCCTTCGACCCGTACTTGCAGACGATGTCGCGGCTGACGCAGTACGCGCAGATCGGCCACCCGACCGACAAGATCGAAGTGATCGTGTTGGGCGGGACGTGGTCGTTCTACCCGGAGACGTATCAGATCTGGTTCATCGCGCGCATTTTCGACGCGCTGCATGACTTTGGCGACGGAATCGACCGCAGCGCCGAGGTGCGCGACCTGCTGGCGGAAGCGTCGCAGCTGCATCCCGCGCGCAACACGGCCAACGTCACGTTGTACGGCGCCGAGTTGTCGCAAAGCTACAATCAGGCGGTGCAGGCCGTGTATCACGACGAGATGACGCGCAGCCGCGAACTAGCCGGCATGATCGGCGCGGGCGATCGCGAGCGCACCGTCGTGGACGAGTTCGCCACGTGGGACGAGCTGGACGCCGCGCACACGCGCAACGAGACGGCGCCATGCCGGTGCGTCGGGCTGGTCGTCGAGACGCGGCCCGATCACATCGACGAAGCCGAGGTCGTGCGCATCCGCCGCTTGGGCTGCACGAAGGTGCAGATCGGATTCCAGAGCCTGAACGACCACGTCCTGCGCGTCAACAAGCGCGGGCACGACGTCGCAGCGACACGGCGGGCAGTGGCGCTGCTGCGGCGGGCCGGCTTCAAGATCCACGCCCACTGGATGCCCAACCTGTACGGCAGCGATCCGGACGCGGACATCGCCGATTATGTCCGCATGTTCAACGACCCCGACTTCTGCCCTGACGAGCTTAAGGTCTACCCGTGCTCGCTGATCGAGAGCGCCGAGCTGATGCAGGTCTATCAACGCGGCGACTGGCAGCCCTATACCCACGACGAACTGCTGCGCGTGCTGAGCGCGTGCTTCATGGCGACGCCGGAATACTGCCGGCTGACGCGGGTGATCCGCGACATCCCCGGCACCGACATCGTCGACGGCAACAAGCTGACCAACTTCCGGCAGGTGGTCGAGCGGCACTTGGAGGCGCAGGGGCTGCGCAGCCCGGACATCCGCGCCCGCGAGGTGCGCTTTAGCGCCGTGCAGTCGGGCGAGCTGACGCTGGACGAACTGACCTACCCGACTCAGGCCGGCGAGGAGCGCTTCTTGCAGTACATCACGACGGGGCGCGAGATCGCCGGATTCCTGCGCCTGGCGCTGATCGATCCGGCGCTGCCGCCACTGGTGCCGGCGCTTGCCGGCGCGGCGATCGTACGCGAGGTACACGTGTACGGGCAGGCGCTCGGCATCGGCGAGACGGCTGAGGGACGCGCGCAGCACAGCGGACTCGGCACGGCGCTGCTCGAACGCGCGGTGGAGATCGCGCGCGCGGCCGGATACACGCGCCTCGCCGTGATCAGCGCCGTCGGCACGCGAGGGTATTACCGCAAGCGCGGTTTCGCCGACGCTGGCATGTATCAGGTGCGGGCGGTGTAGTCGGCATGCCGGCAATCGACTACTGCGAACCACAAGTTATTCGCGCATTGAACCGCGGAGGCTACCGCGTCACCGACCAGAGTTTCGCGCTGCGCATTGACATTACCCGGGGCTTTGTATTTGCCGATCTACGGCTGGTACGTACCACGGAACCATTGTCGAGTATCATTGTCGTAGAAGTCAAATGCTTTCCTGAGACCCGTACGGCGCTCGATGAGTTGTACGGTGCGATCGGTCAGTACATCGTGTATCGGGAAGCTATGTTATTTAATGCCGTCGAGGGGACGCTTTTCTTGGCCGTGCCTATGACCGTCTTCGAGACGCTCTTGAAACGACCGGTGCTAGACGCCGCCATTCGAGAGACCAAGATCAACCTCATAGTGGTCGACTTGGAACACGAGGAGGTGCGACAGTGGATCCGCTGGTGAACATCGTCCGGGAAGAAGTCGGCAAGTACGCAGGCAGCGGACGCGGTGGCAATGTGCGACTGCTTCCAGTCTACGACGACGAACGCCGCACGTATGCCGTGACCGCCGTCGATCACCCACGCGTGCGCTGGCCGGCGGGTGTGGTGGTGCTGGCGCGTGTCGTCGGAGATGTCGTGGTCATCGAAGACGATCAGACCGATCGACCGCTTGTCGATGCGCTGCTCCAGCGCGGCGTACCGCGAGAGAAGATTGTGCTCGTCTATGCTGGCGAACCCGCCCCCGACGCCGATTATTCCGCTGGTTAGCGTGCAGCGACGTCGTCCGGCTTAGGATTGACGGTGAAACGGACGGCGCTAACCGTCGGCAGGCCAAATACATAGCACTTCAAAATGCGGTGCATGCCGTCCATCACCTCGCCCTCGGCGCTGATGATGATCGGATACTGCAGGTCGGCCGCGAGGATGCGGCGGGCGTGGTCGCCGATGTCACGCCACAGCGGCGGCGAACTGAGCGAATTGCAGCGGAAGTTCTCGTTCGTCCAGTCGAAGCTGTCGAGCGCGACCTGTTCGACCGGCATCGACTCGGCGTGCTTCCACAGCGTGCGCGCCTTCCAGTAGTAGGAGAACTCCCCGTCTCCTGAGATGAAGCCGTGTTCGGTGATATTCAGGGGCATAAATGCACGCTCCGCGCTACTATACGCACGCGCATTGTACCGTGCAGGCCATGTGCAGATGTTCCTGCTCATCGAAGGCAACCCGACATGACCGTCATCATCGAACGCGCCACGCCCGACGACCTCGAAACACTGGTGCGCGTGCAGATCGCCGCGTTCCACTCCGACGCGACGTATTACCCCGGCGTCGAATTGGGCGGGCCGCCCGGATACGACTCGCTGGATGTCACGCTCGAGATGATGCAGTTGGGCGACTACTACAAGATCGTGGTCGACGGTCAGATCGCCGGCGGATTCAACGTGTTCAATCGCGGCGAGGGCGTGTACCACCTCGGCGTGCTGTACGTGCATCCGGACTACCACAATCGGGGGGTCGGGTCGGCGGCTATGCAGTACATCGCGGCGACGTATCCTGCCAAAAAGTGGACGCTCGACACGCCCGGTTATGCCACGCGCAACCACCGCTTCTACGAGAGGCACGGATTCGTGAAGGAAGGCGAGCGCCTCGACGACGGCTTCTTACTGATCGAATACGTGCGGCGCGTGTAGCCAGCGGAGCGTCGGACTTGCCCCAATGACTCGGGGCTTGGAGCGGCTGCGAACCGGATTTCGGCGCGATCCCCATTAGAATGAGGGTAGGCGTTCAATAGCCGGTGAGTGAAAGACCCCATGTACCCGCCCTTCGTTCCCTTCCTTGCCCAGACCGAGTCGCAGGTCGACTCGCTCGTGACGGTGCTGTGGAACTTCCTCTGGGCGCTGATCGAGCCGTTTGTCGACTATGGCGCCGCGAACCCCGCCGGATGCACGCTGTTCGTGCTGATCCTCGTGTTCTCGGCGGTGCTGATTCGCGCCTTCCGGCGCCCGCGCCACACCGACAACTACGACCGCTGGGACTAGGTGGCAAGGGGGATGGTGTAAGGGCAAAGGGAAAAGGGCTGAGGCGCGACTACTCGGCCTTATGGTGCTGACCACTTGCCTCGCGGACGCCATGAATGGCGTCCCTACCACACCGCCACGGATTGTGGTGGACGTTCCCATCTGGGGCTTCTTCCTTTCCCCTTGCCCCATTCACCTTTCCCCTGCTTCGACCACCGCCCGCGCCACGGCCAGCAGATCGGCCTTGCACGCCGGCGGGATCGCGCCCTCCGGCAGCGCCTCGACCTGCGCGATGAAGGCGGGGATGGCGTCAGGCGCAGATACCGTGTCGATCTGCGCACGGGTCGGGGAATCCATGCCGCAGCGTTCCAGCACACCTGAAAGCGCCTCCAGCGTCGGGAGGGGCACGACAAAGAGGAGCGGCGTGCCGGGAATGATCTCGACACCGGGTGAGACTGGCATGCCGCCTGCCGGCTCGATCCCGGCCGGGGCCGCGCTGCCAAGCACAATCCGGCCGCCGTAGGGGCTGACATCCATCAACCATCGTCCGCCCAGTCGCGGAAGATTCAATGTGTTGACAATCTCGCCGGTCTGGGTGTCGATGACAAGAACACGACCAGAGGCTAGGTCGGCAAGCAGATGCCGACCCTCAGGAAGCCACGCTAGACTTCCAATCCCTTCTTCGCGGTACTGAATAACTGGCCTTACCTCCACTGAGTCCAAGTCAATGATGCGAATAGTTCCATCTAGCTCACTGGCGTTGAATACGGAATAGAACACTTCGGCGATCTGTGTATTGTCAGGGCTCCACGCAACGTCCACGCCAAATGCGTTGAAACGTAACGGCGCAGTCGTTTCACTGGTTAAGTCGTGTACCTCGACATATCGAAGATCAGCAATTGCTATCCGTCCGTCAGAGCTAGCGTCTAGATCGTATGCCCCTGCGAACGTAACAGGTTCATTACGGACCAGAGTATTGTTGTCCACGCGCCAGCGGTTGACCTCATTTGCGCCGTCAATGCCAAGTGCGAGAGCGATGATATCGTTTGTTGGCGCACTCCACTCGACAACGATTGGGCCACCGGCACCGTCAATTGTGTCGGAGTCGATTTCTCGGAGTGTTCCGTCTGCGAAGGATTCAAGTAGATAGAGGGTGCGATCTCTTGTGCTGGCCGCCGCAACAGTGCTTCCCTCCGCGTTCGCGGCAACTCTTATGGTGCTATCCCCATCGATCGATACAGTGGCCACGGATTTGCCTTGAAGCGCATCTATTATCGAAACAACACCTCGGCTATCTGCAGTTATGACGACGCGACCGTCCTGCGACCAAGTCAAATTGTTTGTTACGACGGGCTGAATGCGTATTTCCTGACTGACAACAGGATCCGCTAGTGAGGTAACGACGATCAAAAGCAACGCCAGAGTGTGTGTGCGTACTAGGCAAAGTCTCATGTTCTGATACCTATGGTGTCGACGTCATCGGAGGAATCTGAGTTAGAACGCGCGTCAGTACAACCGTTTCCATTAGACGGAAGCGCGCGTCTCCAGAGTCGCTAATATCCGTTGGGGCGCCTGTCAGACAGTTGTCAGGTGGGATCGACACGCTTCGCCAATCCAAGTTTACGAAACCACCGGCACCCAACTTGCGATACACCCAGTTCAGAAACATATCCGACGATGCTTCTTCAATTTCACGGATGAGTACAGTTTCTGCAGACTCTGAGGTGGCGGCCGGTGCTGGTGTTGGGGTAAATGCGCGTACTATCCAGTCGTCAACTACAAAGGAGTTCTGTTGAAATGCGCATGGAACCACCGGCGGAGTAACTGCTGCACTGCCCCAGCCCCTTCCACCACGGGTCCAATCTGATACGGTAGCCGCGACTGGAGGAACTTCTGTTGGGTCGAAGTTGCGTCTTCCCATTACGATGAAGCCAGCACTATCCAATAGCGGGCCCAATACTCCGGGTGTAGTTGTGAGTGGGAGATTGTCGAACAGGCCGAAGTATGTGTCTGTCCCCGACACCTGCCCGCCCATCCGTCCACTGAAGACGTGGCCGAGTTCATGAACGGCGGTGTATTCGCTTATCTGATTGTCGGCAAAGCACACGATGCGGGCTTGATACGTGTATTCTCCAGAGACCGTATGAAACGAAGTCGTATCGCAGAAGGGGCCGTTCTCAGTCACTTTCAAAAACACGATCTGTTTACGGTTCGGCGCGATCATGACCCGGCGGAATGCGTCTGCGGGTGACGCGCCACCGAACTGAAGTTGGAGCGCCTGACCAGTCTTGATGACGCCGTTTTCGATGGCTAACTTCTCTTCCGGTGACCACGGGCCTTCGACGAACACGTTGTATGCGGTCAGTATCGGCAGAGGCTCCGGCGTGTCGGTCACCATAACCAACGGCACGGTCGCCTGATCGCCCGTCTTGACGCCGTACAGGTTTGGGCTGTTGTCGACTTTCGGGCTGATCCAGTAGCTGAATTTTGCGAACACGCTTGGCGACGTATCCGGCGCGTAGATGTGCTTGCGCACCTTGATCGTAGCTGCTGATGTGCTTGTCTGGAAATTGCTGTACTGCACGTAAAGAAGACCTGTACTGCGCGTTTGTGGATCTACGGCGTTGTACAGGACGGCGCCAGCGTCACCTCCCACGTTGTCGACAAAATCGATGTCGCGCGCGTCAATAGCGTCCGTGACCGCGGACGTGTTGTAAATCGCTCCGCCTCGGTACGCACCATTGTCCTTAAACACGGAGTTTCGTATGGTGAGGCTGCCGTTGCCCAAGTAGATTGCGCCGCCATACTCGTCCGCGACATTGTCCTTGAACCGACTGTTCGTAACGGTCAAGTGGGAATTGGCGCCTTGAACCCACACGCCCGCCCCGACGGTGCTGGTGCGCCCCTTGTGGATTCCTACACTGTCGAGCAGGAGGCTCGGCCCAACCAACGTGAACATCCCGTTGAAGGAACCCGAGTATTTGAGCTTCGTTTCCGTGTAGCCGCGGCCATAGATCGCGATCTGACCGAGGACGACCAGCGTCTCGGTGAATACGTAGTCGCCAGCCTCCAGATAAATCGTGAAGAGCAGGTGGGGGACGTTGTAACTGGAGAAGTCAACGGCCGCCTTCAGCGCCTGAAAGTCCCCGGCAGGGATCACCGCGTACGTGTTGCCCATGATGCGCAAATTGGAAGGAATCGTCTGCGGGCCGCTGACATAATCCGGGGTTGGCGTGGCAGTGGGCGTCGCGGTGCGGGGCGGCGGGGATTGTGCGGTGTCCGTCGGCGGGAAGACACCCCGGAAACCCTCGGGGCCAGCGGGCGGCGGCTGGGTGCCGGTCACGCGCTGCGCGCTGTTACCCCCCCCGCGACGGCGACAAGAATCAACACCCCAAGCACACCCGACAGCATCTTGCGCATGAGCACACGCCCCTGACTCTGCGGTCTACGCAAACGGTACTGCTAATCACATGTCCAGTCAATCGAAGTTGGATTGTTATGGTATAGATATCGCCGCGCTCTCGCCCACTCCACTCAAAAGCCCCGGCGCGTTCGCAACCGGGGCTTTCACTGCCTTCTGACTGCTGAAACTGGTCTCTTACTCCGCCGTGACTTCGTAGGCGACGCCGTCGAGCACGACGATCACCTGCTCGCCCAGCGCGAAGTAGTCGGCCAGCTCGGGCATCGCGTCGAGCAGATCGAAGTACGCGTCGCTCAAGAACTCGACCTTCTCGGTGGTCATCGTGTCCGGCTCGAACGCCGTATCCGTCCACACGCCGTCGATCTGGATGAAGGTCTTGTCGCCGACGGTCGTCAGGGCATTGGTGTCTCGGAACTCGTTGCCGAAGCTGCCGTCCGCGTCCTGACCTTCACCCGGAGCCATCTGGGTACCGGCCGGCGTCATGGTCTGCATCGGGGCGGGAGCAGCCGCCTGCGACATCGCGCCCAAGTCGGCGGCGCGGTTGACGGCGCCAGCACCGGTCACGTCGGAGAAGGCATCCTCCATCGCCATCTCGGCCTCTTCCATGGCCATCCGGCGGCCCTGCTGCGTCAGGATGTCGTCTTCCTCGATCAGGAAGCTGGTATACGGCGTGATGATGCCGTAGCGCACGCTCAGACTGACGACGCTGTCGACCAGTTCGCTCGACTCGCCGTTGAGGCGGATGGTGTTGAGCAGGTCGGCGATACGGCGCTGCGCCCACAGCCGGGCGATGAAGGCGTCGCCGCCGGCGTTCTCGCGGAAGCTGAGGTCGTCATAGACGAAGGTGGTCGGCTCGCCGCGCACGGCGCCGCTCAGCGAGATCGTGACGTTGTCCTGCCCGTTGCGGTAACGGCCCACGATGGCAATCTGTTCGCCGGCGAACAGGTCGGCGACCTCGGCCGGGTACTGCACCTCGGTCTGCACGCCGCCGAAGTCGATCGCGATGTCGCTCAGCACCGGCGCGCTGATCTTGTTGTACAGGCTCGCCATCGACTCGTCGATGCGCATCGACGGGCGGACGTACGTGCCGGCGCCTTTGAAGTCGCGCACGATGGCATCCAGCAGCAGCGTGTTGACGTCGTCGCCGACGCCGAAGCTGAAGATGCGGGCGTTGGGCTTGGCGGCGTCTGCCGCGTTGGCGAGGATCGAGTCGACCTCGGTGATGCCTTCGGTCGGCACGCCGTCGGTCAGGAACAGGATTGTCGCGGGGCGTTCCTGCACCATGTCGAGCGCGGTGAGCAGGCCGGCGTTGATGTCGGTGCCGCCCTCGGCGTACAGGCTGTCGATCCACGCGGCGGCGTCAGACGCATTATCCTCGCTCTGCAGGCCGCTGGCGTAGGTACGCACGCCGGTGCTGAACACGACCACGTTGAAGCGATCCTCGGGGTTGAGGTTTTCGAGCACGTAGCGGGCGGCGGCCTGCGCCTGCGTCCACTTCTCGCCCTGCATCGAGCCGGACTGGTCGATCACCAGCACGATGTCCTTGGGCTGGATGGCGTCGGCGTCCACGCGCAGCGGCGGCTGAACCAGCAGCAGGAAGAAGCCGTCGGCCGCGGCGCTCTCCTTGAAGGTGAGCAGGCTGACGCTGATCTCGGTGGCGTCCACGCCGTAGTACAGTGTGAAGTCGTTGTCGGCGACGGCGTCGGTCATCTCGAAGCCGGCGCGGAAGGACGTATCGCTCTCGCGGCTGATGGCGATTTGATGCGACGGCGAATACACCGTTCCGATCGGGGTCTGGCCGGTCACCTCGACCGACAGCGACAACTGCTCGACAAGGCGGGTGGTCGTCAGCGGGTAGAGGTACTTGATCAGGCCGTTGTCGACCGGCAGCAGCTGCGAATAGTCGATCTGGATGCGGCGCGTTTCGCCCGGCGGGATCGGGAAGACGTTGGCCTGAATGGCCTGGGTGCCGATGTATTCGAGCAGCGCGGGGTCGCGGTACTGGCGCACGATTTCGTCATAGATCTGGCGCGCCTCGGTGGCGGAGAGGATCTTGGCCTCGTACGCCTCGCCGTCGATGATCATGGTCAGGCGGTCGACCGCGGCGTTATCCGGCAGCGGGAAGACGAACGTGCCTTCGGCCAGCCCCTCGCCGGTATTGGTGAACTGCAGGTCGATGCTGGTGGTGGCGAGCTGGTCGTTAATGACCGCGCGCACGCGGTGGAAATCGACCGTCAGCCAGTCCGGGTTGGTCCACACGCCGGGAACCCAGCGCGGCGGTTCCGGCATGATCGGCTCCTGAGCCTGCGCGATGCCGGCGGTTAGCAGTACAAAGGTGGCAACAAGCAGAATGATTCGAATCGTGCGGCGGATCGTCATGGGGTTCGGGCCTCCATACTTGGTTTGATGGGTAGACGCCCGCCGGTTCCGA
>JADJWE010000008.1 GCA_016716525.1 Candidatus Flexicrinis affinis
CAGATTGCGCGCCACCGCCGCCGTTGTCTCAGAGACAAACCCAAACGGCGTAACGCGATCTATCGTGCTGCTGGTTTCGTTCAGCCAGCCGCTAGGCGTGACGCGATTAACGGCCACTTAAGCGAGCCTGGTCTGCGGGTCGACGTAGACGGTGATGGACGGCTCGCCGACACATACACGGCCGCGAATGTGTCCGATTTCAGCGGGCGTGATGGTCGAGCCGGGCGCGAGCTTGCCAGACCATGCCGAGGCGTTTTCGCCGGTCCAGCCCGTCGTGCCGACGCCTGCGGCTTGATTCGCGGCCGCTGCGAGCAATGCCTTGCGGTCGTTGACCATCGTCGTTTGCACGCTACCCGTCGTGCCTTTGTATGACCACTCCCCCCATACTTCGTCGTCCTGATATGCGGTCGCGGAGCCGTCGCGCAGGATTTCGATGCTGGGCGTTTTTGCCGCCGTGCCTGAGTGATACACATCGAACCACGGCGTGGTGAACGGGTAGTAGTAGCTGCACAGTGCAGACGTGACGATCTTCCATGAGCACTTATTCGTGCCGTCGTACGCCGCGCCGTCGTTGGCATAAATACCGGTGTCGACGGTCAACGAGCCGAACGCGTCGTGATATTGCAGGTGGTAGTGCTCGTCCCCGGCGGCGCAGTCATATAGCCATACGCGAGCAAAGCCGAGCGTGTTGTTGCCCGTCGACGACAGCGCAGTGACGCCGCTGCCGAGTTTGCAATTGGCAAAAACGACTTGCGACGGCTCTATTGTGTTCGGCGCGACGAGCGTGCCGGTTATGAGCGATAGATCGCAGCCCTCGAAGCGCAGCAGGTTGCCTGAGCGGTTGCCGACCAGAACGAGAGTGTCAGGAGCGGTGCCCGCCAGCGTTACGGCCTCGAACTCGCCAGCGCCGAACGGGCTGATCCCGACCGTCGTGGCGCCGAATGTGATTGTGCCGCCGCGCATGCGGGTGAAGCGGTTGGACTCAGAGCCGGATGTGCCTAGTTCGATTTTCGCGCTCGACCCCAGCCTCACATGACAATCTTCAAGCTCCGTATGCTGCCCGTCCGTTCCCGCCGTGCGAAACACGTCGCCGCCGGTGACTGCGAACTCCATCCCGCGGATGAAAATCTTATATGCGCCTGCGAGCGTGATCGATCTATTTGTCGATGTGTTGCCCACATAGCCGCCCCCGGCCTCCTGCGTTTGCAGCGTCGTCGGGGGCGTGCCGCTCGTTTTGTCCGCGGAGATAACGCGGACGTTGGCCGCGAATGTGTACGTCGTATCGACAGCGAGCACTTCGGCCGAGGTTGATGCGACGTAGATGATGTCGCCATCTACCGTCGCTGCGGCCACGGCTGCGGCGAACGTGGTGAAGGCGTTCGTCCAGTCGGCGCCCGTCCCGGCCCCGGCAGCAGACGCGTCATAATAGTACGGGCTAGCCATTGAGCAGCGCCTCTATTTCCGCGCTCGCAAGCTGCTGCTCTAGTTCTGTCGCATGCGCCTGCGCGAGTGCGGTAATATCATGCCCTCGCGCGGTCCACACGCGCATGTACTGCTGGTCGAGGTGATCTGTGTGCCGCTCAACAACGTCGATCACACCGTCGCGCTGCGGATATTGCTCGATCACGGTATTGACGATGCTCATTCGCCCACATCCTGCATCACAGCGTCATAGCGCGTGGCACGCGTCGTGAGCCGAGTCTTGAGTGCGTTGTACTGCGTAACCGTCAGACCAAACGCCGCACGTACCTGCGCGTCCGTCCATGTGCCGTCGGCGATGCGATTGAGCAGCCAGCGCGCGAGGCGGCCTGCTTCGATCCCCGTCGCCTCGCGGTAGCGTCGCCGAAACTCAGCAGCGAGTTGCGCGCCGGTCGCATGCCGCAGGACGAGCGCCACGCTCAGTCCTCCGTCACTGCCGTCGCCGTCGTGAGCCGCGGCGTGACGCCAGACGACACAGAGATGTTCGGGCTGACTGTGCCGCTGTACAGCAGTACACCCGCGCCGCTAGATGCCGTGCCGAGACCGAAATGCGTGATCGTCGCCGTGCTACCAGTGCAGGCCGGGAAGTCGACATTCGCCGCAGGACTGACGCTGTTGTCGGTGACGGTGAAGCCCACGCCCGAGCGCGCGACGGCAACACGGGCGTACGACGTGTAACTCGTTTCGTTCGTCGTTTGGTCGCCCGTCTCGCCTGGGTCGCTCGTGTGCAGCGACACATAGAGACTACCGGCAGTGGACGAGCCACGGAGCCCCGTCGCGTCGCCGAGGTTGGCGAAATTGGTGTTCTTGAAAATGAGTTCAAGAATCCCGTTTTCGAGGCTGTTGGACTTGCTCATCAGCGCCCTCTCTGCAGTCGAAACCGAAAGTCGCGCTCGAACAGCGCCGGCATGGCCGTCGTCGTCAGGCGGATGACTTCCTGCGTAAAAATTGACGTGGCTTCCGGCTCGATCGGAATCTTCACGCGGTCGATGGGGAGCCGTGGCGCGCGCTGGCCGCCAGTCACGCGACGCTCCATGATCAATTCCTTGCCGTTACGCATCGTTGCGCGGAAGGCATGCGGATAGCGCTGGCCGGCTGCGCTGATCCCGCCCTTCTTCAGGCCGCGAGTCGTCAGCGTGTCGATCGGGACGCCGGCCGTCAGCACGACAAGGCGAGCAGACAGCGTGCGGAAGTTCGCGCGCACGAGGCGCGTGCGGCCGCGGATAGTCCGCGACGGAATGCGGGTGGCCGCCACCAGTCGGCGAATGCTGGCCGTCTGCGCCTGCTGTGCCGTCCGGTTGATCGCGAACACAGCCGAACGCTTGGCTAGCTTCGGCGCTTCCTCAAGGGCTTTGCGCAGCGCCTTGTCGTCGAACTTGATGCTGAGCCCGACGGCCATTACAGGCCCTCCGGGTAGCGGCCAGGAATGCCGAGGCAGCGCGATGCGACTTGCGCGCGAGTCCGCGCCATGTCCAGATTGCCGTCCCGGCTGCGGCGATAGCAGGAGTCGCGACGGAACGCGCCGATGTCCCACTTGCCGTTGTACATGTAGTCGCCGAAGTAGTCGGCGATTTCGTCGCCGAGGTCGGTGCCGCCCCCCGCGCCAGGGCTGCCCGCGCTGAGGCGGAACCCCTCCACCGTCGTGGGGTTGGGGCCGCCGAGGAAGAGGGGGTCGATAGTCAGTCCGCTCGTCTGCGTGAAGCCCTCGACCAAAGTCGCGCAGCCCTGAATAAGATTGCGCGACTCGGTGACATACGCGCTCGACCCGTCAACGTCCATGCACTTGTTTGCGTTACCGACAATGACGTTATTCCGCAGCACGTTGGGTGTCGTCGTGCCTGCGCCGCCGTCTAGCTGCACCACGTCTGAGCCTTGATCTGTGCCCGTGCCGTAGGGGTTGAGGTTGACGAATGTGTTATTGAAAAAGCTGTTGTTGTCGCTCACACCGTGGACGTGCAGGGCGTTGTCCCCATTGGCCCACGAGATGGACGAGCGAAGCACGCCGCCCGCGGTGTCGTTCAAGTAGACACCGGCGATGTCGTTGTCCGTCGCGCGGATGCGCTCACCGATCCAGTTGGTCGAGCACTCGTCCGGATAGAACCCGGAAGCGTCCGCCGTCTGCACGTCGTTTTGGCGACCGCCTCGGAGATAAACGTCGTGCGTGTAGGTGCCGTCCGTTGTAACAGGGCACGCGCCGATTGTGCCTTGGCCGCCTATATGAATGCCTACGGGGGCCGCGAATGAGGCAGTCGTCATGATCTCGGTGATTTCCGTACCATCGACGTCGTTCTGCACGTTGATGCAAGACAGGTAAAACTCTCCGCTGCATTCCACGTCACCGATATAGGCTGATGGAATTGTTCCCGTTGCGCCTCCGGTTGTCGGCGGATACAGATTGACGCAGTACCGGCCCTTTGCATTGCCTGCACAGTTGATGTCGTCAACGATTAGACCAGTAATCGACACCCCCGCGGCCGGCGTTGCGTTCACGCACGAAACTGCCTCATCGTCTGCGTCGCCAATCCTGGAACACGTAATGCCCTGAATCACAGGCGACGCAAGCGGCCCGGTAAGCTGCAATCCGCTGGTGCCACAGTTGTCGATGGTGATGCCGATGAATTCAATATCGGTGCTGGTGTTGACGGCGTTCCCAATCACAGCGCAGTTGCCAGTCGCGTTGCGCAGGTACAGGTTACGAAACGTGATGTTGTTCCGTGAGGCTCCACCGATGTTGGTGAGGATGCTGACCGAACCTTGCCCGTCGAACCCGCCAGCGCCTGCCGGATGGTCGCCACGCAAAATGAAATCACTTGCGCCGTCGCCTGTGCCCACGCCACCCGGATTCCATGCGGCGGTCTGCGAGCCGATGAGATACACCGTGTTGCCGCGCGCCAATTCGACCTGACCGTCGGCCGTGCTGGCAATCGACGACATGACGTTATAGGCGCCCGTTCCACCGCCACTGGCCGCGCATTCTTCCGTTGTACCGTTGCCATTGTTTGCACACGCAGGCCGGACGTAGTACGTCGCCGCCCCCGCCCACAGGGGGAACAGCAAGAGGGCGAGGAAGGCCCAGCGCATGCGAATGCTTGCCATGTGCTGGGCCTCTTGCCTCAGATCGCGAAGCCGTGAAGCTTCACTTTGGCCGTGGTGGCGCCGGTCACGGCCGCTTCCCACGCGGTGCCGATGACGACGCCAGTGGCGACGCCGAGCACCTTCTGCCGACCGGCCGAGCCAGTCGCCCGCGCGTAGACCTTGCCGCCGACCGCGAGGCTGGTGGAAGCCGCCGCGATCTTGTCGACCGTCCACACGCCGCCGATAGCCAGGCGCAAGGCAGCGCCTGCGCCGGTTGCCGTGTTGAGCGCAATGCCGCGGATGTCGCCGCGCTTGATGAGCCAGCCCTTGGTGACTGCGCCGGTGGCGACGGTTTCAAGGACGTCGCCGTTCTGTACGAGATTGGTTGCCATGTCTGCGTGCCTCCTTAAGCGACGCCATCGTTATATTGGGCCCCTCTAAAGTCCGCAGCGGCAGCACGAACGTCGAGACGGACCTTGAACGCGACGCCGTCCTGAGAGAACGGGTTCTCCTGCTCCATGTACGGGGTCTCGTTCCCGTTCAAGAAGCCGACTACCACAGTCGGCAGCAGGTTCGGATCGGCTAGGGTGAACCAGCCGGCCGCGTTGAACGCGTCGATGCGCGCATCAGCGATGACGTCGAAGCGGCCCTGCCAGACGTTCGGCTTCAGCGTGCCCGCGGTGCCGGCCGGGTCGTAGACCGCCGTCGCCAGAGTGCGCGCCGTGCCAACCAGCGCATGACCGCACACGAGGTAGCGGATGCCGAGGTTGATGGTTGCGCCGCTCGGGTCTGTCTGCGTCGCGGTGTAGCGGTTGTGGACGTCCAGCGTGGTCACGCTCGGCGCGCCCGCGTTGGTGGTCGTCCAGATGTTGTTGTGCGCGGTGTTGAACAGCGCGGTGGAGTCCTGCGCCAGCGTCGGGTTGCCCGTCAGCACGGCGTAGGCTTCATCGCCGACCATGCGGGCCGCGGCGCGGCCCATCAGCATCGGGACGTCGGTGAACGCAGCCAAGTCGTCGTTGATGATGGCCTGACGCGAAATCGAGAACGCCTTGCCGTAGGTGCGCAGCGTGATCGTTTCCTTCGTGTCAGACATCGTGCCGTACTTGTACTCGCCATGCTCCGGGATGACGTCGAGGTCGCCGAAGTTCGAGCGGTTGATCATGTTCATCGGCTTGAAGTCGCTGATGGACACGACCTTGCAGAACGGCCGCCAGGTTTCCGGCGCTTCGGTGTAACCGCCGACGAGCCACTTGTTCGCGGCGTCGAGCAGCAGGTTCGCGAAGTCCGAGGTGCCGTGGCTGATGATGCCGCCGCCGCGCACGAAGCTCGGCTGGTGCGTCAGCGCGAGGCCGACGACGGTGCGCTGATCCATGCCGGCAGTGTTGATGCCCTGACGGATGAGCGACTGGCGCGCGATTTCAAGCAGCGGCATGCCGACGAACTCGTTACCCTGGCGGTACTCGGCCTGCTTGACCGGGTCGTTGATCGCACCGGTGCGCAGTTCGATCGAGCGCATGGCGCCCTCGGCGAACTTGTCACGCTGGTCGGCGCCCGCGTTGACTCGGATCTGCGAGTCGCGGCCAAAGGGGTGCTCGGCATAGCCGCCTGGACCCGCGAACTGCGGCGCCTGGCGCTGTACCGGCGGCATGCTCGCCACGGGCGAGACGCCAGAGCCTGCCATCTTCAGCAGTTCCTCGCGGCACTGCTCGACGCTGGCGCCCGAGTCGATCGCCCACTCGCGCAGCGCGATGTGATCGTCGGACTGGAAGCCGGGCAGAATGAACAGCTCGCGGATCGCCGCGATGCGCTGCCGCTCTTCGTTGCGGCCCTCTTCGCGGCCCTTGGCCTGTACGAGACGCACATGTGCCGGGCCAGCGTCGGGCGGCGGCACCTGTGCCGGGTTGCCGGAGTTGCCGGCCTGTTCGTGATCCATGTGTGTCTCCTTCGGGGACAGTGACCGCCCAATACCAACCGTGTGATCTGCCGGGACGGTGACGACAGACACCTCGTGCAGCGTCCAGCGCGTGACGGTGACGTCATCGCTGTCCGCGGATTCTTTCCACTCGTCGACTCGGTAGCCGATGCTGATCCCGAGGGGCATGCCCTCTCGGATCTGTTCCCAGACTTCCGAGCGGGTCGCGTGTTTGCTGAAGCGCAACTGGCCGGTGAGCCGGCCACCTTCGAGTCGGAAGCCCTCGGCGGCGCCGAGCAGTTCGTCCGTGTCGTGACCCCACAGCAGCGGCAGCGCGCCACCACTGACGCGCTCGAGGTTCACCGCGCTCGCCTCGTGGCTCAGGATCTCGTTGCCGAACCAGCGCCGGACGGGCGTCTCGCTCGACATGGACGCCGGAACGGTGCGGGCTTCCTCGTCGGCCGCGCGGATGTCGAGCGCGAGTTCGCGGTAGAACGTCTCGCTCGTCAGCTTTTCGCGCAGCTCGCGCGTCAACGGCTCTTTCACGGCAGCCGCAGCGCGCCAGCGTTCACGAGAAACTGCGCATGTCGACGGCTGCGCGCCTTGTTGGCTGCGACCAGTGTGTCGAGCTTCGCGTTGTGCACGGCGCGCGCCTCTTCGACGGTGGCCGGCTGCTTCTCCGTGATCTCGTTTTCCTTCGCCATGAACGGCTCCTATGCGGCCTCGGCCGCGTTGGGTTGGGGGTCCGCATTGGCGTCGGCTTTGGGTTTCGGCGTTGCCGTTGCGGCTGGTTTCGGGGTGAGCAGATCGCGTAGCGGATCTGCCTTGATCTGTTCGTCAACGACCTGCGGGTCGTACTGGTTTTCGCGGATGACCATGTGGCGCGACTTGAAGCCGACCTCGACAGCCTTGGCCGAGGCTTCGACTTCCTTCATCGGGTCGATCCACGGCATCGCCGGGCCGACGAAGTCGACGGCGAACATGGTGTTGGTGTCGATCTCGCGCATGGACACGAGGCCCGCGGCCATTGCCATGCGGACGAAGCGCTGCCAGATCGGGCGGTAGAACACGCCGTACAGGTATTCGCGCATGAGTTCGTAGCCGACCCACGACTCGACGAGCTCCTGCCGCTGCGCGGAATAGGTGCCGTTGTAGTTGCGGGACACGCCGGAATAGGACGTGCCGGTGCCGCTCGCGATGGCGCGGATCTGACTGTTGCGGAAGTTTTCGAGGTTCGTGTTCGGGCGATCGGTGCCGATCGTCTGCACGTCCTCGCCCGGCAGGAGGTTGTCGAAAATCATGCCGGGGTTCATTTCCATGATCCGGCTGCCGTCCGCGGCGCTCGTCGCGCTGAAGTCGCCGTTACGCTTGATGACGGCGCAGAACGCCGCGGCCACGCGAGCAGCCACGCGCTCCGACTCTTCGTATTCCTTGATGTCCTCGAGGCGCTGCAGGACGGAATGGAACACGGACACGCCGCGCACCTGGCCGAAGCGGCGGGCGAACTTCACGTGCGTGATCACGTCGGCGCTGACGCGCTTCAGTTCCGACTGAACTTGCAGCAGGCTTGTCGGGTTGGCGAGCAGGCCGAGGTCGCCGGGGTGCTCGCGATAAAGCCAGTAGGCAATTGGCTCGCGCCAGTCGGTCAACTCGACGCCGTGCACGATCCGGTTCTGCGTCGGTGTGCTCGCGCGCGACCAGTCGAACGGCAGGTAGTCGGCCTCGATCAGCTCGATCGAGTACGGGACGCGCGAGCGGTGACGGATCGGGGCGCCGGACTCAAGGTGCTGGATCAGGAACTCGCCGTCACGCAGCCACGTTCGGCAGGCCATGGCCTCAATGGACGGCCACGGCAGCGTGCGGGACGCTTCCGGCATGCTCTGCGTCCACTCAGCCCACAGCGCGCGGAGTGTGTCGTTCGTTTTCTTAGCCAGCTTGCCGCCCGGCGCCTTGATCATGGGCTCAATCGCGATGCCGCAGCCGATGATCTTCTTCACGAGGTCGTCGAGCACGCCGACGGCGATGTCGTGGTTCTCGTCGAGGTGACGCGCCCACGAGCGCAGGCTGTAGCGCGCGTGATCCATGACAGCGTTGCCCGAGCGCTGATCGCCGCGCATCGGCCGATGCCGGGACCGCTGGGCCGCGTCGTAGGCTCGCTCGCTGGCCTCGCGCCGCTGACGCAGCGAGACAGCATCCAGTCGGGCGCGCTCGATGGCGGCCTCCCGCTGCGCCAGCGTCAGGGGTGAACGAAAACGGTCGAGCCAGCTCACGAGAAACTGGCCAGGGTGACTTGATTGGTGCCGGCCGAGATGGCCGTGTAGCGCGCGACGACGCGCTCCCAGTGCTGGATGCGCTGCGCTACCGTGCGCGCGTCAACGCGCGTGACGCCGACTTCGGGGAGCTGATACGCCTGCCCCGAGGTGAGCGCCAAGTCGACCGCCAGCCAGGCGTCGAGGTGTGCTTGTGCGGTAGCCAGATCCATGCTGGCTTGCACTGATAGAACACGTTAATTCAGGATTGCAATAATCCCCCTAGCGACTATTCATCCGGGTGTTTAAGGGTCTAGGCGCGGATCAATTCCGGTTGCCGCAGGTAGCCGTACAGGTGCCGCCACTCATACCGGCCGTGCATGTTCGTCGCGTTGAGTGTCGACGTGCTGTTGATCTCGACCGCACAGCCCATGCTTTCGAGGCGGCCGATCCAGTAGCACACGACTGCATTGCCGGCCTCGGACAAGTCCGGCCGGTGCGGCCACGACAGGTCGACACCGGCGAGCATCAGCCGCTTCACGCGAATGAAGCCGGCATAGGCGAGGATGTAGCCGATCGAGATCGTGTGCAGCCAGTTGTGGCAGGACATGCCCCAGTGTTGCAGGACGGCCTTGAGCGGGTACTCAGTGAACGGGATCGAGCCATCGTTCGGGATCGTCGTCTGGCCGATGATGCTGCCCCGGAAGCGGCGCATGCTGTCGCCGTAGGCCGGGTGACGGGTGGCGTAGTCGTAGACGTCGTCCATGATCCAAGCGACGTCCGCCGTCGGCAGGAAGTCGATCCCCTTGTTGATCGTCCACAGCTCGTCCCACCACGGCGTGAAGTCGTGGCGCAGCATGGCCTCGGTCAGCTCGTACTTCGACGGGCCGAGGCCCACCAGCATGACGGTCTCCGGCGCCTTGCCGGTCGGGTGCTGCCAGCGCGCCTGTGTCACGTAGCGGACGTCGGGCGGCGGCGGCAGCGCGCGCCACGTCTCGCCCTTGGGATTCAGCGAGCGGCGGGCGACGACGATCTGCGTCCGGCCCTGAATGTCCCGCGCCGGGGCGGACTCCGGCCCTTCCTGCGCCCACCATTCGACGACCTCCCAGCCGGCGGCATTGAGCAGGCTCTCGAAGTCCTCCGGGGTGTAGTGCCGGTGGTGGAACTTGATCCCGTCGTGCCAGGGGAATACGTGCTCGTTCGGGACGCTGGCGAGCAGGGTGTCAGCGTTCAGGGCGCGCAGGAACGGCAGCGGGTCCGGCATGTGTTCGATCATTTCAAAGGCGACGGCCACGGCGGACTCCGAGCGCCGCGCCGCCTCGATCGCGTCGTCCAGCACAAAGCCGGCGCCCGCGCTCGCGTAGTGCTGGCGCGCGTAGTTGATCGCCGGCTGGTCGCAGTCCACCCCGATTGCGACAGTCGCCACTTCGGCAAGCAGGCGCGTCCCATACCCTACACCGCATCCGTAGTCCGTCACGGTGCGATTCCGCACGTACTGCCGCGCCCACTCGTACCGGGCGACGTGATCGCGGCGGATGCCGTCGAGAGTTGGCGCGACTTGGCGCTCGTCTGAGTCTGGCAGCATGCTCATCTCCGGTAATTGCCGAACCACGACTTGACGCCGGGGCGCGGGGCTTCGGGTTGCCGAATGAAGGACGGCGGCCGCGGCGGCTCGGGCTTCGGCTCGGGCGGCTCGGCGTCGGGGTCGATGGTTTCAAGCGCAATGCCGCCGTGTTGCTGGAGGATGCGAACGGCGCACAGCGCGTACACGCGGCAGTCCAGCGCCTCGTTGCGCGGCCGCAGCTTTTCCCATTGCACGTAAGGCCGGCCGTTGCGGTACTTCGTGACAGCCTTTTCGGCGGTGAGCTGCTGGAAGTATTCGGCGTCGTAGGCCGGCGCGTTCGAAAAGTGCATGTAACCGGGGCCGGGCTCGTCGGCCTTCAGCCGACGATAGATCAGCTCCTTCGCCGTGTCCGTGCCGACGTGCGTCAGGTAGACACGCTTCTGGTTCAGCGTGCGCGGGAACATGGCGATCGGCTTGCCGCCCTCCGACGCGCCCTTGATCGGTACCGCCCACCGCACGCCGTGTTTGCGGCTGAAGGCGTAGACCTCGTCCGTGAAGTGGCCGCCCGAGTCGATGCACACGCACCGGCACTCGATCTGCGCACCGTCAATGCGCAGCCATGATGTCGACAATCGGCGCTTCAGTTCGTCCCATAATTCCGCCCGTGCCGGATCGCCGTAAATCCGCCAATAGTCGACGGACCACGACTCTTCGCCTTCCCCCCATGCCACAAGATCCACCTCTACGCGATCGTCCTGCACGTCCACACCGGCGGTAATCACGGAGCCATTCGGGACCGCGGCCTTGTATACCTCGCGGCGTTCGTACACCGCGGTGCCGCTAACCGTCTCCCCCTTCTCGGTCCACGGCTCCCCGAGCACCGTGTTAACAAAAGTCTTCAGTGCTTCGCGGTCAGACTGCGCCGCCATCCATTCTTCCGCAAGCTTGCCCCACGTCGCATTGGGGCTGTAGCTGTAGGCCGCCCACAAGTGAAAGCCGGCGTGCCCGGTGAACGGAGCCGTAGCCCGCCACTCACCGCGCTCCACCATCCAGCGCTTCTGCTGGTGGTCGATGTCGCGCTGGCAGTGCTCGCAGACGTAGTGCGCCTCGTGCGGCCTGCCTTCAGGCCATTTCATCTGCGCCCACTTCAGGTATTGAGGCTGCTCGCAGTGCGGGCACGGCACGAAGTAGCGGCGCTGGTCCGACGCCAGGCACGAGCGCTCGACGCGGGACAGGCCGGAAATCGTCGGCGTGCTGCCGATCGCGATCTTCCGGTTCCAGAACGTGTCGCTGCGCCGGATGCCGAGCGCTATCTGATCGCCTTCCTCGCCGGCCGTCGGCGGGTAGCCGTCGACCTCGTCGAAGAGCACCACGCGGCACGTCAGACGGCGGAACCCGCGCGCGCTGTTGGCGCCGACGAGGTTCAGCGAGCCGCCCGGAAACAGCTTTTTCAAAATCGTGTTGCTCGAATCCCGGTAGCCCTCCGTCACGAGCCCTTGCAGGCAAGGGACGTCGCGGAGCATCGGCGCGATCTCGTCCTTCGAATAGCCCTGCGCGTCGTCAATGGTCGGCTGCACGAGCAGGATCGCGCACGGGTCCTGATGCATGTGGTAGGCGACCGCCCAGTTCAGCGCCTTGGTATAGCCGACGCGCGCCGACTTCATGAACGTGACGCGCTCGATCTTCGGATCTGTGAAGGCGTCCAGAATGCCCTTCTGGTACGGCAGCGTGCGCCAGCGCCCGGGCTCCGCCGCTGATTCAGGGGATAGCACCGCATAGGTGTCCGCCCACTGCGACAGCGTGAGGTCAGGCGGCGGCGCTACTGTCTGAAGCGCTTTCCGAACGACCGATGGGGTCAGAACGTGATAGCTCATCAAGCGCCTCTCTCAACAGGTGCTGCAATTCGTCGTAAGCGGCATCAGGCATATCGGGCAGGCGGGAACGCATGCGGGGCGGCACGGACAGAATGCGAGAGCGAAACGCCGTGAGAATGGCAGACCACGCGCGGACAGCGTCGTCGGCGGGTATCAGTTCCGCTTCCTGCTCGGCCTTCTTGATCTCGTTCAGTTCGCGCTGGCTTCGTCGCAGCAGCGCCAGTTCGCGCTCGCTGTCGAGCGCTTCGCGGTCCTCGTCAGGCGCCGACTGATCAACCGCGCGCTGCACCAGCCAGCGGTGCACCTCGACTGTGTCGAAGGCAAGCGACTTGCCCGCGCCGGCGGGCTCGCGCAGCACTGGCATGCCGGCCGAGCGGTACTTGATCAGCGTCGGCACCGAGTAGCCGAAGACGTCACTTAGGCCCGCTTGGTTGACTTCCATCTAGGTCAAACTCTTAAGTGTTTGAAACGCGGCACATAATGGAATGGGGTGCGCCCCTAGA
>JADJWE010000010.1:300000-403739 GCA_016716525.1 Candidatus Flexicrinis affinis
CCAGCGCTTCGAGGATGTCCTCGCGGACGGGATTGCGCGCCTTCGCGCAGAGGCGCTGCACATTCGAGGGCGTGTCGTCGCCGCTGAGGGTGGTGAGGTCGATGCAGGTCACGGCCTTGAGCAGCCATGCGGCCTGCGCGTCCTGCTTGACGCTGCGACGGGCGGGGATCGTCTTGGCGCGGCGCTCGGCGGCGCTGCGGTTGACCCGCGCCCGGTTCACCCAGCCGAGGTCGAGCGGCATGCCGGGGTTACGTTTGAGTTCGGCGGACGGTTCAGGGACGGCGGCCTGCTTGACGCCGTTCCCGTTGATCGAGGCTGTTTTTCGGGCCATCGCACGCGCCTTTCAAAATGATCGTATAATCCAGTATAGCACGGCGGACTATCGCTGCGCGGCACCTCCCCCCGTCGGTCGATCGAGGAGGCCTGCATGCCGGTCACCAGCCAGTGGGACGACTCGGACGAGACGATCGTCCGCAACGAGTTTTCCGGAAAATGGACGTGGGACGAGTTCTTCGCGGCCAATAAGACGGCGGCGGATTTGATTGCGTCCAAGCCCTATCGCTGCGACATCATCGCCAATATGCGCCCCGGCGTGATGGAATCGGCCGCGCCGGCACTGTACAACGCCCGCGAGGTGATGCGCACCTACCCGGGTAATTTCGGCCTGCTGGTGGTCGTCATCAACCCGTTGATCGGGATGCTCGCCAACGTGTTTAAGCGCTTCGACGCCGAGTTGGGCAACAAGGTCGTCAGCGTCGCCTCGGTCGAACAGGCCCGCGAGCTGATCGCACGAGAGCGCGCGCAGTAAGCCGCCTGATCAACGCACATCCTGTCCCTTTGGTTCGGACAAGCTTGAGAGGAGGAGGCACGTCATGGATGATGCGAGCAAACTTCTGATTCTCGGTGGAGTCCTCAATATCGCGTTTGGCTTGGTCAACGGGATTCCCATTGCGTTGCAGCGCCAATCGCAGCCGGACTACTCGAAATATCTCCGGCTGATCCATGTCGGCGCGCTGATGTGGGGACCGATTCTGATCAGCCTTGTGCTGGCGCTGCAGCTGTCGCCGCTTGACGCAGGGATTGAACTGGTCGCGGCGGGTCTGATGGTTGCGGCGTCGATCCTGCTCAACGTCAAAGATACGCTGAACTGGCGCATGGGCGTAAAGGACGAGTTTGCCGAGAAACCGCGCATTCCGCAGGTGATGGGCGGGCTGTTCTTTCTCACGAGTCTCGTGAGCATCGCGATCATCACGCTGGGAGTCGTGCAAGGGGTCTTCAGCACGTAAGCGCATCCGACGTCCTTAATCTTTGCCGTCACAATCGTGACCTATAATCCTGCCAACTGCGTTCTCAAGTGTGAGAACGACTCTAGTGTCCGAATGATTGGCTGGAAGGCAGTGGCGATATGGCGGATGTAACGGTAGAGTGGGACGACGCCGACGAGACGATCGTTCGGGTGACGTTTATCGGGCGCTTCGCGTGGGACGAGTTTTTTGCGGCACAGGAACAGGCTAACGTCCTGATCGCAAGCAAGTCCTACCGCTGTGACCTGATCGCCGACCTCAGCCGCGGCCGCTCGACCAACGCCGCCCCTGCGCTGATGAACGCCAAGAAGGTCCTCGAGACATCCCCCGACAACCTCGGCCTGTTCGTCGTGATCACGTCGACTCTGGCGAACATTATCATCACGGCGCTCAAGCGCCTCGATCCGGCGCTCGCGGCCCGCGTCCTGACGGCGACACGGCTTGAGCAAGCGCGCCATCTGGTCGCCATGTCGCGCGAGCGGGCATAGCGGGCAGCCGGACCGCGCCCTCCGGAGAGACCGAGCGAGCGACACGTGAACACGAGGCGGTTCGTCGCGAATGCTTTCGATTGTCACCCCGGGAGGCATACCCCGTTGAACCGGCAGAGATGTAACTTGGCGGGTAGACGACACGAGCAGGCCGCGGAACGGCTTGTAGAGGCGACCCGCCGGGTCGTCCCGTGGGGGGGGGGGGGGGGGTGCGGGCCCGCGGCCCCGGGCCCCCCCCCCGCCCCCCCCCCGGGGGGGGGGGGGCCCAGCCCGCGGGCGCCCCCCCCCGGGGGGAGGGGGGGGGGGGGGGGGCGGGGCAGGGGGGGGGGGGGGGGGGGGGGGGGGGGGGGGGAGGGCGGCCGCCGGCCGGCCCCCCGCCCCGGCCCCCCCGCCCCCGGGGGGGGGGGGGGGGGGGGGGGGGGGCCCCCCCCCCCCCCCCCCCGCCCGCCGCCGGGGGGGGAAGGGGAAAGGGGGGGGCCGGAGGGCGGAGGGCGGCCGGGGGGGGGGGGGTGAGGTCTGTGCGACGCGGGGTGAGGCGCCATGACTCGCTTCCTGATCCGCCGTATCGCCCTGCTGGGCGTGACTATGCTGTTCACGTCGATCGTGATCTTCGCGCTGACGCAGGTGCTGCCCGGCGACATCGCGCGCTTGCAGCTCGGGCGTGAGGCGTCCGAGGCCGCACTCGAGGCCTTCCGCGATCGGGCCGGCCTGAACGATCCGCTGCCAATGCAGTACGTCCACTGGCTGGGCGGATTCCTCACCGGCGACTGGGGGATCAGCTACAGCGCCGGCAATCCACCCGTTCAGCCGCTGGTGCTGGCGCGCCTGTCGAACACGCTGCGCCTCGCCGCGCTGACGCTCGTGATCGCCGTGCCGCTGTCGATCGCGCTGGGCGTGGTGGCGGCGCTGCGCCAGAACTCGTGGGTCGACAACCTCATCTCGCTGCTGTCGCTGTCGGTCGTCGGCCTGCCCGAGTTCGTCACCGGCGTCGTGCTGATCAACGTGTTCGCTACGGGGTTGGGCTGGTTCCCGCCGACCGCGCTGATCGCGCCCGATTTCACGTTCGGCGATTGGCTGCGCACGCTGACCCTGCCGGCCATTACGGCGACGTTCGTGCTGCTCGGCTACGTCGTGCGCATGACCCGCGCCGGCATGCTGGAAGAACTGCGCCAGCCCTACGTGCAGACCGCCACGCTCAAGGGGCTGCCGCGGCGCACGGTGATCGTCAAGCACGTGCTGCGCAACGCCCTGATGCCGACCGTGACGGTGGTGGCGCTCAGCGTGGGCTGGCTGATCGGCGGGCTGATCGTGATCGAGAACGTGTTCAGCTTCCCCGGCCTCGGCGCGCTGCTGATCGAGGCGGTGGAGGGCAAGAACATCCCGCTGCTGCAAGCGTGCGTGATGGTGGTGATCTTCTTCTTCGCGCTGGCGAACCTGATCGCCGACCTGCTGTACGCCGCGCTCAACCCGCGCATCCGGTTGGGATAGGGGCGCGGCGGCGCACACGTCGGCCACCTTTCGTGCTAGAATCAGCGGGTAGAATTTGCCCGGACAAAGCTAATCTATGCCTAAAGTCAGCAAGCTCACGTTTATCGATCTCTTCGCAGGTATCGGCGGGTTCCGAATCGGGTTTGAACGTGCCGGATGCACCTGCGTGTTCTCGTCGGAGTGGAATAAGTATGCGCAGGAGACGTATGTTGCCAACTACGGCGAGTGCCCGGCAGGCGACATTACGAAAATCGCTTCGGAGATAATTCCCGATCACGACATATTGACGGCCGGATTCCCCTGCCAGCCATTCAGTATTGCTGGCGTCAGCAAGCACAACGCGCTGGGAAGTGCGCACGGGTTTGAGCACGAGACACAAGGCACGTTGTTCTTTGATGTCGCGCGGATCATTCGCGACAGGCAGCCGGCGGCATTTGTTCTTGAGAACGTCAAGAACCTGAGAACACACGATAAGGGCCGGACATTTCGAGTCATCATGGAAACGCTTCAAGATGAGCTGGGATATCACGTCGAGTATCAAATCATTGATGCCCGGCGTGTTGTGCCACAACATCGTGAGCGGATCTATATCGTCGGATTCCGCGAGCCGCGTGCGTTCAAGTTTCCGGAGCTGACGGACGCAAAACACAGCGTTGCGGACATTCTGGAGCCAGAGGTTGAGGACAAATACACTTTGACTGACAATCTTTGGGCGTATCTGCAGGACTATGCCCGTAAGCACAAAGCAAAAGGCAATGGCTTCGGTTTCGGGCTGGTCGACCTCGCTGGAGTGACCAGAACGTTGAGCGCCCGATACTACAAGGATGGCTCGGAAATACTCATCCCGCAGGACGGCAAGAATCCACGGCGCCTTACACCGCGCGAATGCGCGCGGCTCATGGGCTATCCGGACACGTTCAAGATCGTTTGCAGCGATATGCAAGCCTACAAGCAGTTTGGAAACTCTGTCGCTGTACCGGTCGTGGAGGCCATTGCGAGGGAGGTCGTAGCGTGCCTGAACAGCCCCGTGGTCGACACACAGGATCGAGAGAAGCTACCAACACAGCCGATCTTGATCTAGGCACAATTGAGACAATTCGCGATGTCTTGATCCGCTGGGGTGCCGAAAACTACCGCGAATTTCCCTGGCGCGCCCCGGAGCAACCATGGCACGGTCTGACTGCGGAGATTCTGCTGCAGCGGACGCGCGCGCAATCGGTTATCCCGGTATATCTTAAGTTCACGAACAGGTTCCCCACGCCACTTGATTTGGCAACAGCATCGGTAGAAGAAATCGAGGATGTCATACGTCCGCTCGGGCTCCGGTGGCGCGCGCCACTGCTCAAGCGGCTCGGAGATACTCTGCAGCGGCTGTACGGCGAGGTGCCGGAAACCGAGAAGGCGCTTCGGAAGCTCCCCGGCGTGGGGCCGTACGCAGCTGGCGCGTATCTCAGCCTTCACGCGAACAAGCGCAGCACCATTATCGATGCTAACATCGTACGCTTCGTGGGGCGATTGATGGATCGACCGACCGACGCGGAGTCGAGACGCAAGAAGTGGGTCCGTGACGTTGTTGATGCGCTTACGCCCGGTGACGAGGTGCGCAATTTCAATTACGCGCTCTTGGATTTCACGATGGAGATTTGCGCACCGAAACCGCACTGTGATAAATGTCCTGTCGGAGAGCAACTATGCGCTTACAAACATCGACTATCTGTTGGAAGTGTGACTCCAGATGAGACTGACTGATCTATTTTCCTCAGTTGCAGTAAAGGTCTTGCGCACTGTAGATCTACCTGGCCGAGGTTCCAATCAACACGAAGTGAACGGTGCGGCCGCGCTGCGAGACTTCTTCCAGACGAGCGAACGACTTCAAGGCGAAATCAAGTGGTATTACTTCAGCGAAGACGAAGAGGTTGTGACTGCTGACAGTACGTTCACGTTTTATGACGCCAGAGTGAAGAGTGCAGCCCGTACAGGCCGCTCTGAGTGGCGACTGTACTACTACGGTGATTTTCTCTCAAGGGCAACCGAAGGCGACTTACTTGTGCTTGCCCGCGACAAGAATTCGAGCGTTCACGCTCTTGTGTTCGAGAATGATTCCAGTTGGGTACATGCTGCACGTTATCTCTTCGGGTTCGATAGCGAAGCGGAACAGCTCGTCCTGCTTCCGGAGGAGAGTTTGTCAGCGACTTCCATCGAGTTTGCAAGATCACAGATTCTTGAAGCTCTCGAGATCGCAGTGGACATGTTTGATGGCGATCGCTACCTGGACCTTGTCACGCGAAGGTTCGGGAACCACTTTCCATCAACCAAAGACATGTCCGACTTCGCGCGATCAGTTGAAGAAGTTGATGCGAAGGTCGATCCAGACACTGCACTCACAACCTGGATTCAGTGCGAAGAGAATCTGTTCCGGGCTATTGAGGCCGTGCAGGTGAAGGAGAAACTTGCGGTTGGTTTCGAGGATGTCGATGACTTCATAAGCTACTCGCTTTCGGTGCAGAACCGCAGGAAGTCAAGGATGGGGCATGCGCTCGAAAACCATCTGGCTGCCATCTTCGACGCACACGGCCTAATGTACGAGCGTCAAGTGAGGACTGAAAAGAAGAAATCGGCCGACTTTCTGTTTCCCGGCGGCAGCGAGTATCATGATCCAGACTTCAACGCTTCGCTGCTGGTTATGCTTGCGGCGAAATCCACACTAAAGGATCGATGGAGGCAGATACTCACCGAAGCTGACAGGATTCCTTCAAAGCATCTTTGCACGATCGATACGCGAGTTTCTCGTGAATCGATAGATGAAATGCGCAGCAAGGACGTGATTCTGATCGTGCCCCAAGCTGTCAGACCTGCATATCTCCCCGACCTGCAACGGGTCATGCTTTCAGTTGGTGACTTCATCGCGCAGGTGCAGCAGAAGCAGTTACATTGAATAGAGAGTCAGGACATTGCCGCACGTACGAATCCTACGGTAGAAACAGACACAAGGGATAGAGATGCAATTCGATACCAAGTATGATGACCCGTTTCGACGTATCTCCTCACTTGATCTGCGGCGCGAAGCGGACAATGTATCAGTGCTTAAGCGAGACAATTATTCATCTCATGTTTTCGACCGGCACGCGGCGAAAATCAGATCAGAGATTCTAGTCCAGAGGAAGTAAGTTCTCAGGAGAGGCGAGGAAGCGATGTCTCCGCGCACGTCTCGGAAAGCCTCCTAGTCGCCGCATCCCCGCCACCCACCTACGGCTTGATAACGCCGTGCGGCGCGCACTTGCATCCCCTCGCGCGGTGCGCCAAAATGGACGCCTGCTGCCCCGGTCTGCACGCAGGTCACAGGATCCGAGTCGACATGGAACTTCCGCTGCCGTCTAACGAAACGCTTGTCGAGTACAGCGAGTCGATTCCGTGGCAGATGATCGAAGACCGAAAGCGCGCCTTCAACGACGCCGTCAAGGAATTGGCCGACTCTGGCAGCGACGCCCCGCTCGACCTCGACGCGCTGCATAACCACGTCGGCCTGCCGATCACCGCCTACTATCCCGACGCGCCGCCCGAGCAGGGTAACGTGTTCCTCGCCGAGCACAACGGCCACACGTTCGTGATGGGCAGCACGGTCAGCGCGCGCTACCGCAGCGGCAAATCCCACGCCAAGGCCGTCGTGCCGTACAACTTCAACCCGTCGGTCAATCACACCAATCTGGCGGTCACCGACGCGCCGACCACCCAAATGCGCGCGCTGGGTGCCGAACTGGAGCTGGGCCTGCTGCACCCGGACGGGCGCGGCCCGGTCGAAAACGAGATGCAGACGTTCATCCGCGCGTACTCGCAGCACGCGCGCCGGATCGGCGTCACCCCGCAGATCGACCGCGAGGCGTGCCAGTATCAGGTCGAGTGCCACGTCGCGCCCGGCGTCGGCTATCAGCTCACGCGGGCGTCGCTCGACGGCATCATGGCGTCGCTGATCGCCGCCAGCGAGGTCACCGGCCTGACCACGGCCATCCTGTCGGCCTACCCGATCCTGAGCGACTTCAAGCTCAGCGAAGACTCTAAGGTGATGACCGCGCGCGATCTGATGGTGTGGGTCAACGCCGCGGTCCCCGAATACGGCGAAAAACTGGCGCGCACGAAGGATAAGTACGGCATCGACCCCGACGCCAACGTGATCGAGGTCTTCCGTATTCAGGGCTGCCACATCCACCTCGACGTGGCGGCGCGCTCCGGAGGCGCTCGGCCTCTTGCAGTTCATGACCTTGCTGCGCAGCGCCACGGCCATCGCCAACAGCGCGATCCTCAAGGGCGGGCCGTTCGTCAACGGCACGTGCGACGCCGAGCTGTTGTGCGTCCGCGAGTCGATCCGGTCGACCACCATCACCGGACGCACGCTCGACATGCCGCTGACGCCGCACCTGCGCCCCGGCGACCTCGACAAATACGCCGATTTGCTCAAGAGCGAACGCGTCAACTCGGTCGTGCGCGCGCTGTTGTACGAGGACGGCCTCGGCATCCCCAACAGCGCCATGCACAACCCGATGGGCCGTCTGCGCCCCGACCTGGGCAGCACCAAGCGCATCTGCACGCTGGAGTCGACGGGCATGCCGGTCAACATTTCGGCGTCGCGGCAGGCCGCCGTGCTGACCGACTTCGAGTTCAGCCACGCGCTGATGGAGAACTACTTCCGCGAGCACGGCCTCAACCTCGACCCGATGCGCGAGGACAAGACGCTGTGGGCGATCCTCGGCCCGCTCGACATCGACACCTTCCACGCGCAGCACGCGCAAAGCGACCGTCTCGGGCATGAATTGACGCTCACGACCGCCGCCGGCACCGAGATGAGCGTGCCGGAGTTCTATGAGATGAAGCGCATCTACCTGCACAAGCATCTGGTCGACGTGGCGCAAATCCGCCCGCGCGACATCGACGACGTGTACAGCAGCTTGCAGCGCATGCTCGTGCCGCCGTCGGGTCAGCAGGCCCAGACGGTCGAGCAGTATATCTGCGACACCAAGCTGCGCAGCACGGGCAACTGGGGCCGCATCCTGCGCAACGCGTTCATCGAGGAAGGCGGCACGCCCGGCACCTCCAACCCCGACGCCGTGCTGCGTGTCGTCACGCGCATGCACGCCGCACTGCGCCAGCGCTACCTGCAAGATTGAGGCGCGCAAAACTGGTGCAGCAGTCGATCTCCGTCGTCATCCCGGTCTACAACGGCGCGCTCAGCATCGGGGAACTGGTGCGCCAGCTTCACGAGGCGCTGCCGGCGCTGGCCGCACGGTTCGAGATCGTGCTGGTCGAGGATGACGGGCGCGACAACAGTTGGGACGTCATCCAGCAGCTTTCCGAGCAGTACCCCGGCACCGTGCGCGGCTTCAAGATGGCGCGCAACTTCGGGCAGCACAACGCGCTGCTGTGCGGCCTGCGCGCCGCCACCGGCGACGTCATCGTCACGATGGACGACGACTTGCAGCACCCGGTCGATCAAATTCCGCTACTGCTGGCCGAACTCGACAAGGGCTTCGACGTCGTCTACGGCACGCCGCAGCGCGAGGAGCACAACCGTCTGCGCGCGCTCGCCAGCCAAATCACTAAGCTGGCGCTGCAGAGTACGATGGGCGCGGAAACCGCCCGCAACATCAGCGCGTTCCGGGCGCTGCGCCGGCACATCGTCGCCGCGTCGAACGACTACAACGGGCCGACCGTCGTGCTCGACTCGCTGCTGACGTGGGGCACGCGGCGCTTCTCGGCGGTGAAGGTGCGTCACGATCCGCGCACGCTCGGCGCGTCGAACTACACGTTCCGCAAGCTGCTGAACTACGCCGCCAACATGGTCACCAGCTTTAGTATCGTGCCGCTGCGGATCGCCTCGGTGCTGGGCTTCGGCATGACGCTGTTCGGGATCGGCGTGCTGATCTACGTGCTGGTGCGTTACATGTTCGAAGGCAGCCCGCCGGGGTTCCCGTTCCTCGCGTCGATCATCGCGCTGTTCGGCGGCGCGCAGCTCTTGGCGATCGGCATCATCGGTGAATACCTCGCCCGTATGCACCTGCGCACGATGGGTCGCCCCTCCTACGTCGTCCGCGAGACGACGTCCCCCAAGCCGCCGAGCGTTGAAACGCCCGGCTAAACGAGGTGGCAGTCGTCAGGTGCGGCGCAGCATGCTGCGCCCCCTCACCCCAAACCCCTCTCCCTCGCAAGCGGGGCGAGGGGCTTACAAAGACGCGCATATAGTGCGTAAGGATGCGGCGGCCGTGTTAGAGTGAAAGACGGACCCAGAGGCCACAGAGAGTGCCGTTAGGGTGTCCCGCGGCGGGGTATGCGCCCCCTCACCCCAAACCCCTCTCCCTCGCAAGCGGGGCGAGGGGCTTCAGAAATCTCACGCGTGCCCTACACCCCTCTCCTCGGGAGAGGGGCCGGGGGTGAGGTCAGCGGGGTGAGGGCTTTGTCTGCGGGCGCAGCATGCTGCGCCCCTACGACTACGACGCACGATCGGCCAGCGCGCACTCCGCGTGATGGCTGACGACTGATTCCTGACTCCTGACGACTATTCCCGCGATGACCAGACGACATCGGGCACGCCGGCGAGCATATTCTCGAGGCGGGCCAGCGTAAACAGCCAATCCGACAGGCGGTTGAGGTAAACCGCGGCGGCGGCGTTGACGGGTTCGTTGTCCGACAACGCGACAGTCAGGCGTTCGGCGCGACGGCACACCGTCCGCGCGACGTGCAGTTGGGCGGCGGCGGCGGTGCCTCCGGGCAGGATGAACTGCGTCAGCTCGGGCAGGCGCTCGGTCATCGCGTCGATGTCGCGCTCCAACGCCGTCACGACCTCGTCCGTGATGCGCACGACCCACGCCGGTTGGGCGTCGAGCGGCGTCGCGAGGTCGGCGCCGAGGTGGAACAGCGTATTCTGCGCGGCGACCAACGCTTGCCCAACCTCGGCCTGCGGGCTGCACGTGCGCGCCACGCCGATCACCGAATTCAACTCGTCCACCGTCCCGTACGCCTCCACGCGCAAATGCGCCTTGCTCACGCGTCCTCCTGCGAATAGGCTGGTATAGCCATCGTCGCCGGTCTTTGTGTAGATCTTCATTGTTGGACTCTCCACTCGGTGATCGACCGTTGACCGATATAGACCAAATGTGCTAAAATTTGGCGGTAACATTCCATGCGATAGACTCACGACTATGTATACCACATACGCAGAGAAGGACGATCGAGCGATGGCACCTCGGCGCAAGGCAAAGCAGGACGACGGCGATCTGTTTGACGGCGCCGACGGCGCACCGGTCGAAGAAGGCAAGCGCAAGGCGCTCGAAAGCGCGCTTTCCGACTTGACCAAGCGGTTCGGCGACGGCACGATCGTCGCGCTCGGCGAGGCGACGCACATGGTCGTCGACACCATCCCGACCGGGTCGCTCACGCTGGACATTGCGGTCGGCGTCGGCGGGGTGCCGCGCGGGCGCATCACTGAGATTTACGGGCCGGAGTCGTCGGGCAAGACGACCCTCTGCTTGCACGTGGTGGCCGAAGCGCAGAAGCGCGGTGGCCTGGCGGCGTTCGTCGACATGGAGCACGCGCTCGACCCGACCTATGCGGCGCGTATCGGCGTCGACCTCAATCGCCTGTACGTCAGCCAGCCCGATACCGGCGAGCAGGCGTTGGAGATCACCGAGACGCTGGTGCGGTCCGGCGCGTTCGACATCATCGTGATCGACTCGGTCGCGGCACTGGTCCCGCGCGCGGAAATCGAAGGCGAGATGGGCGACAGCCACGTCGGTCTGCAAGCTCGTCTGATGAGCCAAGCCCTGCGCAAGCTGGCCGGCGCGATCAAGCAGAGCAACGTGTCGGTCATGTTCACCAACCAGATTCGCGAGAAGGTCGGCATTATCTACGGCAGTCCAGAGACTCAGCCGGGCGGGCGCGCGCTCAAGTTCTATGCGACCGTGCGCCTCGACATCCGCCGTGTGCAAGCGATCAAGGTCGCCGGCGAAACGATTGGCAACCGCACCAAGGTGCGCGTGACCAAGAACAAGGTGGCCGCGCCGTTCCGCGAGGCGGAATTCGACATCATGTTCACAGCCGACGAGGCCGGCATCAGCAAGACCGGCGAGATCGTCGACTTAGGGGTGGACCTCGGTATCATCGACAAGCGTGGCGCGTTCTTCCGCTATGGCGAGTTGATGTTGGGGCAAGGGCGCGAGAACGCGAAGGTGTTCCTGCGCGAAAACCCGCAGACGGCCAGCGACATCGAGGCGCAGATCCGGGCCAGCAACGTACGGTTGGCGGTCGGCGGAGACGAGTAGCGATCGCGTGATTTGTGGGCGAGTCCGTCAGCAAACGGCGGATTGAACCACAGAGGACGCGGAGAACACAGAGAAGGACACAGGGCGAGCCCACGGCTCGCCCTGATGATTCCCACGATATCGTGGTCTCCGTCGGACGCGATGTATCGCGCCCCTACGAATCACCGCGCCGGATTGCGGAGCATGCACGCGGGCGACCCGCCGCCGGGTGCGCTGCAGCCTTTGTGGATCAACGTCTTTCCCGTGGACGCGATGTATCGCGTCCCTACGACACCGCGCCGGTTTCGCCCCTCTCCCTCAGGGAGAGGGGGTTGGGGGTGAGGGCTAGTGCCGGTCGCCCCTACGACCCACCGCTGGGTGCGCTGCGTCAGTTCTTGCCCTTACTCATCACTCAAGACTCATCACTCATCACTTCCCCTACCCCCGGCGCGCCTGAGCGAACAGGCTGACGAGCAGTTGGGCGGTGTCGCGCAGATAGTCGATTTGCGCGGGCGAGCCGTCGAACCGGCGCGAGACCAGCGTGCTGCCGATGCCGAACGCGACCGCCCCGGCGCGCACGAAATCCGCGAGGTTCGGATCGTCGATGCCGCCGGTGGGGACGAAATGTACGTCGTCCAGCGGCGCGCGAAGCTGCGCGAGGTACTTCGGGCCGGCCGGCATCGCGGGGAACAGCTTGACGTAGCGCGCCCCTGCTCGAACGGCCGTGCGCACCTCGGTGGCCGTATACGCGCCGGGGATCGGCTCGATGCCCCGCTGGCGCGCGCGTTCGATCACCGGCGGGAACGTGTCCGGCATCACCACGAACTGTGCTCCGGCCCCGACCGCTGCGTCGAACTGCTCGACGGTCAGCACGGTGCCGGCGCCGACCAGCATGCGTCCCTGCCACTGACGCGCCAGTCCGGCGATCATGTCGAGCGCGCCCGGCGAGTTCATCGTGACCTCGACCGCGCGGACACCGCCTTCGTGCAGCGCGGACGCGATCGCGTGGACCTGTGCCGCGTGATCGCCGCGTACGATGGCGATGATGCCGGTCGACGTGATGATCGACATATCGGTCATGGAACATTCCCTTTCAACGCAGCAGTTGGGGCGCTGCCCCAAGCCCCGGCAGGAGTTTGCACTCCTGCACCTCGTCACTCGCGGTTTGATGCCGCATGCGGCATCAAACCGCAGAAACGGGAGTCCAGAGGGCGAAAGCCCTTTGGAAATCGTCTTCTCTTGTTGCCCCTCACCGCCGAAGCAGCGCGGACTGATCGCGCATGACGCGCTCGACCTCGGCGCGGGTGACGAAGGCGATATCGCCGGCCAGCGACAATTTTAGCGCGGCGAGCGCGGCGGCAAAACGCAGGGCGGTCTCCAGCGGTGCGCCGGCCCGCAGTTGGTCGATCACGCCGGACGTGAAAGCGTCACCTGCGCCTAGGCGGTCGATGATCGTGGTCGGCACGGCGTCGACATGATGCGCCGTCGTACCGTCATACGCCGCCGCACCCTGCTCGCCGGACGTCACGATCACCGTACCGCCCCAGCGGTCGTGCAGTATGTGCGCGACATCGCCCAACTCGCCTTTGACGCCAAACAGCGCATCGGCGTCACGGCGGGCGACGAACGTGATGTCGGCAGCTTTGCACAACGGTTCGAGGGCCGCGCCGGCGGTCTGCGGCGGCCACAGCAGCGCGCGATAGTTGACGTCGAACGAGACTGTCAGGCCGGCAGCGCGCGCGCGGTCGAGCGCGGCGCGTACGGTCTGCGCACACGTGTCGCTCAACGCCGGCGTAATGCCAGTGAGATGCAGCCAGCGCGCCTGCTCGATCCATCCGGCCGGGACGTCCTCGGGGCGCATCAGGCTGGCGGCCGAGTGCTTGCGGTCGTACCAGACCTGAATCCCGCGCGGTGACGGCCCCAGCTCCACGAAATAGAGCCCAAGCCGCGCCTTCGGATCGAACGCGACGGCGTCGCAGTCGACGCCGTAGCCGCGCATGGTGCGCACGAGTTGATGTCCGAGCGGGTTGTCCGGCACGCGCGAGAACCACGCCGCACGATGGCCGAGCCACGCGAGGTTGGCCGCCACGGTCGACTCGGCGCCGCCGAAGCTGATCGCCAGCGTTTCGGCCTGACCGAGGCGCAGCGGCGGCGGCGGAACGATCCGCAGCATGGTCTCGCCCAGTGTCACGACATCGAAGCGGCGTGGTTCGTTCATCGTCACACGCTGGCGACGACCCGCCGCGTCGCCGCGTCGTCGATCATCTTGAAAATGTCGTACTCCGGCACGTAGCCGAGCACGTCCATGGCCTTCTGGATGCTGGTTTCGTAGCGGTAGTCGGTGGTGAACAGCCGCACCTCGCGCACCGGCAGGCCGGTGATCCGCGACATGTAGCGGATCGCCTCGTCGAACTTGAAGCTGTGCCGCCCGCCGATGTTGAACGTCTCGCCCACGGCGGCATCATGCGTGAGGCCCAGCGCGATCCATTTGCACAGGTCGCGCACGTCGCACACGCCCATCATGAACGGCTCGCCGTTCTGGTTGAGGCTGATGTAGTGCTGCTCGGATTCGGTGGCTACGGCCTGTAACGCCGCGATCGTCTTCTGCACCGGCTCGGTCTGCGGCATGCCCTGAAGCTGGCGAATCTTGGCGTTGACGTGGAAGCGTGGGCCGGAAACAGGCCCGGTCGCGTCGAGCAGCTCGTCAGCCGTCTGCGTGTGCGAGAAGCGCAGGATGACATACGGGATGTCGTGCTGCTCGCCGAGGTTGCGCACCATCGTCTCACCCAGCAGTTTGGTCATGCCGTACGGGCTGGTGGGCAGGGTCGGGTGGTCTTCGGTGATCGGCAGGCTGCGCGGGTTCAGCTCGGGATAGACCTCGCCCGAGCTGGCAAACGCGAAGCGCTTCAGCCCGCGCCCCTTCGCTGCCGACAGCAGTTGAAACGTGCCGGTGACGTTGATCTCGAACAGCCGCGTGAGATCCTTCGGATGCCACGCCATGAGCGCGGCGAGATGCGCGACCGCCTCGACCCCGTCCAGCGCCCGTTCGAGCGCATCGTTGTCGTTGAGGCTGCCTGCGAGGGCGTCGTCCAGTCGGTCCGACGGCTTGACGAGATCGAAGCCGCGCACCCAATGGCCCTGCGATTTCAGATAGTCGGCCAGCGCGGAACCGATCCGCCCGCTGGCCCCGGTAACGAGGACACGCATAGTAACGCTTTACCCTTTCAGGCCGCCTAGCGCGAGGCCGCCCCGCAAATACCGCTGCATAATCGCAAACACGACTAACGCCGGCAGCGCAGCGACTACCGACGTCGCCATCATTTGCTCGATCTCGATCACGTATTGGCCGATGAACGAATACAGGCCGAGGGAGATCACCCACTGCTGCGTGTTACTGGTCAGCACGAACGCCAACAGGTAGTGATTCCAGCCTTCGAGGAAGATGAACAGCGCCGTTGCGGCGATGCCGGGCATCGCCAGCGGAAGGGTGACGCGGATGAAGGCTTGAAAGCCGTTGCATCCGTCCACCAGCGCCGCCTCTTCGAATTCGTGCGGGATGGTTTGGATATACCCCCACAACACCCAGATCGCCATCGGCAGCATGAATGTCGTGAACGCGATCGTCACGCCCAGCGTCGTGTCGATCAGCTTGAAATCCCGGAAGATCAGGAAGATCGGCACGATCAGTGCCGACGCCGGCAGCAGTTGACACAACAAAACCAGAAAGATGAAAACCATTCGCCCGCGGAAGCGGAAGCGATTGAGGCTGTAGGATGCCAACAGCGCGGCAGGCAGGACGATAGCCGTCCCGCCGAGCGTAATCGCGATGGTGTTGCCGAGCCACGTCGCCAGCGGGCGTTCGGCGAAGATCGACTGATAGGCTTCGATACTGAACTGGTCGGGCAGCAGCAGCGGCGCGTTGGTGAGGCTGTACCCTTCCGGTGTGAACGAGGCCATCACCATCCAGTAAAACGGGTAGACCACCGCGATGGTCGATGTCACCACCAACACGAAGAAGCCGAAACCGGCGATCATGTGGCGGCGGCGAGCTTGCGCCTTGAGTGCGAGGTCGACTTCGAGGGGAGTGGGCGGCAAAGGCGCTCATGTTTCAACCCTCTTCTCGTCGCGGCGCAGGATGACGAAGTAGGTCACGACCAGCACCAAGCTCAGCACGAACGACAGCATCGCCAAGGCCGAACCGCGCCCGAGACGGTTGTTGATGAACGCCTCTTGATACGTGTAGACCGACAGCACGCGCGTCGCATCGCCCGGGCCGCCCTGCGTCAGCGTCCATGCGATCGTGAACAGCTTGGACGACCAGATCGTCAGCAGCGTGATCATCGTGATGCTGGCCGTACGGATCGACGGCATCGTGATGTGCAGGAAACGCTGGCGGGGGTTGGCCCCATCGACCTCGGCCGCCTCGTACAGCTCGGCCGGGATGCTCTGCAGGCTCGCCAGCAGGATCAGCGTGACGGCAGGGAACAGCCGCCAGCTCGTCGTGATGATGATGCTGAGCATGGCCGTGTCGGACGAATACAACCATGTTCGGCCGGATTCGATGACCCCAAGCCCTTTCAGAACCTGATTGATCGGCCCGATCTGCGGGTTGAACATGACGAACCAGATCAGCGTGACGACCAGCCACGGTGTTGCCCACGGGATGATCATCAACGTACGCACCAGCCACCGCATGCGGAAGTTCTGATTCAGGATGACCGCGACGAACAATCCGACGGTGTAGCTGATAACCACCGTGCCGGCCGTATACACCAGCGTACGCGTAACCGACGTCCAAAAGTCGTCGCGGTTCAGCATGCGCGTGTAGTTTTCGAGGCCGACGTATTCTCGCTGCGAGAAGCGCAAGAGCTGCGCATCCGTAAAGCTGATCTCTGCGCTGTACACCATCGGATAGAAGATGACCAGCACCATGATAATGGCCGCCGGCACCAGCAGAAGATACGGGATCATTCTGCCGCGAAGCGTGTACGTCACCGCGGGCACCCTTTCTACTCAGTAGCCAATACGAGGCAGACCGGGTTTGCCCGATCTGCCTCGTTGGAGCGCGGCGGATTACATCTGGTCTTCGAGGAATTCCTCTACTTCTTCCTGAAGCTCGGCCATCGCCTCTTCGACCGGCTTGTCGTCATACATGACCTCAACCAGCTTGTTGTTGATCATGGATTGCAGACTGCCGTGGTAGATCTCGAGGCCCGGCGCGGCAACCGGCACGTAATTGGCGAGGTCTTCGGCGAAGAAGGCGAACCACGGGTTGTCGCCCAGATAGCCTTCGGAGACGGAGCCTTCGACCGGGTTGATCGTGCCGCTGCTGTTGGTCCAGACCTGCCCCCACTCGGTGGTGGCGATCGACTTGATGTACTCGCACGCCACTGCAAACGTCTCGTCGTCGAGGCCGGCGGCGATGCCGATCAGGTTGTTCGGGCCGCCGGTCGGCAAGCCGCTGTCGGTCGGGATACGGTGGATCTCGACGTTAGCCGCCAGTTCCGGATTCTGTTCGCTGACGACCGCCCAGTACCACGGGCCGTCGATCGTCATAGCGACCTTGCCGCTGTTAAAGAACGCATACTGCGACGGCGCGCCGTCGACGCCGATCGGCATTACGCCGGCATCGAAGAGATCCTTGAAGAACTGCACGCCCTGAATGACCTCAGGTTCGGTGAACGCGGGTTGTCCGTCCTTCGTCCAGTGGCCGCCATAGCCGACCACCATGTCGAGCACCGACTCGTAGAAGCGCGAGTGCGCAGTGTTGGTCAGCACGAGGCCGAACTCTTCGTTGGCGGGGTTCGTCAGCGCGATGGCCGCGGCCTTGAACTCTTCGAAGTTCGTCGGGATTTCAACGCCGGCGGCTTCGAACATTGGCTTGTTGACCCACAACGCGAGCGTGCGGGCCGACAGGTTCAGCGCATAGATGTTGCCCTCTTCATCGACGGCATAGCTGTCCTGTCCGTCGACCTTCTCGACGATGTCGGTGCCGGCGAAGCAGTCGTTCAGCGGGGCCAGCACGCCGAGGTTCATGTACTCGAACACGTTGAAGCCGGTGACCTCAAGCAGCTCGGGTGGGGTGCCTGCAGCAACCTGCAAGTTGATCTGGTTCCAAAGTTGGTCGATCGGGAACGCAAAGCGCTCGATCGTGACGTTCGGATTGGCTTCCATGAAGGCATCAGTGGTGCCTTCCCAGAACGGCAGGTAGGCGGGATCTTCCCACTGCCACGAAGCTAAACGGAGGGTCACCGGGTCGTCCTGTGCAGAGACGGAGAACACGGCAATTAGGCTCAAAAGTGCGACGACAACAATCAGACGGCGCTTCATGGATTAACTCTCCTTAGTTTCCAACGGATCGAAAGCGCGGATGGGGGACTGGTAACGGCAGTCATCAATCAAAGGCCTCCCTCCTTGACTGAATCGCCCTCAGCGATCGACAGCGAGAATATAGAATACATTCCTATATTATGCAAATCCCTCCTATGTTATGCACGTCGATGCCGTTAAGGTTTCGCCTCCACACCTCCACAAGGGGTTTGCACCCCTTGACCCCGTCTCTGCGCCGGTGGCCACTTGCGGCCCGCCGGCGCGGGATCGGGGGTCCAGAGGGCGAAAGCCTTCTGGCTGGGTTCGGGGCAGTGCCCCGGCAGAACGAGAGATTTCACGCAGAGTCACGCGTCGGCCTCCTACGACTGCAACTGGCGCAGGCGCGCTTCGTCGATCTCGATGCCCAGCCCCGTGCCTTCGGGCAGGTGATAACGTCCGCGTTCGCACACCAGCGGCGTCTTGAGCAATGCGTTCGCCAGTTCGAATACCGGCGGCTGGTATTCGAGCATGTACAGGTTCGGGATCGCGGCGGCGGCGTGGATCGACGCGCTGATACACGCGCCCAATCCGACGCTCAGATGCGGCGCGACCGGGATGTTGAACGTCTCGGCCATCTGCGCGATCTTGATCAGTTCGGACAGCCCGGCACGCCCGACATCCGGCTGAAGCAGGTCGGCGCCGCGCCGCGTGAGCCACGGCTGGAACTGGTAGCGTGTGCGTTCGGTCTCGCCGATGGCGACCGGGATCGCAATCGCGCGGGCCAGCTCAACGTGCGCGTCGATGTCTTCCGGGTTGATCGGCGCTTCCAGCACTGCCGCGTCGAGCGCCTCCAGATTGCGCCCCAACCGCACCGACTCGTCCAGCGAGTACACCCAATGCGCGTCGAGCAGCAGCGGCGAGTCCGGCCCCAGCGCGTCGCGCAGCGCGGCGATGCTGGCGGTGTCTTCCTTCACGCCAAACCCGGCCGCGAGTTTGAAGGCGTGGAATCCCTTCGTCGTCCAGTCGAGCGCCAAAGCAACGCGCTCGGGGTCGGTCGGCTTCGGCAGTCCGGAGACGTAACACGGGATGGTCTCGCGGTACGCCCCGCCGAGCAGTTGATACACCGGCTGACCCAGCAGCTTGCCGCGCAGGTCCCACAGCGCGATGTCGCACGCGCTGATGGCGTCCAGCATGAACCCGCCGTAGTAGCCGCGCTCGCGCATCAGGTCGTACATCACGTTCCACAACACGCCGCCATCGAGCGGGCTGCGGCCCACCAGAACCGGCGTCAGAAGCTGCGTGACGATCGTCTGCACGACCTCCGGCGCGACCGGCGCCAGCGCCTCGCCCCAGCCCACCGCGCCGTCGTCGGTGACGATCTTGACGAACGTCGTCTCGAAATACGCCGAATACAGCGCCCGGTACGGCGGACGCACGAAATACTGCCGGTCGCCCGCACCCTGCGGCAGCGCGCCCAAATACGCTACGTCGCGCTTGATGCGGACGGGAATGGCTTCAACGGTGGTGATGCGGCTCATGCCTACTCCTGTGACTTACCCGGTCCATTCGGGGCGCTGCCCCGCCCCCCGCCAGAAGGCTTTCGCCCTCTGGACTCCCGATCCCGCGCAGCAGAGACGGGGTCAAGGGGTGCAAACCCCTTGTGGAGGTGTGGAGGCGAAGCCTCCGCAATCGTGTCCATTCCTACATCATCCCGGCGGCGGTGATGTACCCCAGCCGCATCGAGACGCGGTCGCACAGTTCGATGATGTTTTCGACCAGCTCGGCCCGGCGCGCGTCCCAGCGCGTTTGGCTGAGCGGCCCGCTGAAGCTGATCGACCCGACGACGCGCGCGGATTTGTCGCGGACCGGACCGGCGATGCACAGTCGTCCGAGCGCCAGCTCTTCGTTTTCGATGGCGTAGCCCTGCTGGCGAATCTGATCGAGCTGTTCGAGCAGGGCGGGTTTGGTCGTGATCGTCTTGACGGTGTAGGGGATCAGCCTGAGCCGGTCGACCAACTTGATGCGCTGCGGTTCTGGAAGATGTGCCAACAGCGTCTTGCCCATGGCGGTGGCGTGCAGCGGGTTGCGCTTGCCGATCAACGTGTACGGGCGCGGATTGTCCGGCGTCTCGATGTGCGCCAGATAGATGATCTTGTCGTCGTCCAGCACCGATAGGTTGACCCCGAGGTTCACCCGCTGCGAGGCGGCCTGCATCTCGCTGAGGGCCGCGTTGCGCAGGTGGTTGTGGTTGAGCGTCACGCCGGCCAGCGTCAGGATCGCGCGGCCAAGCCGGTACATACCGGTCGCCGGGTCTTGTTCGACGAAGCCGTCATGTTCCAACGTGCCGAGGAGGCGCGAGACCAGGCTGGGGGTGAGGTCGAGCCGCTGGCTGATGTCAGTCATGCGCAGTTCGGGCGTCTCATCGGTGAAGCAGGTGAGGATGCTGAGCGCACGCGACACGCTTTGCGTCAAGCCGGTTGCCACCGTCGGACTCTTGGTTCTCATCGCCATGCCTCTCTCAAAATACGAAGCCAGTTGCCGTGCATGATCGCTTCGACGTCGCTATCGGAAAAACCGCGCGCCTGCAGCAGCGGGATCAGGCGCTGCAAGTCGCCGATGGTGTCGAGGTCGTCCGGCGCCTGCTCGCGGCCGAATCCGCCGTCGAGGTCGGAGCCTATGGCGGCGTGACGGGCGTTCCGGTCGCCTGACACACGTGGTCGATATGTTCCGCCACGCGCGCCAAGCCGATGCCACGGTTGCTGCTCTGGCCTTTCACGAAGCCGAACTCGAGCATCCATACGTCGAGCGCCGCGCCAATGACCGCGCCACGCGCCGCCAGCGCCTTGATCTGCGCGTCGTCCAACTGGCGCTGATGCGCCACCAGCGCGCGGCAGTTGTTGTGGCTGGCGATCACTGCGCCGTCGAAACGATCGAGCGCCTGCCAGAACCCGCGGTCTGACAGGTGCGTAACATCGAGGATAACACGATGCGCAGCCATTTGATCGAGAAGGTCGAGTCCGGCAGGCGTCAAACCGCCCTCGACGCCGGTGCCGCCAGCGTAGCGGCCCATGCCCTGATGCGCCGGCCCAATGACCCGCACGCCGACCTCCACCCAATCGCCGAGCTGGGCGGGATCGAGGATCGCGTCGGCGCTTTCCATGGCGATCACAATGCCGACGCGCGGAGGGGCTGCGCCGGTGCGCGCCAGCGACTCTTCGACGGATGCGACATGGGCGTCGAGCGCCGCGGAGTCGGTGATGATCGCCGCCTCGCCGCTGTACGCCAGCGCGTGGTAGTAGGCGAGGTGTCCGCGGGCGATGCCGTAGGTCTGGGTCGGCGATCGAAAGTCCACGATCGGGTTGAATACACCGGTGCTGCGCGCCATCAAGGTCGCAAAGCACAGCGCGACCTTGCCTTGCCGCATCTCGGGCAGCGCCACGGTGTTCTGCGCGCGGCCTTTTCCGGGCGTGCCGGCCTCTTGCGCGCGGATCGTGTGCACGGACTGGGTGAGGTCGCGGCCCCATTGGAGCGCGTTCCAACCCAAGTCCAGATGTGCGTCCACGATCCAATTCATAGGAAATCATCCTATATTGTAGAAATAATTCACATCATGCGATACAGTATAGAGCATCCTGCGGAGACCGGCAACTCACCGCCGAGCGAGGAGTCCTTATGGCGCTGGCAGGCATTTTCCAGATTCTGCACACCCCATTTTCCGACGACGGCCGCATCGACTGGGAGAGCTTCGCCAACCAGATCGACTACTGCATCGCGGCGAAAGTGCACGGGCTCGTGCTGCCAGCGATGGCCAGCGAGTTCTTCTCGCTCAGCGACGAAGAGCGCTTCGAGGTGGTCGAGTTCGCGTCCACGGCGATCGACGGGCGCGTGCCGTTGGTCGTGGGCGTGCAGGCTATCACGCTGCACATGGCGCTCAGATTTGCCGAGCACGCCATCGCCCACAAGGCCGATGCGCTGATGGCGATGCCGCCCTACCTGCGCAAGGCCGCCAAGCCGGAGGTCGAGGCCTACTACAAGGCGTTGGCCGGCCTCGGCATCCCGCTGATGATTCAGAACGCGCCGGCCCCGGTCGGTACGCCGCTTGGCCCTGCCGAGCTCGCCACCCTGCTGCAGACCGTGCCGAACCTGTGCTACATCAAGGAAGAGGTTCCGCCGATACTGCAGCGCATCACCAAGATCCTCGATCTCGCCGGCGAGCACTGCGACGGCGTGTTCGGCGGTGCGAACGGCATCTACCTCGTGGACGAGCTCGAACGCGGCGCATGTGGCAACATGCCCGCCGGTGGGTTGGTCGACGTGCAGGTGAAGATCTACGACCTGTATGTTGCCGGCCACAAAGCCGAGGCCGAGGCGCTCAGCAACCGCGTGCTTCCGCTGCTGAACTATGCCGCGATGTACGGCGTGTCGTTCCACAAGTTCGTGCTGTGGCGGCGCGGCGTGCTGAAATCCCCGCACGCACGCGATCCCCAGCGCACCGACCTCGACGCCGGCGACATCCGCGCTATCGATCATCTGTGGCCAATGATCGCCGATGCGTGCCTGCCGGAGTACCCGTATCGCTAAAGGCGGTTCGTGATGAATGCGTTTCAAGATCGCGTTGCGATCGTCACCGGCGGCGGGCTGGGAATCGGGTTCGGGACGGCGACGGTACTGGCTGAGCGCGGCGCGGCGGTCGTCATCGCCGAACTTAACCCGGAGTCCGGCCAGCGCGCGGCGGAAAAACTGACCGAGCGCGGCCTGACCGCACACTTCATCCAGACCGATGTCACCGACCCAGCCAGCGTCGACTCGCTGGTGATGCTGACTGCCGCGCAGTTCGGGCGGATCGATGTGCTGGTCAACAACGTCGGAATCGTCGTGCGGCAGGCGTTCGACGACCTCACGCTGGAGGCGTGGAACGGAGTGTGGTCAGTCAACATGACCAGTATGATGCTGTGCGTGAAGGCATGCCTGCCGCATCTGCGCGCCAGCCCACACCCGGCCATCGTCAACATCTCGTCCATCAATGCGCTGCGGACAATCGCCGGAATGGGCGCGTACCCGGCCACCAAGGCCGCCATCATCGGATTCACACAGAGCCTCGCCATCGACCTCGCGCCGCACATCCGCGTCAATGCCGTCGCCCCCGGCGTCATTATGACCGAGATGTGGCAGTCGCAGATGGACGACGTCGAGTCCGCAATCGCCTACCGCCTGCCGTATATCCCGCGCGGGCGTGTCGGTCAAGCAGTGGACATCGGCAAGGCGGTCGCGTTCCTCGCCAGCGACGACGCCGACTTCATCACCGGCGAGGTGTTGATCGTGGACGGTGGACAACATGGCAAGCTGTACGCGGGGTAGGCATGAACCTCTTCAAGGGGTTTGCACCCCTTGACCCCATCTCTGCGCAGCGGGATCGGGAGCCCAGAGGGCGAAAGCCTTCTGGCAGGGTTTGGGGCAGCGCCCCAACACAAAGGATGCGAAATGACTCTTCTGTGTGGACAAATGATCGCTGAATTTGAGGGGACGACCCGCCGGGTCGCCCCTACAACGCGTCTCCGAATCCGTGTGGCTGTCCCCCTGACTCATCACCCATCACTTCACCCTCATCACTCAACATAGGAGCGTGTTATGAAGATTGCGTCGGTTGAGGCGATCCCGATTCAAGCCTCGATGCAAGAGGTCTACTGGGGCAATCAGTCGTGGGGGCACGCCAAGTCCAGTGACAAGGCCGCGCCCGGCCTGCCACCCGGCGACGACCGCAGCACGTTCCCCTACTTCTGGCGAAGCCGCGCCGCCTATTCGACCACCGTCGACACGACGATGATCAAGATCACAACCGACAGCGGAATCGTCGGTTGGGGCGAGGCAAAGTCGCCGGTCGCGCCGCGTATCACGGCGACTGCGGTACGCGACCTCGCCGCCGGCCTGTTGATCGGCCAGGATCCGACCGACCCCGAGCTGCAGTGGGATCGGCTGTACGGCGCGATGCGCATTCGAGGCGGATCGCACGGCTTCTGGATGGACACCATCAGCGGGATCGACATTGCGCTGTGGGACATCACCGGCAAGGCATACGACCTGCCGGTCAGCACGCTGTTGGGCGGGGCGTTCCGCGACCGCATCAAAATCTACGCCTCCGGAATCCCCGGCATGCGCGCCGATTCGCCGCCGGAAGCGTGGGATCGCCTGCAAGCCACCGCCGAAGACGTTCGGTCGCGCGGGTTCCACGGCACCAAGATGGGCATCGGACTCGGCGTCGAAGGCGATTTGCGCTCGGTGCAAACCGTCCGCGACACGCTCGGCCCCGACTTTATGATCTTCGTCGACGCTGCCGGTATGTACGGCCTGACCGACGCCCTGCGCCTCGGCCGCGGGCTTGAGCCGCTCGAGGTCGGCTGGCTGGAAGCGCCGGTGCCGCCGGAAGACTTCGAACTCAGCGCACAGTTGACGCAGGCGCTCAGCATCCCGATCGCCAGCGACCAGATCTTCAACCGCTGGCAGGTGCGCGACCTGATGCTGGCCGGCAGTATCGACGTCGTTCAGCCGGACGTGTGCCGCACAGCAGGGATCAGCGAGTGCCGGCGCATCGCGGAGATTGCCGACGCGTTCGGCAAAGCGGTAACTCCGCATGTGAGCATCGGATCGGCGGTGCAGTTTGCGGCCAGCGCGCACTTGGCGGCGTCGTTCCCGAATCAAACATGGATGGAGTTTTGGTACGGGAACAACCCGATCGGCAACACCATCCTGAAAGCCCCGATGACGGTCGAGAACGGCTACCTGCTGGTACCGGACGGCCCCGGCCTCGGCATTGAAGTCGATGAAGACGCGCTTATGCGGTTTGCGGTGTAGGAACCCTCACCCCTAACCCCTCTCCCTCAGGGAGAGGGGAACAGAAACACAAAGCAATGACAGAGACTGTCAATACACGAAAAGGTCCCAATTGGTCTCACACACTTCACCAGATTTAGCTCGTGCGACCTTCAGAGCGATTTGAAGTTGGACCAACGCAGAGGCGCGCGCCGGCTGGCGAAACCCCTCTCCATGAGGGAGAGGGGCAGGGGGTGAGGGTTAGAAAAGCGAGGGAAACACTATGAAGATCGCCACTATTGAAACCTTTGTCGTGCGCATCCCGTTTGACGACGGACGGCCAATCTTGACGGCGGGCCAATCGCACGCCGCGCCGGATGTACCGGCCATGCTGCCGGCGGGGCATCCCGGCAGCGCACGCACCGAGTATCCTCCAACGTGGCGGCTGAAGGCGGTCTACACCGATTTCGTCGAGGCCGTGATCGTCCGCATCGAAACCGACGGCGGGCTGGTAGGCTGGGGCGAGATGCACACGCCGGTTGCCGGCGAGGTCGCCAAAGCCGCCGCAGACGACCTGCTCGCGCCGCTTCTGCTTGGCCGCGACCCGCGCCAGATCGGGCCGTTGTGGGACGCGATGTACGCCAGTATGCGCATCCGCGGGCATTTCACCGGCTTCCTGATGGAGGCGATAAGCGGCATCGACATGGCGCTGTGGGATATTCTCGGCAAGGCTGCAAATGTTCCGGCCTGCAAGCTGATGGGCGGACAGGTGCGCGACCGCGTGCCGCTGTATGCCTCGTGCCTGCCGTCGGTCAGCGTGTCTGCCGGGGAGGCGGGCATCGCCGACGTCGTCGCGGCGGCCCGTACGTTGGTCGCGCGCGGATTCACGACGCTCAAGGTCAAGGTTGGCGTGCGGCTTGACATCGACCGCGCGCTGATCGGAGCGCTGCGGTCGCGGCTCGGCCCGCGCGTTGGAATCGCGGCGTATGCGGGCGGCGCGTACGATTTTCCCTATGCGCGGCAGGCTGGCCGGATGCTTGAGGACTTCGACGTGCTGTGGCTGGAAGAGCCGCTTGCGCCGGAACTGCGCCGCGATTACGCCCGTCTGACCCGTGCCCTCGACATTGCGATCGCGGGCGGCGGCGCACTGGCCGGACGCTGGGCGTTCAACGACTATCTGGCCGATGGCGCATTCGACCTGATCAAGCCGGATGTCGGCCGTGCCGGTGGATTGAGCGAGTGCCGCAAGATCGGCATGTTGGCCGATACCTACGGCCTGCCAATCGCGCCGCATATCAGCCGCGGCACGGCGATCTATATGGCCGCCAGCATTCAGTGGGCCGCCGCCGCGCCCAATCTGATGATCTGCGAATGGCCGATGGATCAAACCCCTGCAGGCGACGGCATACTCGCGACACCATTCGACGTGTCCGGCGGGTTCGTCACGGTGCCGAGCCTTCCCGGCTTGGGCGTGGACGTTGACGAAAGCGCGCTGCGCCGCTGGCAGTCCGCGCCGGTATGAACATCACACAGGTCGCCGTAACGCCGCCGATGCTGGCGGATTATCCCGAGTCGTTCGCACCGCTCCGCGACCGGGGTATTGTCGTGCGCGTTAATGACGGGCATTACCCGATGGACGTGCTCGCCCTCGCTCAATTCGTCGGGACAGCGGAAGCCGCGATCATCGGCCTGGACGACATTTCGTCAGCGTTCTTTGACGCGTGTCCGGCCCTGCGCATCGTCGCGCGCAACGGCGTCGGTATGGACAACGTCGATCTCTCCGCCGCGAATAGACGCGGCATCCTCGTCACCGCCCCGCTGGGCGCCAACAGCACGTCGGTCGCCGAGCTTGCGATCGGCTTAACGATCGCGCTCGCACGGCATGTCGTGCCGACTCACAACCGCGTTCAGCGCGGGGAGTGGCGGCGCACGCAGGGCATGCAGTTGTCCGGCAAGACGTTCGGCATCATCGGGCTGGGGCGCATCGGCAAGAAGGTGGCCGTGCGTGCGCAAGCGTTCGGCATGCGTGTGATCGCCAACGACATCGCGCCCGACATCGACTTCGCTGCCCGGCACGGCATCGAAATGACGACGTTCGGCCGTGTGCTGGAAGACTCGGACGTGGTCAGCCTGCACGTGCCGCTGACCGATCTCACTCTTAACATGATCGACCGGGCGGCGCTGGCGCGCATGAGACCCGGCGCGCTTCTGATCAACACCGCCCGCGGACCGGTCGTCGACAGCGCGGCGCTGGCCGAAGCGATCCGGACAGGCCGAATCGCAGGCGCTGCGCTCGATGTCCACACTGTGGAAGGGCAAATCGACGCCGTGCTGGCGGGTTTGGAGAATGTCCTCACGACGACCCATCTGGGCGCATACACCCGCGAGTCGCTGATCGCCACGACCGACATGGCGGTCGACAGCATCGTCCAAATCCTTGACGGCGCTGCACCCGTGGGGCTGATGAATCCGGCCTGTTGGCCGCCCCGGGAGTAAGCCGATGACCGATATGCAGCCGTTGATCCACGACATCGCGCGGGCCACGATGGCCCACCCGTTCAAGATGTGGGGCTTTGGCGAGGGCATCGCGCTCGAAGCGCTGTGGCTCGCTGATGCGCACGCGCCGGAACTGGGCTGCCGGCGTTTCGTGCTTGACCTTTACGAGACATGGCTGGCGCGGCCGATCGAGGAACGCGACCATTCCGCGTCCGGCACGCTGCTGCTCGACCTCTATCAGCATACCGGCGATGAGCGTTTCCTAGCGCGCGCGCTCGAACTGGCCGAATACATGCGTGGGCTTCCGACCACCGCGCACGGGGCCGCCCTGCACCGCCCGCAGCACGCGGACTATCACGACTTTCTGTACGTGGACTGCATGGAGGTCGATGCGCCGTTCCTGTGTCACTTGGGCGCAGTCACCGGCGATGCGGCGTGGACGGATGCCGGTGCGGCGCAAATCCGCGCGTACTGTGCACTGCTGCAGGACAACGCCTCCGGCCTGTTCTATCACCAGTACGACGCGGAGACCGGCACGGTCAACGGCGCATTCTGGGGGCGCGGCAACGGCTGGGCGCTGTTGGGGCTGATCAAGACGCTCGGCGTGCTGCCCGACGCACATCCGGCCTTTCCCGAACTGGCGGCGCGCTTCCGGCGGCTTGCGAGCGCGCTCATTACGCGGCAGTTCCCGGCCGGCGGATGGCCGACCGTGCTTGACCGTCCGGATACGTATGAAGAGTCGTCGTTGGCGGCCATGTTCGGGCTGGGGCTGACGTGGGGAGTCGAGCGCAGGCTGATTGACGACGGCGTGCGGTCGATGGTCGATCGCGCGTGGACGCGCACGTTAGAGCGCCTCGCGGACGGCTTCCTCGACGGCGTGTCGGTCGCAACCCCGCCGGGCGACGCCGACCATTACGCGCAGATCGCTACCGGGCGCGGCTTCCCGTGGGGACAGGGGCCGGCGCTGTGGTTGGCGCTGGGCATGGCGCGCTAAGTGCCCGCCCGTTGGTGCGTTTGCTGCGCGTGGACTTAAATCTGCCTTAAATCGTGCGCGACGGGAGTAAAATGTGGGCAGAAGGACGCACATGCCTATGCCCCATATTCTACTTATCGATGACGAAACGAAGTTGACCGACCCGTTGCGCGGATCGTTCGAGCGCATGGGCTATACGGTGATCGTCGCTAACCACGGCACGGTCGGACTGGGCCTCGCGCTCGTCGCCAAGCCCGACGTGATCGTTTTGGACGTGATGATGCCCGGTCTGGATGGCTGGCAGGTTTGTCAGGCCATCCGCGAACACAGCGCCGTCCCCATTATCATGCTCACCGCATTGGACGACACCTCCGACCGCATCAGAGGCTTGGAACTTGGGGCGGACGACTACTTGGTGAAACCGTTCGGGTTCGGCGAGCTGGAAGCGCACGTACGCGCCATGCTGCGACGGGTCAAGCTCGATCGCGGCGATCACGGCCCGTCGTACCTGAATGCCGGCGACATCATCCTCGACCTCGATGCTCATACCGTCACCAAAGCCGGGGTGGAGCTGTCGCTGCGGCACAAGGAATTCGAGATTCTGTCGCTTCTGATGGCGAATCTCGGAAAGGTCGTCACTCGCGAGCGTCTGTTCGACGAGGTGTGGGGGACGGACTGGCTGGGCGACACCCGCACGCTGGATGTCCACGTCAGTTGGCTGCGCTCCAAGCTGGAAGCCGATCCGGCGAATCCTGTCTATCTGCAGACCGTGCGCGGCGTAGGCTACCGCTTTATGGACCCGGGCTAAGAGACAGCGTGTCGATGCTCAGACGCTTAACCATCCGCCAGCGCATCCTGACGACATTTATCGCGATTGTCATTGTGGGCACGGTCGTACCGCTCATCGTTGGCGGAAGCCTCATCCAACAGATGACGCTCGAGTTCCACCAGCATCACGTCGAGACCGACGCCCTATCTGTGGCTGTCACGTTTGTCGAGCCTTTGGAGCGCTACCTTGAGGGGGAAGGCACCACGGGCATGCAGCGTCTGCTGGTGGCCATTCAGCAAGAGATCGGGCATGACTACATCATCGTCGACCGGGTATTCAGTGTGGTCGGCTATACCGAGAACGCCGATGTCACCCCGAACCAGCGCCTCGTCACCCCGGAACTGCTCGGATCGCAGGCGAACCGGATCGGAGCCGATGTCCGTGCGGGTCCCAACGGCATGGACTGGCTGTACCTCGCCGTGCCGGTTCAATACGAACGGGAGACGATCGGCTATATCGTCGTTTCGGAGCCGATGGAGCCGGCCTATCAGGAGGTCCGCCAGCGGTGGTTGGAGCTGGTGACCGGGACGCTGCCGGTGATCGTAGCGGTGATCGCCGCCAGCCTGTGGATCTCCGGGACAATTTCGCGCCCGATTCAGCACCTGCGAGATTCCGCGCTCAAAATGGCGGGCGGCGCGTTCGACACCCGCATCGAGGGCGAATCGCAGGACGAGGTCGGTCAGCTTGCGCAAGCCTTTAACCACTTGGCCCATCAGGTCGAAAACCTGCTCAATGCCCAGCGCAGCTTCGTGAGCAATGCCGCGCACGAGCTGCGCACACCGCTGATGACGATTAAGCTTCGCATATCAGCGCTGGACGACGAAATGCTGTCAGCCGATGAACGCACAGCGTATCAAACGGAGATCCAGCAGGAGATCGACCACATGGCGGAGCTGGTGTCGTCACTGCTCGTGCTGGCGCGCATCGACGAAGGCCGCCACACCCAACAGGAACCGGCATCGGATCCGGTATCCGCACTCCACGACCTTGCCCGCAACTGGCGTATCGAAGCCGCGAAGCGCGGCTTGCGCCTTGAAAGCGAGATCGCGCCCAACCTCCCGGAACTGCCCATCAGCCAGAATGACCTGCGGCTTGTGCTCGATAATCTCCTCGACAACGCCGTGAAATACACGGCATCCGGCACAGTCCGCTTGCGGGCGATGCGCGAACCGTACGACGTGGTCATTCAAGTCGAGGATTCCGGTATCGGCTTCACGCCGGAGCAAGGCGAACACCTCTTCGATCGCTTTTTCCGGTCGGAGGATGTGCGCGGCAAACACCCGGGCAATGGGCTGGGTCTGTCCATTGTGAAGGCCGTGCTGGACCAGTACGGCGGTCGAATCGTAGCGCATAGTGCAGGGCCGGATCAGGGGACGGTCTTCACGCTACACATCCCCTTTGCCCGCAGCTCAGCCGGCGCAGTGAGTGTCCTGACGCCGGCACCAACGTGAGGCGAATCGTCCGGGACTAGCGTTCCGGCGCGGTCCGTGCGGCCCTGCCACGGGCGGCGGCAGGTGCGGGCTTGGCCTGATCCTTGCCCATCCGAATGCCGAGCAGCAGCACCACAACCACGACGCCGACGCCGACGAGCAGGCGAAACCCGAGCAGCTCGCCGTCCGTGCCGGCGAACAGGCCGTGGATCGAGACCAGCGCAAACGCAATATAGCTGGTGTAGTGCAGGCGTTTCCACGTGAGGTTGCCCAGCCGCTTCTTGAACGGGAAGCTCAGGCTGATGATCACGAGCAGCCAAAACGCGAGCGTCCCCAATCCCACGACTTCGGGGCGATAGGGGCCGGTGAACGGCACGAAGATGTCGGCGAGCGTGTACGTGAAGTAGTCGTCGAACATCAGCAGCAGCGCGTGCACCAGCCCAAGCAGCAAGGACAACCACGAGATCGTGCTGTGCAGCGTGAGCGATACAGGCCCCGGCGACCAGTTCTTCACGAATTGGCTGCTGAGGAACAGCCCCCATACCGTCGATGCAAGCAGCAGCACGTAAGCGACGATGCCGGAGGAGCGCACCAAGTGCCAAGCGAGCTTGGTGTCCTCCGTCAGCGTCATGTTGAACGTACCGCTGTAAATCATCCACAGCACCGATGCCGCGATGACGACCAAACTGGCCGCGATCAGCAGCACGTCGGTCAGTTTGGTCGATTTTGTCGTTTCCATCTACGTGTCCCTTCGTCGGTTCGATAGCCGTAAGCTGCCCGCGAGGCCCGCCCGGCGCACGGACGGGCCTCTGTTTCTCCGCAACTAATCGTCGTCGTCATCCTCGCGGTCGTCGTCGTCATGATCGTCGTCGTCATCGTCGTCGTCATCATCGTGGCGGGACGGCGGTGCGCTGTTCGCCGGAACGACGGAACCCTGTGGCGACGCCGATGTCGTGATGACGATGGGCGCGGGTTGGGCATTCCGCGTGGGAATGTTGAAGACGGTCAGGTTGTCGCACGTGCCCTCGGTCTTGATGTTGCTGCGCGCGATCCATGCCGACCCGTCGTCTGTCCCGATCACGACCCAACTGTCTGACGGATTGATGCCGCCGACCGCGAAGGTCTCGTCACGATAGCCGTAGCCGAGCACGCTGTAGCCGGTGCCGGGGCCGCTGCGCAGGTTCGACGAGCTGACCGTAATCGTTGCGTTGCACGGATTGGCCACCACGGCAGGACTCTCCGGCGCCTTCAGTACGGTGAACCCGCCCTCCTCGGCGCGGACGGCCCGCAAGCCGACGACTGCCCGGCTCGTCAGCGCACTGCTCAGCAGCGTGAACTGATAGCTGCCGGCGTCCAGCACGAGGTTCATGCCGTCGACATGGCCGTTGGCGGATTGAGCGACGACCATTCCGCTGCTGTCAATCACCTGAGTCGTTGAGCTGGTGCCGGGGAACGTCGCCGTGATAAGGCCGACCGTATCCGATGGGATGGCGACAGTCGCGGAACCGCCCGGACTGCTCGGGTCGATCGTGAGCGCGAGCTGCTGATTCAGGCCCAGTGCCGTGCTGTCGACCAGCATGGCCTGCCCGCTCATCGTCATGGACGGGAGCGACACGACCGTGACGTACGCCTCGGCGGTGCCGGGCAGGCGCTCGATCGTCAGGGTATGGGTACCGCTGTTCGGCGCGATGTTGAGTTCGAGGGCATGCAGGCGCGGGTCAGCGGCAAGGAATACAACCGCGTTGGATGAATCTTTGAGCGTGACGGCGACCATCGCCATGTTCAAGGAGACCGTGCCGGTGCTGTCGGGCGGCAGGGTAATCACGACGTCGACCGCGGGAGTCGCGTCGTTCAGCGTGATGATATTGGCGCCATCCTGCGCCATAGCAGGTGCGGCCACTGCGGCGAGCAGTGCGACGAGAACGAACAGCAGGCGTTTCATGACAGGGTCCTTTCAACGAACAGCAGGGTTATCGAATCGGTGGCGAGAACGGTACCATCGTGTTTCACCACCAACCCGGCGGCGTACCAGCGTTGATTGAGCCATTCGAGGCCGGGTTCGGCCCCGAGCAGCATGACGGCTTTGGTATATGCCTCGGCAGTCGGGGCGTGCGGGTGGACGACAGAGACGCTCAACACGTCGGATTGAGCCGGACGGCCGCTGCGCGGGTCGATGATGTGGTGCTGCTCGCGGCCGTCGGCCGTCCGCCAGCGGCGAAAGTCCACGCCGCTGGTGGCGATGGAGGTGTTCTTGAGGGCAAGCTGCCCGACACTGCCGTTGTTGAACGGGTCGCCGATGTCGACGGGCCATCCGGAAAGGCCGGCGGGCGCGCCGCGCGCCACCATATCTCCGCCGATGTTCACCAGCACGGGACCGTAGGCCGCCAGTTCGTCGGCGATCTTCGCCGCTGCCCAGCCTTTGGCGATGCCGCCCAGATCGATCGCGCTGCCGGCAGGAATGCGGACAAGCCGGCTCTGCGCCCGCAGTTCGATATCTTGCCAGCGCGCGGCCGGGCCTGACGGAACGGGGTTCGGGCTGTCAATCTGCTCGAACGACCGGTCGTAGCCAAGCGAACGGAGTGCCGGCAGAACCAACGGGTTGAACAGCCCATCCGTGATGAGCGCCGCGTGGCGTGCCGCACGGACCGTGTCGAACAGCGCCTCCGTGACCGCGCACCATTGGCCGGCGCACCGGTTCAAGCGCATCAACCCGCTGTCGGGCCGGAAGCGCGAGAGTTCCGACTCGAGCGCCTCGAACTGGCCGGGGACCGCGCGAAGCAAGGCGTCACCGTCCGCTGAGGTCGCCAGTTGAACCGTGACTTGACAGCCCATCGCGCGAAACGACGTGTAGTACACGGGAGTCATCGGGTCGACCGGCTTTGCTGAACGGCCGGGGCGGGTGCCACCGCGACTTGCTGCTGCGGCGCCGGCGCTTGCTGCTGGACGATGATGGGGGCTGGCGGGGCAAGCTGTGCCGGCACGGGCGGTTGAATGACGGCGGTCGTCGAGGACGAAGCGGCGGCCTGAGGCGCTTGAACCTGACCGGCCTGCCGCAAGATGATGATGCTTGGCGCGGCCCGCACAATCGAGAGTTGCGGTGCCGCTTGTAGGACTGCGGCCGTGTCAGCCGGAGTGTCAAGCACCTGAAGGGGGATATCCTGTGCGGGTGGCGTCGCTTGTAACTGGAGCGCGTCCAGCATCGCGATGTTTTGCGCGCCAACGACGGTCGCGATCGTCGTGCTGGTCACGAGCGCGGTGCGGACGAGGAGCTTTCGAGTGCGGTCGGTGTTAGCCATAGTCGGCGTCTCCGCTGGGTACGAGGTACGCTTTCTACGTTACGCCAGTCGGAGCGCCGATGATTAAACGCCCACTCAACTTAACCTTAAATCTCTGTAAACAGGGTTGAGTACCCCTCAAAAAAACAATCCCCTCGCCGTGGTGGTGAGGGGATGTTTATGAGACTGGAAGCTGAAAGGTCGATCTGTCCGTGGGCATCGTTGGTTACCGGTTAACCCCGCCGTGCGTGCTGATGCCGTAGTAGGCCAGATCGATCTCCTGCGTGGTGAGGTCGGGCCGATACTTGACCGGCGTCGGCAGTTCGATCACGTGTGCTTGGATCGTCTTGGCGCCCAACTCGTGCGCGACCGAGACGCGGTGGTTGCCGTCGATCACGAAGTAGATGTCGTCGACCTTGTAGACGTCGATCGGCGGCAAGCCTTCGGGGCTGATCGCCTGCGCGTAGACGCGGCTCCAACGTTCCTTCGTGCGATCGCGCATCGGCAGGAAGCGCTTCGAGAACTCCGTCGCGCGGCCGACGCTCCCAACGATCTGGTTCAGCGGGATGTCCTGAATGCCGCGGTCGTACTGGATGTTCAGACGCAGACGCGCCTGCACCTTGCCGAAGGTGAGCAGTTCGATCGGCTTGCGGCGGATGCGTGCCCACAGGTTCTGCAGCATCGCCCTTCGTTTGGCCTTGATGAAGGCCGTTTCTCCCTGTTGATAGGGACCCCAGTGATGGTCGTACATTAGGTTCTACCTCTGTTGATATGTGATGATTTCAGTCTAGGGCTTCAACGTTTAGAGATCGTTCAGAACACAACCTCGTCAACAGTATCTATGCCCTTCTACGTTCAGGATACGGTTTTGGTTTCATCTGTGGCCCACACCAATTGGGGGGATGATGAATATCGCGGAATTGCAGGCGGCTGCGGTACGGGATTCGTGCGTTTAGCCGACGATCTTTGCCGTGGGCGGACGGCAACTGCGCCGTTGTTCGGAGTCTGCTCATAGTTTTGTGGCACAGTGGTGTATTGGCATCCGTACCCCTGTGTGCGGGTTAGCCCCAATCTAACGAAGGAGCGAAACGCATGAACGTACAGACGCAAAACATCGTCGGCAGCGTACTGCCGGTCATCAACAGCGTTGTCGGCGGCGTGATGAAGTCCGGTGACAGCGGCGTGTGGGGCAAGGCGCGCGAGATTGTCGCCGTCAAGGAATTCCTTGAGAACGCACCCCAATACTACGGCGACAACGACGTGATCCGCGGCATTGTCGACAGCCTCGGCGAGTTCGACCTCAAGAAGATCGACCTTTCGACCATCACCGTCGAAGGCGCGCTGGGTCAGGTTGCGGGGCTGCGCGGTGTGTTGGACGGCCTCGGCCAGACCGGCAACGACATCAAGCAGTTCCTGTATGGATTGGCGGAGTTCGTGGCGAATGCGGCGGGCGGCGGCCTGATGGGCAGCGGCACCAAAGTCACCGCGGGCGAGGCCGGGTTCCTCAACAGCCTGAAGGCGACGCTCGGGCTGTAGCACCCCCGGCGACATCGACAGTAAACATCACGGGCGATCCATCGGGTCGCCCGTTCTTATATTACCCGGTTCCGGTGCAGGCTAGTTGACGTCCGGCTCAGGCTCGACGAACCCCAGCCCTTCGATCCCGCGGTCGATTTCCCACGGGAAGACGATATAGGCATCGGTCGTCGCGGCGTAGAAGTCCGGCTTGGATTTCGTGAACAGCGAACGGTACGGGTTGAAGTGCAGCACGCAGTTGAACGGAATTCCGCCCGAGCCTTCGACACGGCCGCGCACGGCGGTGCTGGTACGTCCACTGCCCCATACGTCGTCCACGATCAACGTGCGGCGGCCTTCGAGCAGCTCGGTGTCTGGAAACTGCAAGAAGGCGGGCCACGCCATCAGGCCGGCGCGCTCGGTGCCGGGAAAGTCCACGGCGGCAATCAGTGTGTGGCGCACGCGCAGGGCCTCGGCCAACAGGCCACCGGGGATGATCCCGCCGCGGGTGATCAGCAGCATGGCGTCGAACGGGCCAGCCATCTGCAACTGCGGCAGCAGGTAGTCGATCAACTTGTCGACATCCGGCCACGTCAGCACTTCGGTACGCATCGGCCCGCGCGGGCTTGCGCTCATGGTGGTTGCTCTCTCACACGTCGTCCGGCCAAAACTTGGCGCGCATTATAGCGCGTTCATCAGGTCTTGGAAATCGGCGTCGTGGGCGATGGTACGCCACAGAAGATCGCGCACAGGTTCGCTGGCGGCGTGCAGCGCGGCGCGCACCTTCGCCAATCCGTCGGCCACGCTGCCGCGCTTGACCAGCGACCAGCCGAGGAAAAAGCCGGCCGCAGGCTCGCTGGGGATGAGCGTGGCGGCGGTCGCGGCGTCGCGTGCGACCTCGTCGGGCAGGTAGCGGCGCATGTTGACGCCCGCGCGCGCCAGCACGATCCGCGCCCGGAACGGTCGTGTCCAATCGGCTTCGGGCAGGCTTACCAGCGCCATCGTGTACAGGTCGTCGGCCTCCGCCAGCAGATCGTCGGCGCCGGGCGCGTCGGCGAACGCGGCGGTGAGGTCGGCAGCGTATTCGAGCATGCGCCAGTCGTCGGGCAAGCCGCGAACCGCCCGTTGGGCTTTCGGCAGGTCGCCGGCTTTGAACGCCGCTTCCCATGAAGCGCTGGCGCAAACGGGCGTGGCCGGGCCACTGTTCGACGGCGCGTTCGAGATGATCCAGCGCGGCATCGGGGACGTCGAGGCGTTCATACACGAGCGCGACGAGCAGGGCATCGTCGGCGGTCGGATCGGGCAAGGTGTCGAAGTCGGCCAGCGCGGCCTTCAGCGACTGTGGCGTGCTGCGTGCGGTGAGCGTTTCGGCCCGCAGGCGGCGCGCCGCGATGTCGTCCGGATCGGCGGCGAGCGCCGTATTCAGGACTGTCAGCGCCGCGTCGAAGTCGCCGTCGTGCAACAGCGCCGCGGCGGTATCGACTGCATCGCTCACGCTAGTACCCCCGTGTACGGTCGAGGACGTTGAGCAGCGGCTTGCGCTCGACGTAGCGGCGCAGGTTCTCGGCGAACACCTTGCCGGCGGCCTCGGCGTAGTCGGGAAATCCGCCCGACACATGCGGGCTGACGATGACGTTCGACAGCGTCCACAGCGGGCTGTCGGCGGGGAGCGGTTCGGCGGCGAACACGTCGAGCGCGGCGCCGGCGATGTCGCCGTTTTGCAGTGCCGCGATCAACGCCGGTTCGTCAACGATGCTGCCGCGCGCGATATTGATGAAGTGGGCCGTCGGCTTCATGGCGTCGAACACGCGCGCGTCGATAGTGTGGCGCGTGGCGTCGGTCAACGGCACGGTGACGACGAGGAAGTCGCACTCGCGCGCCATCGTCGCCACGGCCTGCCCCGGGTAAAGGCGTGCGGGGATCTCGCCCGTCGGGTCGCCAGTTCCCACGTGCAGCGTGAACACGTCGCCTACTTCCGGCTTCATGGCGTCGCGCTTGGCGGCCAGCACGGTCATACCCAGCGCGGCGCACAGGCGCGCCAGCTCGCGGCCAATGCTGCCATAGCCGATGATTCCGACCGTTTGCCCGCGCAGCGGCGGCGGACGAAAGAGGTCTTCGTCACGGCCCCACTTCTTCTCGCGCTTGAGGTCGAGCATGGCCGGAATCTTCTGGTTCAGCGCCAGCATCATGCCGAGGCAGAATTCGGCGATGGCGGTGGCGTGGATGCCGCTTGCCGATGTCAGCGTAATATCGTTGAGCTGCGCGACCGGGCGGCGCAGCGGGCCGTCGAACCCGGCGGACATGGTTTGAATCCAACGCAGGCGCGGGGCTTGCTCGGGGCCGGATACACCGTGCCGGCAAACAACACCTCGGCATCCCCCAGACCGAATTCGGCACCTCATCCTTATAGCGGTCGATGCGGTAACCGGGTGCGGTAGCGCGGTACTGCTCCATCAGCGCATCGCTCACCGGAGCGGTCACGACGATGCGCGGCGGTTTGCTTTCAGCATCGGGCATGGTCAACATTCCTCTCGTACGTAATGCGGCTTGCTCGCGTCTGTCAGGCTTCGGGCGATGAGATCAGGCAGGTTCGGGCTGACGAGGTTGACCCTCGGCAGCGTGTCGAGCGGCACCCACTCCACGCCGACCTGATACGGGTCGGGCTTGCGCGGCAGGCGCGGCTCGCTGCCCGGTTGCAGCAGTCCCTCGAAGACGAGGTTGAGCTTGTGGCGCTTGCCATAGGCATTGCGGCAGCGTACCGGGCTCGTATTCGCGCACCAGCATCAGCCGGCCGATGTCTATTCTAGCATCGGCTTCCTCGTAGACCTCGCGGATGCACGCTTCCTCGGCCGTCTCGCCCGGATCGGCGCCGCCCCCCGGCAGGTTGTAATGCGGGCCGGTATTGTCATCGAACTTGACCAGTAGGATATGGCCGCCGCGGATGATCACGGCGCTGGCACTGACACGGATGTGCGGTGGCATGTCGCTCCTTGTCGGGTGCGCGGTGCGGCTAAGCAAGAAGTTGAAAGTGCTGAGTGCTGAGTGATGAGAAACTGCAAAAGTTCATCGCTCACCGAGCGCTATACGGCTCGATTACAAGCCTTACGACATTCGGCCAGCGACTAGTACGTTACCCGACGCTCGGCCGGTTCGCCAATGGGCAAGGAAGAAGGTGATGAGTTGCAAGTGATGAGTGATGAGATATAGGGACGGGTTAGCGCGTCTCGTGCGTAGGGACACGGCACTGCCGTGGGGCGCTCTTCGGTAAACCCTCACCCCTGACCCCTCTCCCTCAGGGAGAGGGGAAAACGGCATGCATGCTCGGCGCACGCCCCTCACCCCCTAAATCCCCCTCTCCCGACCTTCGGTGCTCCAGTTAGTCGTCAAGGGGCGAGGGGGACTTCTCCCCGACGCACGGATTTCTCTCCCTCTCCACCGGGCCGGGGGGTGAGGTTCCTTGGGGCCGGGGGGTGAGGCCGGCTTCACCTATGCATAGGCCCGCAGATATTGTTTTGGCGGGGCGGCCTTGTGCCCCAAGGCTTGCGCGGCGTGCAGTGCCCAATGCGGATCGCGCAGCACGGCACGCGCCAACAGGGTCAGGTCGGCGCGGCCTTCGGCGATGATCGCGTCGGCCTGTTCGGGCGTGGTAATCATGCCGACGGCGGCGCTGCGGATACCGGCGTGCTGCTTGACGGCCTCGGCCAAATGCACTTGATAGCCGGGGGCGGTCGGAATCTGTACGCCGGGGATCACGCCGCCGGACGAGCAGTCGACCAGATCGACGCCGTGCTGCGCGAGGATGCGCGCCAGCTCAACGCTGTCTTCGCCGGTCCATCCGCCGTCGACCCAATCGGTCGCGGACAGGCGCACGAACAGCGGACGGTCGTCCGGCCACGCCGCGCGCACGGCGTCGACGACCTCGATCAGGAAGCGCGTGCGCCCCGCGAACGATCCGCCGTAGTCGTCGGTGCGGGTGTTGCTCAACGGCGAAAGGAAGCTGTGCAGCAGATAGCCGTGCGCGGCGTGGATTTCGACCACATCCATGCCAGCGGCGAGCGCCCGCTTGGCAGCGGCGGCGAACGCCTGCACGAGGTCTGCGATCTCGTCGGCGGTCAGGGCATGCGGCACGAGCGACTGCGGGCTGAACGGCGTGTCGGTCGGGCCGACGACCGGCCAGCCGCCCTGCTCCGGCGTGAGCGACCCGCCGCCGTTCCACGGCAGTCCGCTCGACGCCTTGCGGCCGGCATGGGCGAGCTGGATGCCCGCGGCGGCGCCGTGGCTGTGGATGAAGTCGGTGATGCGCTTGAGCGGCGCGATGTGCATGTCGTCGTACAGGCCGAGGCACCCGGGCGAGATGCGCCCGCGCGCTTCGACGCCGCTGGCTTCGGCAAACACCAGCCCCGCGCCGCCCATCGCGAACGAGCCGAGATGCGCCAGATGCCAGTCGTTGGCGATGCCGTCGTTGGCGCTGTATTGACACATCGGCGAGACGCCGATTCGGTTCTTGAGGGTCAGGCCGCGCAGGGTCAGCGGATCGAACAGGTTCGGCATTGTGGTGGGTTCCTCTTTGTACGTTGGACCGGGCGTGATGCGTTTGGCGCGTCATGCCCCTGATGACTCGAGTACGAGACATCATACATAGGTCGCGCCGGATTGTGCTATTGGTCATGTGACACTGCGAACGACTCGCTGTACGCTGAAACTGAGCGAGCAATGCTGCAAATAGGGTTTGGGTGCCGTGGGAACAATCGTGGAACTTGCCTTCAAGATCTACTTCGCCCTACTCGCATTCCTGGTTGCTGCGATACCGATGGGAAAGAATCCGCTGCAGGCTGCTTTCACTCACCTTGCGGCACTGGCGCTGCTACTCAGCGGTCCGGGTTTCGCAGCGCTGGCAGTTTACGCGGCTTCGATGGGAGATTGGGGTGACGCAGCCCTGTTCTTCATCCTATCGCTGCTGTCGGTCGGGGTGCTGATCGCCATTTCGGTGTTCGTCCTGCGGGGAAGTGGCAAGACTGCCGACCTCAAAAGCAAGCCCAAGGACAATGCCGAAGCAAAGTCGCGCGTGGTGCAGCTCCGCGCGCAAGACGCGCTGAGCGGCGACGAGGGCATGCTCATCGGTGCAAACTGGGACGGTGCCGATCTGCATGACGTCAACTTCTCAAAGGCCAACCTGCGTCAAATTCATCTCGAATCAGCGAACTTGAGCGGCGCGAATCTGCGAGGATCGAATCTACGCAGCGCGATCGCGGACAACGCCATCTTTGCCGGGGCGAATCTGAGCGGGGCCAACCTCATGTATGCCCGTCTCGTGGGCGCGAACCTGACCAAAGCGCGCCTGACCGGCACCGACCTGACGGCGGCCGACTTGACCGGGGCGCTGCTGTCCGGGGCGAATCTGCTCGGCGCCAAGCTGGACGAATTCACAACGCTGCCGGACGGAACCCGCTGGACCCCGACCACGAACCTCACGACCTTCGTTACGCGGCGCTAGGTCCTTGGTCTGCGGTACCCAAACGGGCTGAATCTCGTCCACTTCACCTACACAGATTCAGCCACTCTGCACGAGGGCCGTAGGGCACGCGGCACTATACAGCCCGCCAAAAACAGGCGTAGACTCTACTGAATATGGCCCCGATTTCGTCAAGCGATGACCCGCGCATCGGCGTTGCGACGCACCGTGTTCTGGCGTTCACCGACCGATTGCAGCGGCTGCCACGACTGGCAGTCGCGGCGCTGTTGGCTGCCTGTGCGCTGCCGGCGTTTTGGGCCGCAGGGTCGGGGCTTGGCGCGCTGACTCTGATCGCCGCGGCCGCCAACTGGGCGGCGCTGATCGGCCTGCGGGTCACGGATCGCAGCCGCGGGCCGGATGCCGCGTCGGCGCTCGGGCTGGGGATCGTGCTCTCGCTTGGCGTCACACTGGCCGGCCTACTCGGCGCGGTGTGGCTGGGTGTGCTGTGGCTGATCGCGATCACCGGCGTGGCGGTGTACAGCACGTGGGTCGAGCCGTTCCGGTTGACGGTTACGCACGAACGCAAGCGCATCGACGGGTGGAAGCCCGCGCCGCCGCTGCGCGTGCTGCATCTCGGCGACCTGCACGCGGAACATTTCGGCCCGCGCGAACGTATCTTACAGCAGCAGATCGCGGCGCTTCGGCCGGACGTGATCGTGTTCAGCGGCGACTTCATCAACCTGTCGTACGTCGGCGATCCGCAGGTCGAGGCTGACGTTCGCCGGATCGTGGCGGGCTGGCAGGCGCCGTTGGGCGTGTATGCGGTGTCCGGCACCTCGCCGGAGATCGATCAGCCGTCCGATCCCGCACGCTACTTCGACGGGCATCCGTGCGGGGAAAGCGTGGTCGGGCGTTGGGCGACGATCCACACGCCCGGCGGTCCGCTGCACATCGGCGGGGTGGAGACGTACCACGCGCTCAAGCGCGACCGCGCGGCGTTGGCAGACCTGCTCGCGTCGCGGCCGGAAGGCGGGGCGGCACTGCTGCTCAGCCATTCGCCAGATCTCGCGCCGGAGGCGATCGACGCCGGGATCGACCTGATGTTGAGCGGGCATACGCACGGCGGGCAGTTGTGCTTGCCCGGAGGGGTCGCGCTGCTGACCGGAAGCCATCTTGGCCGACGGTTTGTGCGCGGGCGCGTCGATGTGGGCCGCACGACGGTCTACACGACGCGCGGGATTGGTTTGGAAGGACTGGGTGCGCCGCGCGCGCGCCTGTTTTGTGCGCCGGAAATCACACTGTGGGAGGTGGGTGCATGATCGGCATTCGCATACTGCAAGTGACATTTATGGCCGGGACGTTGTTTCTGGCCTTGTTTACCTTATCGCAAGCCTATTTGCTGGCCCGCTGGCTGCTGGTGTGGCTGCGCGGACGTCATACGCTGCCCGATCCGCCGAAACCGGCTAAGTGGCCGCGTGTGCTGGTGCAGCTCCCGATCTACAACGAAGGCGCGGTCGTGCGGCAGTTGTTGGCCGCAGCGGCCGCGCTTGATTACCCGCGCAATCGGATGACCATTCAGGTACTGGACGACAGCACCGACGACACCGCAGACCGCGCCGCCGCGCTGTGCGCGTACTACCGCCGCGCCGGGATCGACATGCAGCACATCCGCCGGGAATCGCGCGCAGGGTTCAAGGCGGGCGCGCTGGCGTACGGGCTATCGCTGCGGCCGGACGTCCCATTCGCGGCGGTGTTCGACGCCGACTTTATCCCGCCGCGGAACTTCTTGCGCCGCACGATTCCGCACCTGCTGGCCGAACAGCGCGCCGCGTTCGTGCAGACGCGTTGGGATCACCTCAACCCGAGGCAGAACTGGCTGACGCGCGCGCAGCAATTGGCGTTCGATTCATACTATCTGATCGAGCAGACGGCGCGCTCGCGCACGGGGCTGTTGATGACGTTCAACGGCACCGGCGGCGTTTGGCGCACGGCAGCGATCACCGACGCGGGCGGGTGGAGCGCCGAGACGCTGACCGAGGATTTCGACCTCAGCTACCGCGCGCAGATTCGCGGGTGGCGCGCGGTATTCCTGCCGGACGTATCGGTCCCGGGCGAGATTCCGCCGGCGGCCGAAGCCTACAAGCGCCAACAGATGCGCTGGGCGACCGGCAGCGATCAAACGTTCCTCAAGATGATCGGGCCGGTGTGGCGGTCAAAGCTGTCGTTGATCCAGAAGCTGATGGCGACGACGCACCTGATGCAGTACCTGCCGCATCCGGTCATGCTGCTCCTGCTGCTGCTGGCCCCGCTGATGATCGCCACTAGCGCGTATCGCGGCCTGCCGCTGGGGCCGCTGGCGGTGCTGTCGCTGGTCGGCCCGGTGATGACGCTCATCTCGCAGGTGCTGATCGGTGGCGCGTGGTTGTGGCGGACGGCGCATTACCCGCTGGTAATGGTGCTCGGCACGGGCATGATGTGGAACAACACGCGCGCGGTGTTTCGTGCCGTGCGCAGTTGGCGCGCCCGCCGCGAGCTGACGTTTGACCGCACGCCCAAGTTCGGCGCACAGCGTCCGCCGCGCTTGCCGGCCTCGGCGCATACGTTCGTCGAGTTAGCACTGGCGGGGTACGCACTGTTGGTGGCGTTCATGGCGTGGCGGTCGGTGCCGGCTGTGGCGCCGCTGTTCGGGCTGTATGCCGTGTCGCTCGGCCTGATGTCGACCTCGGCGCTGTGGTATGCGTGGCGTTGGCCGCGCAACCGCCCAATCCCGCGCGCCTCGGCCCGCGCCGTGGACGCCCGCCCCGCAACCGAGTCCCGGCGGCCGTAGGGGGAGTTGTCAGGCGTCAGTTGCCAGTTGTCAGAAGCGGTGAGATGTAGCCATCCGGCGGCGATCGAAGTCTCGGGATGGTTTGGCGATGAGGGCGCAGCATGCTGCGCCCCTACCGTTACCGTGTGTGTGATTGTAGGCGGCGGGCGACCGGATCGGTCGCCCCTTGTATCTTGAGATTGGGGTATGCTGGAAGCAGAGGATGCCCCGAGGCGCGTGGGAGCAGACCGGGTCGCCCCTGAGGCAGAAAGCCTGGAATGTAGATCGGTCACCCACGTGCAGCACGCCAACGTCGAACGGTATCTGAGGCCACGAGCCTGCATGCACAAGGGAGACGGCGCGCGTGCGTTCGGACGGGCCGAGTCGGTGAGGGAAGCGCATGGCCAGTTACCTGGGGATCGACGTGTCGAAGGATCAATTGGATGCGGTGCTGCTGCGGGAAGATGGCCAACGCGAGAGCGGCCGTTTCGACAACACGCGCAAGGGGTTTAACCAGCTGCGCCACTTTCTGAAGAAGCGGGGCAAAGGTATTGTCCACGTTGGACTGGAAGCGACCGGACATTACGGCGACGAGGTGGCGTTGTTTCTGCACGAAGCTGGCTACCTCGTCAGCGTCATCAATCCGGCGCAGATCAAGAGCTATGCCGACAGCCAGCTGCGGCGCACCAAGACGGATGCCAGCGACGCCGCGGTCATCGCCGACTTCTGCCGCACCCAGCAGCCCACACCTTGGCAACCGCCCGCGCCGGAAGTGCGCGAGCTACAAGCGCTGATGCGACACCGCGGTGCCTTATTGCAGATGCGTCAGCAGGAGAACAACCGGCTGGCCTCGGGTCAACACTCGGCCACGGTTCGCCACTCCATTCAAGAGCACGTGGCGTTCATTACCCAACAACTCGACGACCTCGACCGCCGCATTCGCCAGCATCTGGACCAGTATCCCGATCTGCGTCGCCAACGCGACCTGCTCACCTCGATCCCGGGCATTGGCGATGTGACTGCGGCACAGTTGCTGGCCGAACTGCCGTCCTGGGCGGCCAGTGCCTCCCCACGCCAGATTGCCGCTTACGCCGGACTGGCGCCGCGTCAACATATCTCGGGCAGTTCGGTGCGTCGGCCTTCCCGGTTGTCCAAGCGCGGGTCGACCCGTCTACGCCGGGCTCTCTACATGCCGGCCATCTCCGCTAAGCGCTACTTGCCCGCCCTGCATGCCTTCGCCCAGCGATTACTGGACGCAGGCAAGCCCACCATGGCCGTGATCGCCGCCGTCATGCGCAAATTACTGCTGTTGGCCCATGCCATCCTCAAGTCCGGCCGGCCCTTCGACCCCAACTATGCTCTTCACTTCACGCCGACCACTTGACATTTAAGACGGTATCTACATGCCATCTATTTGCGCTCTGTCTTCTCCCGGACAGGGTACACCCTTGCCCGACCGGACACGAGGAACGGATACCCCTGTCGCTGACGACCAACAAAAGCCCCTCGCCCTGAGGGAGAGGGGTTTGGGGTGAGGGTTTTCGTGCGGCGGGCGACCGGATCGGTCGCTCCAACGTGCCGCCCTTTCTGACAACTGACGACTGATGACGACCTACTGTGCGACGCCTACTGCGCCGGGCGGGGCTGCAGAGTTACCGGCACGTCGATGGTCTGGCCGTCGCGCAGGACATTGAGCGTCACCGTGTCGCCGGGGACGGTGTACTTGGCGAGGTACGAGATCAGCGTGTCGAACCCTTGCAGCGGCTCGCCCTCGATGCCGACGATGATGTCCGCGGTCGAGATGTCCTCGCGGTTGTTCTGCAGCAGGGTGGACGGGCGCAAGCCGGAAGCAGCAGCGGGGCCACCGCGGAACACGGTGGTCACCACCACGCCGCGCACATTGTTGGGCAGCCCGAGCGCCTCGGCGTCGGTCAGGCGCAGGTCGCGGCCCTGAATGCCGATGTAGCTGTAGTTGACCGTGCCGGTCTCGATCAGTTCGGTCGCCACGCGCAGGGTCAGGTTGCTCGGTACCGCAAAGCCGATGCCGCTGTTGCTGCGCGTCTCGCTGCTGATCTGCGAATTGACGCCGACCACTTCGCCGTTCAGGTTGAGCAGCGGACCTCCGCTGTTGCCGGGGTTGATCGGCGCGTCGGTCTGGATCACGCCGCCGATCTGGAACTGCGTGAAGCCGCTGATGGCGCGGTCGAGCGCGCTCACGATTCCGGCGGTCATGGTCCAGCGCTGGCCGAACGGGCTGCCGATCGCCAGCACCTGCTGGCCGGGCACAAGTTCATCGGACGAGCCGAAGGTGACCGGGATCAGCCGGTCGGCCGGGACGTCCGAGACCTTGATGACGGCCAAGTCGCTGTTGAGGTCGGTGCCGATGATTTCGGCGCGTGTGATGGTACCGTCGAGGAAGTTGACCTCGATGGCGGTCGCGCCGTCGACAACGTGGAAGTTGGTGACGATGTGGCCGTCTTTGTCGATGACGAAGCCTGAGCCGCTGCCGGCCGACGTGCGGCTGAGGACGTTGATCGCCACGACGGACGGGCTAACGCGGTTGTAGACGTCGGCGTAAATGCGTTCGACGTCGGAGAGCGGGACGCCCTGAGTGTTGACGTTCAACGGTGCGACTTGGGCGACGTCGGTGGCGGTGAGCGAGACAACCGAGGTGCCGAGCGCAAACCCGGCAACCAGCAGAATGAGGGCCATGAAGACCCCCGCGACCCGATTCAAGCGTGGTACGGACATGGATTAGATACTCCTACGGTTCAATGGTTCAGGACCCACCATCACCTTAGCAGCAATCTGTTAGATGGCGCTGAAAAGCTGTAAACACCGTGTAAACTCTGGCAAATAAGTGGGTGAAAAAAGCGGCTGCCCCGGCCACAATCGACCGGGACAGCCGCTACATCTCATGCATTTCGGCCGGCGCGTCCTCTTCAACCTCCTGGTTGGTGTCGACGCGGATGTAGCGCCGGATGGGTTTGAGCCTCAGCCGGGCTTCGGGGTAGTGTTCGGCCATCCACGCGGCTGCGGCGTGAAGCTGCTTGAGGCCGCGCATCATCGCTTCGCCGTCGCTGTGGCCGAAGCGATAGTGGAAGAAGTACTTGTTGCCGTCGAGGTAGGTGAGGATTGACTGCGTTGCTGCAACGACATCGGCGGGGGCAGACGCGCGCCGAGTGTTCAACAGCGGGCGCACAGGCAGGTTCAGGTTGCGCTTGAACACGTCCATCATCACGGGCCGATGGAAAAGCTTGCTCAGGCCGTGCTTGTCCACGATCTCCAACTCGTCGGGGATCGGCAGCGCGACGCCGTCGAGGCTGCTCAGCTCCATCTTGAAGTTGAACGTCTCGCTGACGTACGGCTGTTTGCGCACGCGCCGTTCGTCCTCGGGGATCAGTTCGGAGATGCGCTGCATGACGTAGTCGGCGCCTTCCTGCAGCACGTCCTTCCGGGCGCGGCCGGGGACGTCGGTACGGATCGGCGGAATAGGCTGGCCGATGTTCATCGTCATGCGCGGGCGCTCGAAGCGCAGCATCTTGGTCAGCGCGCCTTCGATGCCGCCGAACCCGATCGGGACGATCGGGGCGTTGGCCTTGCTCGACAGCCACGCGACGCCCTGCCGCGCCTGCCGGATGGTCGTCTCCCAAATGCCGCCCTCGGGGAACAGGCCGACGACGCCGCCCTGATCGAGCACGTCGAGCGCCATGTTCATGCCGTCGCGGTCCATGCTGCCCCGCTTGATCGGGATGAAGCCCCACAGGTCGGCCATCCACTTGTAACGCGGATCAAGCGGGATGTCGCCGGCGGCCATAACCTCCAGCGGATACGGGGTATAGGTCATCATCATGCCGACTTCGATGATGGCGATGTGGTTGCCGACCAGAATCAGCGGGCCTTTCGCCGGCAAATTCTCGCGGCCGATGACCTCCGGGCGGGCGGCAAGTGCGCCGACGGCCCGCCCGAACAGCCGAATCAGGCTGCGGACGAACACGCGGCGGGGGTAACGAAGACGACGATTCTGGGCCATAGGACGCAAAACCTCTAGGCGTTGGCTTTCAGCGCAATCGCGGAACCGTAAGCGACGCGGCGCTCCATGTCGGCGCCGGCTTTGACCGGCAGATCGACATAGAACCCGCCACACGGCATGACGTCCTCACCGTCGGACATCAGTTGATACACGTTGACGCGGACGCGCACTTTGCTCTTGCGCGAGGGCTTCACGGTGAACGTGTGATGAACCGGCACGACGGCCAGCGTCAGGACGGCATCTTGGGTGGTGTCGACCTGCGCGTTCACCGTCGAAATGCGGATGATCAGGTCGACCGGACTGGAAAGCGAAGAATCGCTGTCCAGCGCCGTTCCGACCACCACTTTGACCGGGGCTTCCGGCTCGACCGCCTCGGGCACGGACATCACGACCCGGCCGGTGATGCCAAACTCGTCGATGCTGTGGGTGCCGGTCGCGCGCACGCCGGTCGACTGCTCGTACTCGATCAGTTCGTCGGCGGCGCGGCGGCCCGTGTCGGTCAGCCGGTAGACGGCCTCGGCATCCATCTGTACATATTGAACGTAGCCCTGCGTCACCAGCCGGCGAATGGCCTTGCCGAATGCACGTTCGCTCAGCTCCAAGTCGTCCAAGAGGACACCGACCGGGGCGAGCATGTCGGGCTGACCGCGAAGATGGCGCAGGATATCCAGCGCCCCGGTCAGTGGTTCTAGCGTCTTGAGGTGATACGGCAGTTCCATGCGTTGTATTTGTTTGGGTTGCGCGATAACTACTCCGGTAAGTGTAACACCGAAACGGGGCAATTGGATGCGCGAGGTTTCAACCGACGACCCCGCGCATCCGGGCAGCCTACCGGATCGGCCGGTCGGCGCTGATGACGTCGTTGGAAACGAACGCGGCCTGCGGTTCTGGCTTGAATTTCTTGCCGTAATTGGTGGTATAGCGTCGGAATACCGCCGCCCATGCGACGATCAGCATGAGGACGATCTCGCCGATCCAATAGGCGTAGGCGACGCCGCCTTGCAGCGTGAGTCCCGTAGACGAGGACGACGAGCCCGTACGCGTGATCGAGAAGCCGGTCTCGGCCAACAGCGACATCATCGCGGGGAAGCCGCTGGTACCGTAGATTTCCTGCTCAAGCTGCGGCACGGCTTCGGCCGCCTCTTCCCGAGAGACGTTCCACTCGGTCTGCACCATCTGCGTCAGATCCTCGCGGTACTTCAGGAACGTTGCACCCCAGTACACGCCAACAGCGACGGCGCACCCGATCAGCGCGACGATCAACAGCGGGAAGGTGGGGATGCGCGCCGGAAGAGCCGGCCGTGTGACGGCGAGACCGACCAGCGCGCCCGTCGCCAGCGGCAAAACCAGAATCAGGTAGTAGCCGATCACGTCTGCGCCGAACGACAGGCCGCCCATGGCTGCCCCGACGATCACCGATAGGAGGAGGGAGAGAATGAGACGCATGAGTCACGGTCCTTTGGCATGAGTGTGAAAGTGATCCGCCGCCGGATGATCTGTGCGGCTGTTCTCAGGATATGAGAATTTCATGAGCTGTCAAATTGAGGCATGACAATGCACCCAACCGGGTCGTGACCACGCGCCTCTTGCCGCACTGGAACTCTCGAATTCAGTTGGCCCCACATGTACTAGTTGACAGTACCCCCCCCGGGAATATGATTCTTAGCAGGGAAGGTACATGATGTGCGGGGCAGGTGTTGATGATGCTGCGGACTCGTGTTATTTCATACAACTGCGTATTGCTGGTGGTGTTGCTGCTCGCATCTACTGCTTTTGGACAGGATTACAACAGCCCCTCAAGCGCGTCGGACGGATTCGTAAAGTCAGGTAAGGTTGTTGGTGTCGTTGGATACATCAAATACCCAGAAACCGGATCTGGCTTTCGCCACTACTTCACAGGTGTGCGCAAGGACTATGGATCGACGCAGTATAGGTACTTGACTGCTGGTATTGTAATGACGCTCGGGACGCAGGGCGGAAGCATCCCTGTATGGATTTTATCAGGAGATGACACAGGCAGTTTTCGCGAGCACCTTGTTCCAGCTATCCACACACCGCCTGTGCCGAACACCAAGATCAAGTTTGAGGTTGAATACCTTCCGAATTACGGCCTCTGGCAGATTACCTACGGGATACCGAACGTTCCGACCTTAACCAACACGGTAACGATCGAAGCTACCCAGTACGGTTTCCATGTGGCTGACCGAGTCTTTGGCGGCGCATGGGGACAAACTTCTGGCAAGAGCCATATCGGGCATGCACGTTTTCGCGACATGGAATGGTTCAAACTGAAGAGTGACTACACCATCGTGCTGAAGTCGTGGACGAAGCGCGACCCCGACACGCGCAACGCGCCTATAACCTGCATGGGTCTTACGGACGTCAACGATTTCGACTGCATGAAGGATATCCTTGCTCCATAACGAAGGGATGTAGACGATGCGTGGCAAACTCGCAAGTTACGTACTAGGATCAATGCTATTCCTCGGACTTGGAGTAACCACGCTGCTCACGCCGCCCCCGGCGGCCTCCAGCACGGTGACCCCCGAAACGACAACAGATCCGCGGGATCTGGATGACGCGGCACTCGCGCAGTTCATCGTGGATATCGCCGTTCAGCAGCGCGGGTTCGGCGGTACGATCGAGTCTCAGGCCGTCTATCGCATCACTTACGGGCAGTGGCAGACCATCCTCAACTCATTCGTCTACGGGGTCAATGTCTTGCCAAACACGACGCCTGTGGTCGTGCTCCAAGCCGAGGGCGAGTTCACCATCATGGGTATGGAAGGCATGCCGGGCGTCGTGCCGTGGCGATATGCAACGATCGGCGTTGTCTTGAGTCCAGCCGGTCCTATTGTGTCCGGAATGCAATTTGAGCCGGCAGGGATAACGACTCGCTTCATCATTGACCCTACGACGCCCGATCTCACCATATCGCGCTCGTTTACCCCAGTGCCGCCTGTTGCCACGCGCGTAGCCAGCGGTACGCTCGTCTACGACCCTTCCGCTGACTGAGCGGCCGGCCCCAACCGGGTCGTGACCACGCGCCTCTTGCCGCGTCGTGCGATTAGCCCTACAATGCAGTCAGACAGACCTCATCACGACGCAGGGGAGGCACACGGGCCCGCGATCCTGCCGCAACCGCCGGAGCGCCGGCACGGTGCGCCTTCCGTCCGCCGAACGCGGAAAGATGAGCCGACAGCCGAGTGAATGCACCGAATTGTCACGCTCCTTGCCGCACGCTCGGCGGGGCGTTTTTGATTTTTACCGAGGTGACGCGCCATCATGGACTCGCACGCCGACGAATCATCCGCCGCCTTGGACGCCGCAGCACAGGACGGACTTTCCGCCCTGCGGGCCGCCGCGTCCGCGCGCGAGTGGGCCGTGCTGCAAGCCGAGCTGGGCGGACTGCTGGCCGGGCTGCCGCTGTTCGCGGCGCTCTCGGCGGTGATCGACGGCCTGACCGCACTGCTGCCGGTGGTCGAGGCGCGCGAGGCGTACGACATGCAGCTTCGCGGGCTGCCGCGTCAACTGCTGGCCGGGGTGATGAGCTACGGCTTCGCGCCCGATCAACTGCCAGACCAGATCATCGCGGACTATCACACGCCGGGGGCCGCGCAGTTCATGCACGCCGTGCTGGAGCTGTGCCGGGCGGCTCAGCGCGAGCGTGACGACGCCGAACGGCCTGCCCTGCTGGTCAGCGCGGCAGGGAACGCCATCATCGCCGCCATGGGCGAGTCGTTCTACGCGCGCCATCCCGAGTTGTTCGCCCGCGTGCGGGACAATCGGCTCGACCCGGAGACGGGCGAGTACACCGACCCCGACGCGGCCAAGATCCCGATTCTGCTGTGGATGGACGCCGAGGTCGCGGCGCTGGACACGGCACAGTGGCTCGCGCTGGCCGACCGTGTCGAGCGCGCGTACGCGAACCTGTAGGAGGTACTGAGATGACGGACATTCAAGCCCAACTGGCAATTCAGATCACCCCGGACGAGTACGAGCTGCTGATCGCCCTTCGCACGCTGGCAGCTGACGATCGAACGCGAATCCTTGAAGCGGTCAATCTTGCCCGAGAAGCTGCGGCGGGGACATCCGGCAAAGACTTCGTGCGAGATCTCGATGCACTGCGCTCAACCATGAACGATGAGCAGTTGCAGCGGTTCAAGGAATCGCTCGCGGACTCAGACCCACGTGTCGTGGACTAGACACGGGAGGACTAGGACTTGCCCATGACCGAACGCACATTCACCAACCGCCGCTATCTGGACGCCGTGAACGACCACGTCGTGATCTTCGACGGCGCGATGGGCACGAGCATCCAGAAGTACGACCTCTCTGCCGAGGATTTCGGCGGGGCGCAGTACGACGGCTGCAACGATTTCCTCGTCATCACGCGGCCCGACATCATCGAGGCGATCCATGAATCGTTCCTCAACGTCGGCAGCGAGGCGGTCGAGACCGACACGTTCCGCAGCAACCGGCTCACGCTGGCCGAATACGGCTTGCAGGACCGCACGCTGGAGATCAACCGCGCCGCCGCACAGCTCGCCCGCCGCGTATGCGATCGTGTCGCCGCCCAGACGGGCATCCCGCGTTTTGTCGCCGGCAGCATCGGCCCGACCGGCAAGCTGCCCAGCGGCAGCGACCCCGACCTGAGCAACATCACCTTCGAGGAACTGGCCGCGATCTTCTACGAGCAGGCGCAGGGGCTGACCGAAGGTGGTGCCGACGTGCTGCTGGTCGAGACGTCGCAGGACATTCTGGAGGTCAAGGCGGCGATCGTCGGCATCAACCGCTACTTCGAAGACGCCGGTGTGCGGATTCCGCTGCAGGTGCAAGTCACGCTCGACACGACCGGACGCATGCTGTTCGGCACCGACATCGGCGGCGCGCTGGCGACCCTCGAAGCCCTGCCGATCGACATTATCGGCATGAACTGCTCGACCGGCCCGGAATACATGACCGCGCCGATCAAGTATCTGGTCGAGAACAGCCGCCTACCGATCAGCGTGCTGCCCAACGCCGGCCTGCCGATCAACGTGGACGGCGAGGCGGTGTATCCGATGGAGCCCGAGCCGTTCAGTCACATGGTGGGCGAGTTCGCGCGCTGGGGCGTGAGCATTGTTGGCGGGTGCTGCGGCACGACGCCGGAGCATTTGAAGCGGTTGTACAAGGAAGTGCATGGGCGGGAGTATGCGCCCCTCACCCCCGACCCCTCTCCCTCGCAAGCGGGGCGAGGGGAGAAAGAAACCCTCACCCCCAACACCTCTCCCTCAGGGAGAGGGGAGGATGATGTGGGCGAGGTGGATCGCCCCTCTCCCCCCGGAGAGGGGCAGCGGAGCGCAGCGACGCGGGGTGAGGTTGGCGTTGGAGAAGCCCTCACCCCCAGCCCCTCTCCCTCAGGGAGAGGGGAGAAAGACGGTGCGGGGAGCGGTGATCACTCAGTACTCAGCACTCAGGACTCGGCACTTGGTTCTCTCCGGCGGCCGACGCCGCGGACGGTGCCGGATGTGGCGCGGGTGTCGAGCGGCATGACGGCCACGCCGATGATCCAGAACCCCGGCCCGACACTGATCGGCGAGCGCGTCAACTCGCAGGGGTCGCGCAAGGTCAAGCGCCTGCTGCTGGCCGACGACTACGACAGCATCGTGCAGATCGCCGTCGATCAGGTCGCCAGCGGGGCGCACATGCTGGACGTGTGCGTGGCGCTTACCGAACGCGCCGACGAACTGGCGCAGATGCAGGCGGTCGTCAAGAAGCTGGCGCAGGCGGTCGAAGTCCCGCTAATTATCGACACGACCGAGCCGGAAGTGGCCGAAGCGGCGCTGGCGCTGTATCCGGGCCGCGGCGTGATCAACGGCAACAACCTCGAGAACGGCCGCGAGCGCATCGACCAAATTCTGCCGATCGCCAAGAAGCACGGCGCGGCGGTGATCTCGATGACGATTGACGAAGACGGGATGGCGCACACGCGCGAGAAGAAGTTCGAGATCGCCCGGCGCATCTACGACATCGCGCTGAACGACTACGGCCTGAGCGCGCACGACATGATCTTCGATACGCTGACGTTCCCGCTGACGACCGGCCAAGCCGAGCTGCGTAACGACGCCGTCGAGACGATCGAGGCGATCCGGCTCATCAAGCAGAGCCTGCCGGGGGCGATGACCGCGCTTGGCGTGAGCAACGTGAGCTTCGGCGTGGGCGAGGCGGCGCGCGGCGTGCTGAACAGCGTGTTCCTGTACCACGCGGTGCAGGCCGGCCTCGACATGGCGATCGTCAATCCAGCGCACATCACGCCGTACGCCGAGATTCCGGCCGATCAGCGCAAGGTCGCCGACGACCTGATCTTCAACACCGACGAGGACGCCCTGCCGCGCTTCATTCAGTATTTCGAGAAGAATCAGGTCGCCGTGGCGGGTGGCGAGCAGGCTGACCCGACCGAAGGCATGACGTCCGAGCAGGCGCTGCATTGGCAGATCGTCCACCGCAAGAAGGACGGCGTCGAACGGCTGATCGACGACTGCCTGACGCGGCAGGACGCTGTCGGCGTGCTGAACAACGTGCTGCTGCCGGCGATGAAAGAGGTCGGCGACAAGTTCGGCGCGGGCGAGCTGATCCTGCCGTTCGTGCTGCAAAGCGCCGAGGCGATGAAGAAGTCGGTCGCCTACCTCGAGCAGTTCATGGACAGGGTCGAGGGATCGAGCAAGGGCGTCGTCGTGCTGGCGACCGTCTACGGCGACGTGCATGACATCGGCAAGAATCTCGTCAAGACGATCCTGAGCAACAACGGCTACACCGTGCACGACCTCGGCAAGCAGGTGCCGGCCAACACGATTATCGACAAGGCCGTCGAGTACAACGCCGACGCGATCGGGCTGTCCGCCCTGCTGGTCAGCACCAGCAAGCAGATGCCGCTGATCGTCAACGAGCTGGCGCGGCGCGACCTGAAATACCCGGTGCTGATCGGCGGCGCGGCGATCAACCGCAAGTTTGGCCGGCGCATCCTGTTTCTGGACGACACCAGCGCGCCGTATGAACCGGGTGTGTTCTACTGCAACGACGCGTTTGAAGGGCTGTCGGTGATGGACAACCTGACCGGTCCCGCGCGCGAGACGTTCGTGCGGCAAATCGTGGACGAGGCGTATGCGGAACAGGGCAAGCCCTCGCCTCGCCGCCGGACTGCCGGGCCGGCCATCGTCAAGACGGTCAAGCCCGCGCCGGACGTCCCGACGCCGCCGTTCTGGGGATCGCGCAAGGTGGCGTATATGCCGCTCGAGATCGTGCTCAAGCACCTGCACAAGCCGGAGCTGTACCGCCTGAGTTGGGGCGCGAAGAACACCCACGGCGAGGAGTGGGCCAAGCTGGAGGCCGAGTTCGAGGCGCGCCTCGACCGGATGAGCCGCGAAGCACTGCGCGACAAGTCGCTGCTGCCACAGGCCGCCTACGGGTATTTCCCCGCACAGAGCGATGGCGACGACCTGATCGTGTACGACCCCGCGCCGTTCAACTATCGCAACGGCGGCGAGCTGGACAAGGTCGAGATTGCGCGCTTCGCGTTTCCGCGCCAGACGACTGGCGAATATCTGTGCATCAGCGACTACTACGCGCCGGTCGACAGCGGGCAGATCGATGTGGTCACGCTGCAAGTCGTCACCGTGGGCGAGCCGGCGACTGCGAAATTCGACGCGCTGCAAACGGCGGACAACTACAGCGAGGCGTACTTCTTCCACGGGCTGGCCGTGCAAGCCGCCGAGGCGACCGCCAACTACATGACCGCGCACGTCCGGCGCGAGCTGGGCCTGGCGGAGAATCGCGGCAAGCGCTACTCGTGGGGGTATCCGGCCTGCCCGGATTTGGCCGACCATCAGATCGTGCTGCGCCTGCTGCCGCAAGCCGCCGAGATCGGCCTCAGCCTGACGCCCGAGTCGTACCAGTGGGTGCCGGAGCAGTCGACGGCGGCGATCTTTGCGCACCATCCCGACGCGAAGTACTACAGCGTGGGATCGCTCGACCGCACCGCGCAGATTCTCGGCACGCCGTAGGGGCAGTGCTGCGTGACGAGTGATGAGTGCTGAGGAGAGGCCGGTATGACTCGGCCTAGTTTGACTTAGTCCGTTCAAGAACGAAGTAGATGGTGTTCTGGTCGGGAATCGTCTCAACCAAGCGCCAACCTTGTTCACCCAGATGCGAAAGATATATGGGGAGAGGCAGTGAGGATTCATCCTCTGAAAGTGTGGCACGAATGGAATCAATGCCTTGTCTCAAAGGTGCAGCCACGGCATCTTCGCCGTGGATTAGTGCCATACCGATAAGCCCGTAATAACTCATCGCGATGTACTCATATTGCTCACTCTGCAGAGGTTGCGCGGCTTGGATCGACGACTGGTTAACAAGCAACAATGCTAGGATGAGGGCTAGGCAAGTGATGATAACTGCGGAAAAACGCTGCATCGTGATGTCTCCAGAAGCGGTTTCAAAAATTGAGCGGTAACGGTACACTGGTGGGATGAGCCGACATGACGTGACTGACCAACAGTGGGAAATCCTGGAGCCGTTGATCCCTAAGCAGAAGCCGGGGCGCGGGCGACCGCGTGCGGATGATCGCCGTACGCTGAACGGCATTCTGTTCGTCCTGAAGACGGGCTGCCAATGGAAAGATATGCCCGAAGAGTTCGGCGACCATGTGACGTGCTGGCGGCGGCTGGATCGCTGGCAGCGGGACGGGACGTGGAGCGGATCTGGCGGGCGCTGCTGGGGCAACTGGATGCGCAAGGCAAGTTGGAATGGACCGAAGCGTTTCTGGATGGGAGTTTCACCCCGCTAAAAAGGGGGCTCCGGCGTCGGAACGACGAAGGTCGGCAAAGGCAGTCAGTGATGCTGGTGGTAGAAGGACATGGGTTGCCAATTGGGGTGGTGGTGGAAAGCGCCACGCCTCACGAAGTCACGTTGGCGCAAGCCGTGATTGATGACGTTATGGTGCCCCCGTGCGAAGCGCAAACCCCGGCGTCGCCCGCGCGCGCTGGGCGCTGACAAAGGGTTCGACAGCCGACGTCCGCGGGCCGCCTTGCGCCGGCGAGGATCCGGCCCGGATCCCGCAGCGCAAACGTGCCGAGGGCCACCGACCGCGGCGCGGTCGGCCGCAGGCGCCGTTGGGACGCACCCGGCGTTGGGTTGTCGAACGCACCTTCGCGTGGATGGACAACTGCCGTCGGCTGGTCGTGCGCTACGAGCGCAAGCTGGAAAACTTCAAAGCGTTCTGTCTGGTTGCCTTTATCCAATGGTCCCTCAACCGGCTACTGCGGCCTGTTGCCACCATCGCCCCGTATTATTGAAATAGGCTCCAGTACGTAACGCGAGTTATCTAGGAAACATACCATATAGAATTATGCTCGTTCGTTGAGGAGTTGAGTAATCGTGGTAAGAGTTTAAAATTAGTCTCGATATTCTAGTTGCACGTGAACTTTGCGGGCGAGGCGAAAAAGAAATGATTAGCCGCAAGACCTGTATCGCACTTGCTGAAGCCTATCAGGCGGTATTTTCCCATCAGAAAAGGACTCACACACGTTATACGACGAAGTACTCAACGGAAGTAGCGTATGAATCTCTGTATGACTTTGCATTTGCGGCGGGTTTCGAGCCATGGTTCTGCAACATGCTTCGCCACGCGAGCAAGCATGTAGATACTTATAGCTCTTCCAGGGTTGTCAAGGAATTTGTCATGCGCGTTCACACAGGAGAATTCGTTTCTGGAATCACTCCGAACTGGACCGAGGATCAGCGACAGAGGTTAGGACAGGAGTATCTATACAATCTGGCCGGAGAATTGATCCGAGGAATCGATGAACGCGAGATTCGCACCGTAGCAGACTTGACCCCGATACGAACCTCGGTTCTTCGGGCGCTTGAACTCGACGGATATCTATACCGTGCGCCAAATCTTCTGATGCCTGATAGCGATGTAGTTGACAGCGAAGAAGAGAGGAACGTACTTGAGGATCTGTACCGGCGGCTCGAGCTTAACGATATAGATGTTGCCTTGCGTCACCTAGGACTGTCAGAAGAGAATTACAGTCGTGGTGGTTGGGAAGACGCTATTGGAAATGCGCGCAAGTATCTTGAGAAGGTTCTCAGCGAAGTCGCGAATCGACACTCGATACACACATCGGGCGAGTTCTTGTCTTCAGACGTCTATGATTGGCCCAGCAAGGTGCGCGGCTACCTTGCGAAGGCCAAACTACTGGAAGAAAAGGAAGTTTCAGCTCTTAAGGAAGTGTACGGCCTACTCAGTGAAACCGGTGGGCATCCTTACATGGCACGAAGTGATCAGGCGCGGTTGCTGCGACATCTCGCGCTGACATTCTCGCAGTTCGCGATGCTCAGGCTCGAAGGATTCTTGGGCAAAGACTGACGATGTCGAGAGCACTTCTGTACCCGTTCCCCACTCCCTCCTCATCCCCGTCTTCCCCGTATGCCGCATGTTCATGTAGGCGTCGCCGTGGCGGAGCTCGTCGAGCATCTGTGTGAGGCGCTTCGCGCGGGATGCTGGCGCGCCTAATTCTGTCCCGGGTCCAGCGCGAAACACCATCCCGCGCAAACCTGAAAACGGGTGTATGCTGTTCGTTATCAGGTTCTGAACAGGGCCGCACACCGTGAAACCGTCTCGACTCACTCGACTGTTCCTCTTCGCGGTGCTGTTGGCCGCGCTGCTATCCACGACCCTCGCCCAAGGTCATTCCCCGCGAGCGCTGCCCAATATCCCGCTGCACGAGCCGGAAAATGGCGAGGCGGTCTTTGACCCGGCGGTATCGCTGGTCTGGGACTTCATCCCAGAGGCCGCGCTTTACGCTGTAACGGTGAAGAATGTCAACGGGTCGCAGTCGATCAAGTTGATCGCGACCGGGGTCGACTGCTTCATGCTGCGCTGCGCGACGGTTCTCGACTCGACCGTTAACGCGTGGGTGTGGAATGAGGGCGACACGTATTCGTGGTCAGTGAAGGCCAAGGATGGTGCAGGGCAGGCGATCGCCAAAAGCAACAAGCGCACCTTTGTCGTGGACATGCTGCAGCCACTAACGTTGGACTCCCCGGCGAATGGCGCGACCGTCGCCGCCTTTAACGTTGCAGGGATCTATCTCGTAACCATCCAATTCCATTCAGACGATGTCGTCATGTCGTACATAGGCACGATGTATCGCCAGGACGGATCCACAGTGGGGACGACGAATCTCCCCAACTCGAACTGTTCGATCTCATGCCCGATGTATATGATCGTCGATACAACGGCCACCGGAGTCCTGCGCAAATACACATGGAAGGTGATCGGCACGCGCGCCGGCGTTAAAGGCAAGGCGAAGAGCCCGACCTTTAGCATGAAGGTGTACATCCCGTAAACACCGTGGTCAGTCGCGAGTGCTGAGGGGAGGCCGGGTGACGCCGGCCTCTTTTTGTCCGTTGACGTGGTAACTCGTGTACTAGCTAGACTAGATTCAGTCACCTTGATTGCTAGACAAACGGATTAAAGAGCAAGGCGAGCAGCGAAGCGTACAGCTTGAGAAACAGGCCGAGATTGGTGCGCGCATGGAGTCGCTGAACGCCCATCTTCTCGAGCTGGCTGTGAACCGTCTCGATGACCGGACGGAAACGGCGCAGCAGCGCCCGATGTTCGGGGACATCCTGGACCATGTTCTTGCGTCGTTTGGGCAGCAGCAGAATAGCGCCGTAGTAGTCGCACAACGTTTCATCCAGGTCGCTGTTGTAGCCCCTTGTCGCCCACGACGGTCGAGCCGGCCGCGAGCTCGGCGGTGAGCCATTGGACCCCAGTCAGGTCGTGCCAAGCGGCTGGCATGACGTCGAAAGCCACTGGCAGGCCGTCACTGCTGCACACCAGATGCAAGCGCCAGCCGAAGAAGGTCTCGTCCTTGGCCGCACAGCGGCCGAAGTAGCGCTTGCCCTGCAGCTTGCGACAGCGTCCCGCCCGCACCCGCTTGCAGACCGGCACCGGCATGCTGTCGATGATGAACACCTCCCCCGCCTGCAGCACCTCCATCAAGACGCTCAGCAGGTGACCGATGTGCTGGCTCAGACGGTGCAGTTTGCGGTTGAACCGCGAGACGCTCAGCCCCGGCAGCGCGCCGATCCGCTGCAATACGCACAAGGCCCGTTCATGGTGGTTTTGGAAGTACCGCGCCGCCACCACCGCCACCGTCAGCACCTCCGCCGCGCTCACCGTCGCTCGCACATCGTCCCGGTAGTTCATCACTTTCAGCACGTCATCCAACACGACATATGCGGTTACAATGTAGGTCTCGTCCATGCGGTTGGCTCGCCTCGTGGCTTTGTTTGGCGACAACCATTCTAGCGACCGCCGCATGGACGACCTCAACTAGCAATCAAGGTTAGATTCAGTCGACCGCCTCCGCCACGATGGTTATGTCCTGCCGTATCGGGCTATGCAGGTTGCTGCCCCACAACTCGCAGTGCATTACACACGTGTGGTTTGGAAGTTCAGATCGCCACTTATAGTTAAAGCCATATAAGACTGGGTGTTTGAAAGCAACATAACCTGTTGGACTAAACATCCGATAGCTGGCAGAACTGAGATCACGGTTGTCCTCATGCCGAATTGCCCTAAACTCGAGCTGAAAGCCCTGTCCGAGGGATTCTGTCACTTGATGCGGGGTGATTTCACCCAAAGAATCTTCCCACCATACGGTAAGCATCGGAGCCTTGAGCATGACCTCGTCATACACCACTAGAACGAGGTGGAAAGTGTGATCAATGAAGTTTGCCTGTGATTTCCGGCGACTAACGGTGACAGTTGGATAGGTCTTTTCAGGATCGCGGAATTCGTCATGGAACTTCGACCGACTGGTACGACCGTCGAGAACGGAAATTCTAGCACTGAAGACATTTCCAGCTTTGCGGATCTCTTTGCGAAGCTCCAAGAACGCGTAAATGATTACAGGTATCTCAGCAAGAGCAACGCTTGTTTGAAGTCTACTTACGGTCTCAGGTGAGGTGTTCGGTATCCACGTGATTATTAAACACAGCGCAGAAACTGCAATCGCAATCCATAACCATTTGAAATGTCGTGTGGCTGAGTTGTCAATGCGCTCCTGCACGGACATAATTACCCTTCGCTTGCATGCTGTGCGCGATACTGTCTCACATATCCGAGTGAGTTTTCCATCTTACCCGCAGCATGAGACTATATTACGACGTACACAGAATTATATCCCGAGAGGGATGAAATTGCCTCTCACCGCCACTTGCTAGAACTTCCGGCCCTAGCGCCCTTACCCCCGCTTCGCCGTATACCGCATGTTCATGTAGGCGTCGCCGCGGCGCAGTTCGTCGAGCATCTGCGCGAGGCGCTTCTCGCGGGTCGCCGGCCGCTTGGCCCGCCCGATCCACGCCAGATAGTCGTTCTGCTGATAGGCCGGACGCGCGCGATACGCGTCCATCAGGCCGAACCGTTCCAGCTCCGCACGGATGTCGTCGGGCATCGGCTGAAGGTCGCGCTGCAGTCGTGAGAAGTCGGGTTCAGTCACCGGTTAGCCCTATCCGCTAATCGTCATCGTCGCTACCGCCGCCATCGTCGTCATCGTCGTCGCCCGGCGGCGCGGTCGGTGGCGGATTGCCTCCCCCCGGCGCACTGGTCGCACCCGGCGCGGGCGTGCTGCCAGACGATGAGGTCGACGGCAGGCGCGGCAGGAACAGCTCGGTGTTGACCGTCAAGACGTTCGGGTTGGTCAGGCAGTTGACGTCGACCAGACGCTGCACGGTCGTGCCGGTCCCCACGGCGAGGCCAGAGAGCGTGTCCCCGCGGCGCACCCGGTACGTGATCCAACCAGTCGGGCGCTCGGCGACGCACGCGCCGGTTGCCGTCGTCGCCGTCGGAGAGGCGTTCGGGTCCGGGGTCGGAGTGCGGGTGGGCGTCCGCGTGCTGGTCGGTGTGCGGGTGGCCGACGGCGTGCGCGTGATCGTCGCCGTGGGGCTGCCGGTCGGGCTCGGGGTTGCCGTGGCCGACGGTGTCGGAGACTCGGTCTCGGTCGCGCTGGCCGTGGCGGTGGCGGTCGCCGTGTGAGTCGATGTCGGCTCGTCCGACGGGGTCGGAGAAGCGGTATCGGTCGGCGCCGCTGTATGGGTCGCCGTGGCCGTTTCGGTGGATGTCGGCGTCGGCGAAGTCGTCGCCGTGGCCGTATTCGTCTCGCTCGGCTCTGGCGTGGGCGTCGGTGTCTCGGTAGGCGGAGGCAGCGTAGCGACCACGGCCATCGGCTCCTGCGGCGGGCGCAGCAGCAGCACGCCGATAAACCCGACGATCAGGACGACCGCCGCGGCAGCCAACACACGGCGAACCGGCGGCAGGATACGTAGGGGCGGGGCCGGCGGTGCGGCGAGCGCGGCGAGCACATTGGCCCGCACGCGGTTGCGTGCGTCGCGCACCTCGTCCGGGGCAACCCCGAGCAGGCCGCGGGCCGCGTTGGCCGTCATCAGCATCGGGCGAAGCTCGGCGGACAGGTCCGGGTACTGGCTGAGTACGGCGTCGACCGGCTGTCCAAAGGCGAGCTGATCGATGCACTCGTTGAACGCGTCGAGTAGGGTGCGGTCGGGTGTCGCCATGTTATGCCGCCTCCCCATTGCCATCGCCGGATAAGATTTGGCGCAGGGTCTCGGTGGCGCGCCACTGCAGCGATTTGATCGCGCTGACGCTCTTGCCCATGATCTCCGCCGTTTCACTCAAACTCAACTGCTGCCCGAAACGCAGGATCAATACCTCCTGCTGATCGGGTGCCAGCATCCGAACCGCGTTCTGCGCCCGCTGCTGGTTGACCGCCTGCAGAAACCGGAATTCCGGCTGTTCGTCGGTCGCCTCGCGGATCCAGTCATCCAGTTCGGTGTGGGTCACGCGTGCTTTCTCTCCGTAGACGTCGGCGACTTCGCTGCGGGCGACGCGGAACAGCCATCCGCGCAGGCTGCTGCGGGGCGCGTTCGCCCCACGCAGCGCGTTGATCAGCTTCACGAACACGTCGCTGGCGAGGTCTTCGGCGGTCATCGCGTCGTCGACGCGCAGCCGGATGTACTGGTAGATCGGCGTGAAGTACGCCTCATAGATCTGCATGATCGCCGCCTGATCGCCGCGCCGTGCTTGCGCAAGCAATCGATCTTCGGTCGCTAAGTCGGGGAGGATGAGGACGGTCACCGGGGCACCTTGTTGCGGTCGGCCGTAGGGCGGAGGTTCGCCGGGGCGCGGCGTGTTTCGCGTGCCGCGCCCCACACAGAGTCTACCGCTTAATCGTCGTCGTCGTCACCGCCGTCGTCGTCATCGTCTCCACCACCATCGTCATCGTCGTCGTCGCCGCCGCCGGTGCTGCCACCGCCACCGGCGGAACCGCCGCCGTCATCGTCGTCATCGTCATCGCCACCACCACCTCCGCTGCCGGAGTTCGACGGCGCCGCGACGGCGCTCGGGACAAATAGGCTCTGGCCGACGCGGATGAGATTCGCGCTCGACAAGCAGTTGGCGCTCACAAGCTCCTGCACGGACGTGCCAGCGGCACCGGCGATGCGGCTCAACGTGTCGCCGCTGCGTACGCGGTAGGTTGTCCAGCCCGCAGGGATACGGCACCCGTCGTCATCGTCGTCGTCGCGGTCGTCGTCATCATCGTCGCCGTCATCATCGCGGTCATCGTCGCCGCTATCGTCGTCGTTGTCGTCGCGATCATCATCGTCGTCGCCGTTATCGTCGTCGTTGTCGTCGCGATCGTCATCATCGCCGTCGTCGTCATCGTCGTCGTCAAAGTCGTCGAGGACGTCGTCTACGTCGTCAATGTCATCGAGGCCGCGCACCCGGGTTGGACGAATTTCGTTGGTGGTCACGTCCGGACGGAACGTTACGCGTGCGGCTTCGCCGACCTGTACGTCATCGTCGACGCGGACGGACGTATCGAGCGGGACTTCCACGCCGGCAACCGTGATGCTGTCGTCGTCGCGCGCCGTCACCGTCCCGGCAAGGACGACGCGGCTGAAGTCGTCCGACTGGCCGGCTGTCAGGGCCGGGGCGCGCACGTCGACGCTGGAGGCCTGCGCGATGCCTGTCGGGGGCTGACGGAACTCGACTTTGACGAGTGCGCTCGTTTCAAGCGCGTAAGGGTTGTCGTTGACGACTGCGCGCGCGATGTCGAACGGAACGGTGCCAACTTCCATGCGCGGGACGTCGAGCGTGTCGACTCTGCCGATCATGACGCCGATTTGGCTGTCGGCCAGATCGATGTCGGTGATCGCGAAGGCGCCGCTGGTCACGCTGAAGTCGATCTGGACTTGCGCGCCGGTCTTGAACACGTCGTCGTCGTCAATGTCTAGGCCGGCGGCGCTGAAGCTCAGGCCGTTGATAACGAAGGTCGTCTCCGAGGCGAGTTCTACCACGCCTGTCAACTGGCCGGCGCCGGGCGTACCGCCGGAAGGGCTTGCCAAGCGCGTGGCCGACAGAATACCGCGCGAGATCGTGAACTCGATCTCGACCGGGATGCCGGTCCGCAGCGTGAACGAGCCATCGGTCAAGGCGTTCGAAACGTCGAAGACCACGCCGGACGCGACCACGACGTTGGCGTTAAACGCGTCGACAACGCCGGTATAAGTGCCGGTCGCGGCACTGTCTTGCGCGCCCACGGCACCCGTCAGCACAACGAGTGCTGCGAGCACGATGGCGACGAGCCGGACGAAAGAGGTATGTTTCATTCTGAATTACTCCTGATAACGCTGGACTGTGTGAGATTGATTATGCGCAGAGTTCACTGATAATTCCGTGAGTGTCCCAACCGTTCGTCGCCATGATGCGGGACAAACGGTTGGGATTGGCGTCTGGGGTGCGCTTACCGACTAATCGTCGTCGTCATCGCCACTGTCATCGTCGTCGTCATCATCGTCGTCATCGTCGTCGTCATCCGACGAACCGCTGCTGTCGTCGTCGTCATCGTCATCACGACCGCGGTCGTCGTCATCATCGTCGTCGTCGCGACCGCGGTCGTCATCATCGTCGTCGTCGTCGTCGCTCGACCCGCTGCCGGAGTTCGAGGGCGGCGCGATCTCAACCGGGACGTACAGGCGCTCGCCCACACGGATCAGGCTGGCGTTGGCGAGGCAGTTGGCAGCGACCAGCGCATCCACCGTCGTGCCAGCGGCGCCAGCGATACGGCTGAGCGTGTCGCCACGGCGGACGCGGTAGGTCTCCCAGCCTGACGGGCGCGGGCAGTTGGCACGGCCATCGTCGTCATCGTCGTCGTCACGGTCGTCGTCGTCATCATCGCGGTCGTCGTCATCGTCACGGTCATCGTCATCGTCCTCGATGTCGATCTCAAGCGCGAGCAGCGTCCCGTCGTTCAGGGTTGCATACTCGACCTCGACCCACACACCGACTGCGAGCGTTTCGTCGTCATCGTCGATCTCGGCGCGCGAGATATCGAAGGTCAGACCGGCGACCACCATCGTTGTGCCGCTGAGCGATTGAACGACACCGGTAACCTCACCGTCGTCATCAAACGCGTCGTCATCATCGTCGTCGCCGAAGTCGTCGTCATCGTCATCGTTTACGTCGTCATCGTCGTCGATTTCGATTTCGACCGCACGCAGCGAGCCATCGGCTTCGATAACGTACTCGACCTCGACAAACACACCAACCGCCAGCACGTCGTCGTCGTCATCATCGATGTCGGCGCCAACAATGTTGAAGGTCAGCCCGGCAACGGTCATTGACGCGGCATCAAGTGCCTGCACGACACCGGCAATCCGGCCGTCCGAATCGTCGCGGTCGTCGTCATCATCGTCATCGTCGTCGTCCGCGTCATCGAACGGATCGTTGAGATCGTCCGGGTCGCCTTCGCGAATGCGGAAGCCGAACAGCACGCCGTCATAAACGAAATCGATCTCGACCAGCACGCCGCTGACCAACACGATACCGTCGATGCGTGCTTGGCTGATGTCAAACGTCAGGCCGCCAACGAGGGCGGTGGTTGCATCGAACGACTCGAGATTGCCGGTAATCTCGCCAACAGTCGCGATGCCGTCGTCATCGTCCTCGACATCCTGTACCTTGTAGGCCGTAAGCGTACCGCCGTTGGCCGTGAACTTGACCTCCACGAGTTCGCCGACCTGCGGCGACACGTTGGCGTCGATCACCGCGGTCGAGGCCTGGAAACCGAGACCGCTTACCCACAGCATCGAACCATCGAAACTCTCGATAGCCCCCACGTACTTGCCAACTGCCGGCGCGCTCTGCGCACTGGCGGCGCCGAATACGCCAACCAGCGTGCTGAGAACCAGCACCGCCACGAGGATCAACCGCTTTGCCATACGTTTCACTCCTTGATCGAAAACCTGTTTGTGTCGGGGGATGAACTGCTTGCCCGTACACCCATACCGACCGCTAATTCGGCAAAAGGTTGCGGCGAGTTTTATGAGTGTTCGATGAGTGCCCCTCGATCTTGCTCAATTAGAACGTTCGTGCTATTGTTCTGCAGGTCGGCTATTGGCAGTTGTTTCGCCTGACGGTAGACTCGGCCGCCGACGGATGGATACCAGAACGCGAGGCGCCGGTGAGCGAAGTAACACGGGTGGGTGTGTTGGCGCATCCGCTGCGACCGCAAACCTTCCCGGTGGCAGAGCTGATCGCGGCGTCGCTGCGCGCGCGCGGCGTTGGCACGGTCGTGTTCACGGAATGGCAAGACATCGAAGTTGCCTCGCTTATCGATACATTCGGCCTCGTCATCGCGATCGGCGGGGACGGCGCCATGCTGCGCGCGGCGCGCGTGTGCGCCCCGTTCGGCGTGCCGGTGCTGGGGATCAACATGGGCCAGCTCGGCTTCCTGACCGAGGTGCGCGAACCCGATCAATGGCCGGAGTACATCGACCGCGTGCTAGCGCGCGACTATTGGATCGAGCAGCGCATGATGCTGGCCGCGGTCGTGCTTCGTAACGGCGCGGTCATCGCCGTGGCCGAGGCGCTCAACGACGTGGTCGTGTCCGGCGACGTCGTCGGCCGCATGATCCAGCTCGAGACGCATATCGACGGCCACTGGACGACGACCTACAATGCCGACGGGTTGGTGATCGCCACCGCGACCGGCTCGACGGCTTATGCGCTGGCGTGCGGCGGGCCGATCCTGCCGCCGGAGCTCAAGAACATACTGGTCGTGCCGGCCGCCCCGCACATGAGCATGGATCGGCCGATTGTGCTCAGCGAGGGCGCGAAGGTCGAGGTCCGGCCATCGTCCAGCAACCGCAGCGGAATCGCCGTCACGGCCGACGGCGTGTACGTCGCCGATTTACAGCCCGGCGATCGCGTTACGGTGCAGGCCAGTCAACACGTCAGCCAGTTCGTGCGCACGCGCGCGCGCAATTACTTCTATCGTTCGCTGCTGGATCGGTTCGAGCCGCGCGTGCGGCACAGGCAAGCCGACGATGAGGCCGATTCATGACGGTTTTCATGTATATGTCAGGAACCTGTGGCACACTCGGTTGTCGGAGGATTGGATGACCGATCAGACTTTCGAAGACACCCAGCACGACCACGATGAAGTAACATATTGCGAAGTGCATCCCGATCGCGAGACGGGGCTGCGCTGCAACCGGTGCGGGCGCTATATGTGCGCGCAGTGCGCCGTTCAGACGCCCGTCGGCTACCGCTGCCGCGAGTGCGTGCGCGAAGTAGAGGACAAGTTCTTCTCCGGCACGCAGTCCGACTACGTGATCGCGTTTGCGGTGGCCGCCGCTGCGGCTGCGGTCGGGGGATTCCTGCTCATCCAACTGCGGATTACAGGCATCCTGCTGCTGATGATTTTCGCGGCGCTTCCGGCCGGCGGCGCGCTGGCGCAGCTCATCTTCCGCGTGGTGGGCAAGCGGCGCGGGCGCTACACGGCACAGATCGCCGCCGCCGGCGTATTGATCGGCGCGGCGGGCGCGGCCTTCCTGACCGGCGGGTTTCGCAGCATCGGGCTGTGGATCTTCGCCAGCATCGTGGCCGCATTGGTTTACGGGCGGTTCCGCCTGAACTAAGGGATAAGACGTCATGCTCGAGGAGCTGCGCATCCAGAATTTCGCCATCATCGACCGGCTCGAACTCTCGTTCGCGCCGGGCTTGAACGTCATTACCGGCGAAACGGGCGCAGGCAAGTCGATCATCGTGGACGCGGTGGAACTGCTGCTTGGCGCCAAAGCCGACGCGACCATGATCCGCAGCGGCGCCGAGCGCGCGACGGTCGAAGGCATCTTTGCCCTGCGCGGCATTGCGCGCGGCATGCTGCTGCCGGTGCTCGAGCGCGAAGACCTGCTCGCCGACGGCGACGACATCGTGACGCTCTACCGCGAGGTCCGCGCCAACGGCCGTTCGCTGGCGCGCGTCAACGGCGTGAGCGTCAATCAAGAGGTGCTGCGCGAGGTCGGCGACACGTTGGTCGACATTCACGGCCAAAGCGAACACCTCTCGCTGCTCAACCCGCGCAATCATCTCGACCTGCTCGACCGTTACGCCGACCTGATGGGTATGCGCGACGCGCTCCAGACGCTGGTCGACGTGCTGCACAAAATCCGCGCCGAAATCCGCACCCTCGAGGACGACAAGGACGCGCTCGAACGGCGGGCCGAAATGCTGCGCCACGAGATCGAAGACATTGAATCGGCCAACCTTGACCCGGCCGAAGAAGGCGATCTGCGCGCCGAACGCACCAAGCTCAGCAACAGCGAGCAGTTGGCAACGCTCGCCGCATCGATCATCACGCTGCTCAGCGGCGACGCCGCCGAGGATCTGCCCGGCGTCGACCGCATGCAGCAGGTCGCGGCGGCGCTCGGCAAGCTGGCGGCTATCGATGCGGATTTGCAGGACTGGGCGGAGGTCGCGGAAGGCATCGCGGCGCAGGTGCAGGACCTCGCCGTCGAGATGGCCGACTATGCCGACGCCGTCGAATACAATCCGCAGCGCCTCAACGACATCGAGGAACGCCTCGAGGTCATCAACAAGCTCAAGCGGCGCTACAACGCCGACTCGGTCGCGGCGCTGTTGGCCCGCGCCACCGCCGCCCGTGAAGCCCTCGCCGGCATCGAAAACAGCGACGAGCGCCTCGAAGACCTGCGAAAGCAGGAACGCGACAAGCTGACGCACATCGGCGACCTCTCCAACAAGATTAGCGGCGTGCGCAAGACGGTCGGCAAGCAGCTTTCCAAGCGCGTCATGCGCGAGCTGGCCGACCTGCGCATGGAGCGCGCCCAATTCGAAATCGGGATCGAGCAGCACGAGGACTCCGACGGGTGCATCGTCGGGGAACGTCGGCTCGCGTTCGACGCCACCGGCATCGACAAGGTCGAAATGCTGCTCAGCGCGAACCCGGGCGAGGCGCTGCGTCCGCTGGCCAAAGTCGCCAGCGGCGGCGAAGCGGCGCGCATCATGCTGGCCCTCAAGCGCGTGCTCACCGCCGCCGACCACACCCCGACGCTGATCTTCGACGAGGTCGATCAAGGCATCGGCGGGCGCATCGGCACGGTCGTCGGCGAAAAACTCTGGACGCTCACGCACGGGCATCAGGTGATGGTCGTCACGCATCTGCCGCAGCTTGCCGGCTTTGCCGACCGGCACTATCACGTCAAGAAGATCGCCCAAGCCGACCGCACCAGCACGCACGTCACCGCGCTCGACAACGACGCCGACCGCATCGGCGAACTGGCCGCCATGCTCGGCACTATCGGCGAAAGCGGCATGGCCTCCGCCCGCGATATCCTCGCCGAAGCCCACGCCCGCAAGGTCGCCGCGCAAGGCGCCGCCGCCGAAGGGTAACGACTGGCGTCGGGGCGCTGCCCCGAACCCCGCCAGAAGGCTTTCGCCCTCTGGACTCCCATACCCGCGAACACGGCACGCCAGCGTGCCGTGTTCGCCGTAATGGGGTCAAGGGGTGCAAACCCCTTGTGGAGGTGCGGAGACGAAGCCTCTGTTCCCACTATCCCTTCGGTTCGAAGGCGAGCGCGCGGGCCGGATTGGCGATGAGCAGCGCGTCGATCTGGGCGTCTTCGAGGCCGCGCGCGCGGAGCAGCGGCACGAACGACATCAGCACGTGGGCGAAGCCTTGACCGCCGTGGGCGGCCCAGTTGGATTTGCGGGCGCGGTCGCCGGCAAGGAGGATCTGACCGCCGAATCCGGCGTCGACCATGCGGGCGACGAGGTCGGCGCGCAGGCTGTCGGGGTGATACTTCGCTTTGCCGATCTGGTCGTAGCCGAGGAACACGCCGCGTTGGGCGAGCGCGGTGTGCAGCGCGAAGTCCGGATTGCGGTCGGTGTGGCCGATGATGATGCGGTCGGGCGGCACACCGGCGCGGGTGAGCAGATCGACCTGTTCGAGCGCCATCGTGCCGGCCTCGGTGTGTGTCGAGATCGGCGCGCCGGTGCGGTGATGCGCGAGGGCCGCGGCAGCGAACAGTTTTTCGGCCAGCGGCGAGATCGCGTTGAGCGTGGACGATGCTTTGATGACGCCAGCGGGGGCATCGGTGCCGTCCATGCCGTGCTGCACCTCGGCCGCGAAGCGCGCGGCAAGGATTTCGACATCGGCGGATTCGAGGAACGGCGCGGAGAACCTCTCTTTGTTATAGCCGGTCGCCGCGATGATGTGGACGTGGCTCGCGCGGGCGATGCGCTGCATGGCGGCGGCGTTGCGGCCGTAGTCCGGCGTGGTCATCTCGACCAGCGCGCGCCCGTTGGCGGCGTAATACCCGCGCAGTTCGGCGATCACGCCGGCCTCGTCGTCAAGAATCAGGTCGGGCTCGGCGTACTGTGGCGGTGGCTGACCGTAGACGTGCTCGTGCGGCAGGCAGATCCCGAGGTCTGCCGGCGCGATGTCCCCCAAGACGGTGCGGATGATCGACACGGGTTATCCTCCGCGCAAGCGCGCCTCGACCTCAGCGGGCGACGGAGCGCCGAGGACGCTTTTGCCGCGCTCGACCACGATTGACGCGGCGGCGCAGCCGAACGCGAGCGCCGCTTCGAGCGGACGATCATGCCCCAGTGCATAGAGCAGCCCCGCGTTGAACGTGTCCCCTGCGCCGACCGTGTTGGTCGCCGCGACCGGGAATCCGGCGACGTGCAGCGGTGACTGGCCCGGACGATACGCGCTGGCGCCCTCTTTGCCGCGCTTGAGCACCAGCAGCCGTGCTCCGGCGTCGACGGCGCGCTGGGCGGCGGCGTCAAGATCGTCCGTGCCGGCGAAGATACCGAGCTCGTAATCGTTGGCGAGCAGCACGTCAATGACCGGCAGCAGCGGAGTCAGCTCGTCCAACGTGACCGGTACGCCGAGCGCCGGGCCGATGTCGAGCGCAGTGCGTCCGCCGCGCCCGTGGACGCTGTGCAGCGCGGCGTTATAGCCGGCCCAACGCATGCCCGGCAGCAGCGACGGACCGGTGATCAGCAGCGTGGTCGTCTCGCCCAGCAGCACCGGCGACAGATCGCCGGGCTTCATGTCGTGCAGCGGGCCGGGGTGATAAAACGAGATACGGCGGCCCTTGCCGTCCATCACAGCGGTGGTTGTGGCGCTGCCGTGGGCTTGGCTGTGGATCAGCCCGCGCAGGTCGACCCCGCGTTCGCTCAACCAGCCGTGGACGGTCGTGCCGAACAGGTCGGCACCAACCGCGCTGACCAGCGCGGAATGCGCCCCTAACGCCGCCAGCACGTAGGCGCTGTTGGCCCCGTTGCCGCCGACCGCGGCGGTCAGTGGCCGATCGCACCACGCCAGCCCGATATTCGAGAATTCGTCGTGCTCGAAGCGCGGCAGTTCGCCGAAGCCGGTGATAAACAAGTCGACTGTCGTCGTGCCAATCGTGAGGTACATGTCAGATCACGGCTCCGAGTTCGCGCAGGCTGGATTGTAGCTGGCGGACGTCGACTTCGCGCGGGGTGCAGCCCGCCTCGACGGCTTGCGCCGCTGCCAGCGCCGCGGCCTGACCCATCGCCATGCACTGCCCCATGCTGCGCACCGAGGCGTGCGCGTCGTGGTCGGCGGACAGGCAGCGGCCGACCACCAGCAGTCCGTCGACACCCTTCGGCAGCAGGCACCGATAGGGGATGCCGTACGTCTCGCCGTCGGGCAGATACTGCCAGTGCGTGTCGCTGCCGGCGTGATGGTCCTCGATCGGCGCACCGCAGCGGGCGATGGCGTCGTCGAATTGGCGCGCGGTCAGCACGTCGGCTTTGGTCAGCCGGTAGTCACCGTAGATGCGGCGGCTTTCGCGCACGCCGATCTGCGTGCTGAACCCGCCCAACGCAGCGTTCTCGTAGCCGGGGACTTTGTCGATCAGGAAGCGGGCGTACTCCATCGCCTGCGCGCGGCCTTCGACCTCGGCGCGGGTGAGCTGGTCGGGGTCGGTCGCGTCGATCTCGCCGACGCGCGTCATGTTGGTCGCCATCACGCCGTCCAGCGGGGTGATGTGCACGCTGCCTTCCTTGCGCGGCAGGGCGTAACCGGACTCGATGGCGTCGGCCATCAGCGCGTGAAGTTGTTCCTTCTTGACGGCCGTGGCGCGCGCGACATCGACGTTGATCAGCTTGAAGGTCGTCGTCAGCGATTGTACGGGGCCATCGGCCGCGCTTTCGAACGGGACGCCGGACGCAGCGGCCACGTCGGCGTCGCCGCTGGCGTCGATCACGACGTCGGCGGTCAGCTGCACCAGTCCGCCTTTGTTGGCCGCGACGACACCGCGTACGCGCCCGCCGACGGTGATGGCGTCAAGCACGACGCTGTGATACAGCAGGCGCACACCGGCCTCGCGGGCCAGCGTCTCCCACACGACCTTGAGCGTCTCGGGATCGTAGGTGATGCCTTGGCCGGCGCCGTAGGTGTTCGGGCGCAGCAGCGCCATGCCGCGCGCCATCAACGCATCGACGATGGCATCCGGCACGCCGCCAACGACCTTCTTCGCCTCGCTGCCCGGCGTGTAGAAGCCGTAGAACGTATCGAGCACCTGCGTGCTGATGCCGCCGAGGAAGCCGTAGCGCTCGACCAGCGTGACGCTGCGCCCCGCGCGGGCTGCGGCGATCGCTGCCGTCGCCCCGGCCGATCCGCCGCCGATCACGAGGATGTCGCTGTGGCCGGCGTCACGCATGGGTTTGGTGAACGTGAGCATAGGTTTCTCCTGTTTACCCTGATCCCCGAACCCCTCTCGACCGAACCTCACCCCGCGTCGCTGCGCTCCGCTGCCCCTCTCCCGGCGGAGAGGGGCGTTAGACTCGGCGGGTGGCTCTCCCCCTCTCCATCGGGAGAGGGGGCCGGGGGTGAGGTTTGCCGGGTCGCCGGACATGCCAAATCGTCAAGTTTATTCCCTGCATTCCAAGATGAGGCACGCCAAAGTCCCCTCACCCTAACCCCTCTCGACCGAACCTCACCCCGCGTCGCTGCGCTCCGCTGCCCCTCTCCCGGCGGAGAGGGGCGCTAGACTCGGCGTTGTGGTTCTCCCCCTCGCCAATTTGGAGAGGGGGCCGGGGGTGAGGTTTGCCGGGTCGCCGGACATGCCAAATCGTCAAGTTTATTCCCTGCATTCCAAGACGAGGCACGCCAAAGTCCCCTCACCCTAACCCCTCTCGACCGAACCTCACCCCGCGTCGCTGCGCTCCGCTGCCCCTCTCCCGGCGGAGAGGGGCGTTAGACTCGGCGGGTGGCTCTCCTCTCCATCGGCAGTGGGGGCCGTGGGGTGAGGTTTCTCCTCATCACTTCCCTACCGCACCGCGGCGGCGGACTCGGCCAGCTTGACCCGCGTATCCGGTGTGATCGGCACATCGAAGACGCGGCTGACGACCTCGGCCCAACCGAGCACGAAGTAGTCCCACCCGTCGGTGACGGTCAACGCACGGTCGGCTTGCTGTGCGCGCGCCTGCTGCAAAAAATCGAGATCGCCGCGATAGTTCAAATCCCACGCGATGCCGCGCTCGGGGAACTCGGCCGCATCGGTGATCGGCGAGCCGGGGAGGTCTTTGCCCATACCGGTCGCGTTGATCACCAGCGATCCGTGCGCCAGATCGGATACCAGCAGGTCGGCGCGGCGCGGATCGCCATTCTCGATGAACGTGAACTCGACGCCGATTGGCGACAGATCGGAGACGATGGTGTACAGCGACTCGAGCCGCTCGCTGCGCGGGTCGACGATCGTGACGCGATTCGGGCGATCGTCCGGCGGGACGACGGTGACGATGTTGAGGGCCAGCGCGACGGCCGCGCCGCCTGCGCCAAAGCACAGCAGTTCCGGCTCGCCGCGGCGCCAGTGACCCACAGGCACAAACTGCGCCATCGCCTGGCCGGACGCGGCGATGTCGGTGGCGTGACCGATCAGGCGACCGTCGCGCTTGTAGAGACAGCTCGCTTCGCCGCTCAACGTGGCCTCGGTCGTGAGTTCGTCGATCAGGCCGCGACCGGCGCGCAGCATGCCGAGCTTGTGCGATGTGATCAGCGCACCGCGGACATGCGGCTCGGATTTGACGCGCTCGACCACCGCGCGGTAGTCGGCGGGCAGGGTAAACAACGGCAGATCGACGCCCTCAAGCTGCGCGTCGCCCAGTCCGAGTAATTGCGCCCAGCGCGGAAACATCCGCATGCTGGCCGACTGGCCGGTCGTCACGCCGACGAACAACATCGTCGGGGCGGCGGACTGCTTCACTAGGCCTTGCCTCCGTACGCGCGCACCATCCGGCGGCGGTATTCGTCGTAGGCGGCGTCGAAGCGCTTGGTGCTTTCCTCGCTGCCGATGAACACGCTGCTGGTGATGACCGGCATGGTGATCCCCTGCGCGGTCAGCCGCTCGGCGGTGGCGATCTTGATGGCGTTGGTGATGGCGGCCATCGCGATGGTGGACGCCGGGCCGACCGGATCGTCCATGCCCGGTACGCGCACGACGGCATCGCCGGGGGGCACGCAGTTGTCGATGACGACGTCGGCCAGCTCGCTCAGGCGTTTGCCGCTGCTGTGGCGCGGCTTGGCGGTGCTGCTGTGCTCGATCGACGTGACGGCGATCAGCGGCAGGCCGAGCTTCTTGACCTCGACCGCCATGTCCACGACCGCCTCGTTGACGCCGCTGTTGGAGAAAATCATGAAGCTGTCCGGCTCGGTGAACACGAAATTGCGCAGGATCGCCGGCGCCAGCCCCTCGGTGCGCTCGATGAACAGCGCCTGCCGCTGGCCGTTGGCGCCGACGACCTGATTGTGGAAAGTCAGCGAGAGCTCGACGATGCCATGAAAGCCGGGGAAACTGCCGTAGCGCGGGAACATCTCTTCCACGAACACGCGCGAGTGGCCGGTGGCGAACAGGTGGACGAGCGCGTCGCCGGCGATGCTGCGCGCGCAAATGTCTGCCGCGCGGTTGATCGCGTCCATCTGCGTATCGCGGATGCGCGCAAGGATGCCGCTGGCGGCGTCGAAATAGGCGAGGGTGGGCTGCATGGCGGACTCCGCAAATAAATGTACGGATAAATGTATGTTTGTCCGCATAAATATACCCGACGGCGTGAGGTCGATGCAAGAAGATGGGGGCGGTCGTTGAGACACGCATCCCTCAGCCCGCGCAAAACGCTCACCCCCGGCCCCTCTCCCGACCATCGGTGCTCCCTGCGGTTGTCAGGGAGATGGGAGAATGACGCTGGTAGGCAATTCCTTGACTGGGGATACGGCACCGCCGTGTCCGAGGGAAAAACCGGCCAAAGAGACCAAACCGGTTTCGTAGGGGCGCAGCATGCTGCGCCCGCTGTCGCCCGCCACGCCATATCACGCCGCATCCCGTAAACGCACCCAGATCCTGTCGCATTGCATCCTTACAGAAACCCTCTGTCTCCGTTCTTCGGTCGGACACGGCAAGGCCGTGTCCCTACGCACAATGACCGGCGTCTATGTAAGCCCCTCTCCTCGGGAGAGGGGTTTGGGGTGAGGTTTCAGCGGGTAAGGGGTTTGGCGCGAGGGGGCACGCAGCGGCGCCGCACGATCACGCGGGCGACGCGCCGAGCGCCGCCATGAGCGCGTTGATCGAGTCCGCGCTGTGCGTTTCACCGCCCACAGCCAGCGTCCACGGATGCCCGCCGTTTTGGGTTATCGTGACGCGCGGCACTCCCGCCGCGGCCTCGGAAACCACGGTGTACCCCTCGCGTTCAAGCGCGCGCCGCGTCCACACGTAGGCGACGCCGTCGCCTTGCAGCACGATCGGACGCTTGCCCATCCCGTTCGTCTTGAAGGCGCCGGTCTCGAGGTCGAATTCGACATTGGCGCTGGCGAATGCAGCCTCGAACGCGCCTTGCAGCACGAGGTCTTCCGGCAGGCCGGTGGTCACCTGCCCGCGATCGTCGATCAGCCAGAGCTGATCGGCGGTGCGCAGCGCGAGGTCGAGGTCGTGCGTGGACATGAGGATCGTGCGCCCGGTCCGCCGCGCCAGTCCGCGCAGCAGGGCTATCACCTCGACGCGGCGCGGCAGGTCAAGGTACGCCGTCGGCTCATCGAGGATCATCAAGTCGGGTTCCTGCGCCAGCGCGCGCGCGATCATAATCTTCTGGCGTTCGCCGTCGCTCATGGCGTTGACCGGCCGGCCCGCTAGATGCAGCGCGCCGACCAACTGGAGCGACTCGCGGATCACGGCGTGGTCGTGCGCGCTGAGCTGGCCGTTCCATGACGTGTACGGATGCCGGCCCATCGCCACCAACGCGTAGCCCGTGAACATGCCGACCTCCGTGCGCTGCGTCAACACGACGCTGAGCTGTCGGGCGCGCTCCGCCGCTGTCATGCGGTGGATGTCGCTGCCGCGCAGATCGACCCGCCCACCGACCGGATTCTGCATGCCGGCGATGGTCCGCAGCAGCGTCGACTTGCCGGCCCCGTTCGGCCCGATCAGGCAGACGAGCTTGCCGGCAGGCAGCGCGGCCGAGAACGGCTGTACGACGACCGTCGGCGGCTTTCGGCCTTGAAAGTAGCCGGCGCTGACCGCGTGGAGGTGCACAAAGGTGTCACTCATGATGAGAAGGACTCCTTGATATTCTGACGGCGCAGGACCACCCAGATTACGACCGGCGCGCCGATCAGCGATGTGACCGCGTTCAGCGGTAGGACGATCGTGCTGCCCGGTACGCTGGCGACAAAGGCCGCCACCAGCGCCACGAGCGCGCCGACCAGTATGGTCAGCGGCACGAGTTGGTGATGGTCCGCCGTGTTGAACAGGCTGCGGCACAGGTGCGGCACGGCGATCCCGATGAACCCGATCGGCCCGCAGAACGCGGTGATCGTGCCGGCCAGCAGCGCCGTCGTGATGAGGATCGCGAAGCGCGTGCGCATCAGGTGTAGGCCCATGCTGAACGCATACGACTCACCCAGCAGCAGGGCGTTCAACGGCTTGCCGAGCAGGAACGCAGCGAACAGCCCGCCGACGACGATCGGCCCCATGACGATCAACTGTCCCCACGTCACGCCGGTGAAGCTGCCGAACGTCCACGTGATGTACGCTTGAATCCGCTCCGGAATGCTGAAGTACAGCAGCAGGCTGACGGCCGCGCTGGTCAGGTATCCGAACAGCAGGCCCAGCACCAGCAGCGACATCCCGCTGGCGATGCGGCGCGCGGCGAACAGCACGATCACCAGCACCGCGGTGGCCCCGGCCGAGGCCGCCACCGCCAGTGCCAGATCGCCCATCAGGCCCAGCCCGGCCAAGAAGCTGGTCGTGACGCTGCCGATGGTCAGGACCACCAGCGCCACGCCGAGGCTCGCGCCGGAGCTGACACCCAACACGAACGGGTCGGCCAGCGGGTTGCGGAAGAACGTCTGCATCAGCAGGCCGGCGATCCCCAAGCCCGCGCCCGCCAAGATGGCCGTGATCGCCTGTGGCAGGCGGAAGTCGAGGACAATCCGCGTCCACGACGCGCGGGCGGGTTCCTGACCCAGCAGAATGCGCACCACGTCCTCAAGTGGGATCGTCACCGACCCGACCGCCAGCGTGATCAGGAGCATCGCCACCAGCACGGCGAGCAGGGCGACGATCAGCACTGGCTTGAGGGCAGGCATCGACGCGCCCGCTGCGCTCAACGGCGCGGACCGGCTTTCCGGTGATTCGGGTTGCTGCGCCATGGGCTGCCCCTGTCTGCGAACGTCTCTCGATTGATCCATGTGCGATGTCCTTGTCGAACGGCGATCCGGGCGGGGCGGCCCGCCCGGACCGTACGATTGCCGCTACTCTGCCGCACCGAGCCGCTGGTAGTACACCAGCTCGTGATCGGGCAGCAGATCGGGGTGGAAGATGGCGATCAGGTCGGCGAGGATGACGTCCGGGTTGGCCGCGCCGCTCTCGAAGTAGTCGCTGCCGCCGTTGACGTTCATCCGCTTGTTGTTGTTCCACACGTTGCCGTTGGCGACGGCGGCAAACGCCTCATACCGCGAGTCATCCGCGAGCATTTGCTCGGTGGTCGCCCAGAACTGATTGGCGTTGACCCAGAATTCGGCCTCCGCGCCGCGCTCGAACACCACTTCGAAATCGAGCGGCACGCTGGTGCCGGGCTGATCGGCGAACAGAAAGTCGGCGCCGGCGTCGGCGATTAACTGCGCGATGGTGCTGGCGCCGCCCGGCATGTACCACGTCCCGCTGAACGGGCTGGCGGCGATGGCGGTCGGGCGCTCCACGATGTCGGCCGTCATGGCCTTTAGCGCCGCATAGCGTTCAGCCACGCCGGAGAACGCGTCGGACGCTTCGGCCTCGGTGTTGAAGAACAGCGCGACGTACTTGCCCCACTCGGCCTGCCCGAGCGGCGAGGTGTCGGCGTAGTCGGCGTTCAAGACCGCCGTGATGCCGGCGTTCTGAAGCTGTTCGAGAGTCGTGCCGCCGGCGAAGAATTCCTGCGCCATCACAAGGCCCGGCTCAAGGCCCAGCAGCAGCTCCATGTTGATGTCGCCGCCGCTTCCGCCGCCGCCGATCTCCACGACGTCGCCGGAAGCGGTCATCTCCAGCACGGTCTCGTTGCTGGTGAACAGCGTGGTGTCGACGCCGATCAGCCGGTCGAGCATGCCTTGAGCCTCGAGATGTGGCAGGATGGTGGTCGTCATGGCGACGAAGCTCTGCACCGGGATCTCGACGGTCACGGCGTCCTCGAAGTCCTCCGGGGCGGGCGTGCCGCACTGCACGAGTACGTAGGTCTGCGGCGTCTCCGCGCCCGGCCACGGCAGCATGGTGACAACTTTGTAGTTGTTGAAGTATTCGACTGAGAAGTTCTCGGCGTATTCGACCTCGACCTTGGCCGGGAAATAGTCGACCGCCGGGTCGTATTCCTCGACGCAGGCGTCAACGAGGTTTGCTTCAGCGGCTGCCCCTTGCGCGGACGCGCCGACGGCCAGCACGGCAATCAAGCCGATCACGAGCAAAACGCGACGTACGGTATTCATCTGGACTCCTTGTCCGATAGGTAGGATGCTGCCCAACAAAAACCCCGCTAGGGAGCGGGGTAAGCGATTAAAAACCACTTATGCTTGTACCCTTTCTCCACGAAGGACACGATCAAGCAAGCCTTCTGGTGAGTCATCGGGCTTCGGCGGATGATGCCGTTACCGTTGCGGGACAGCGCCGGACTTGCACCGGACTTCCCTCACGACAGAAGACGAACTCAACTATGGATGCGCGCTAGCTCAAGGCGAACACTCCTGCATCAGCCCAGCGGAAAACCGGGCGAATAGGCTACAGTCCCAAGTTTCGAAATAACCAAGGCATCTACATCGGGAAGCGTGCCGGCCAACACCAGCCCTTCCCGAGCCCCCATGACCATAAGCGCTGTGGACAGCGCGTCGGCCTCGCACGCGGTCGGCGCAATGACGCTCGCGCCTGCGAGTTCATCCGGCGACACGCCGCTGTGCGGATCGACGATGTGATGCGCGCGGAGGTCGCTGCTAAAAGTATACTGGTAATCCCCCGACGTTGCGATTGCGCGGCCGTCCAGACGGGCGTACATCTGCGGGCTGGCGGGCCGGGGCCGTTGAATCTCGATACGCCACGGGTCGCGCCCCGCCGAACTTACGGTCTGCAAGTCGCCGCCGACCTCGACCATCACATGATCGAACCCGAGGCGCTTGAGCACTGCCGTCCCGGCGTCGATGATGTAGCCCTTGGCGATGCCGTCCAGCGTGACCGCCATGCCCGGCGCGGTGAGGCGTATCTCACCGGCCGCGACGCGGATCCGCCGATAGTCGACCCGTTCCCGTGCGGCAGCAACCGCGACGAGGTCGGGCAATGTGCCGGCCAACGCCGCCTCGCGGTAGACCCGCAGCACCGGCTCGATGGTGACGTCGAACGCCCCGCCCGTCAGATCGCCGAAGCGGACGGCGGTTGAGAGGACGTCGACAAAGGCGGGATGCGGCCTGCGCAGCACACCGTCTGCGTTCAACCGGCTGAGCTGGCTGGCCGGGCGGAAGCGGCTGAAGACGTCTTCCAGCGCCGACATCGTATCCAACGCGGCGACGATCGCTTCGCGCGCATAGACGGGGTCGTCGCTGACGACGTCGAGGTGCGCGATGCTGCCCATCAGCATCCGGGTTTCCGAGACGCGCTGACCGGTGCCAAGCCCCTTGAGCAGGCCGACACCCGCGCCGCCGGCGATCAGCAGGCCCGCCGACGCCGTGATGCGGATGAACTGTCGTCTCGAAATGCCGCTGGACTGACTCATGACGATTGAATTCCGTTTACCTAATGCTCGGCCGGTGTCGGTGACGGCTCGGCATGCTGCCCGCCCCGCCCCTGACCGGCGCCCTGCCCGTGAAACGACTCGGCATCTTCAGCCATCGCCGTCAGCACGAGCGGAGACGGCGTGCGGGTCAAGGTCGCTGTCGGCTCGGGCTGCGCGGCCATGCTGCTCTCCGCCAGCGAGATACCAAGCGTGGCGACGACCAGCAGCACGCACACCCCGACGTAGACGATCAGGAGGCCGTGCTTGACGTCGAAACCGCTTGGCTTCTTCGGTTCCATGCGTTCCTCATCCAGCGGCGAACTTCGCCAATGTAGTCGACCACCGGGTCGAGCGGGCACAGGTAGTTACAGAACGGCCGATAGATGACGAGCGATCCGAACAGGATCAGGATCAACAGCACCCACTGCGGCCACGAGCCTTGCAGATCGAACAGCGTGCCGAATGGCTCGTAGCTGACCGCCCCGGGCTGCCGCATCGCGAGGCCGAGGGCAATCGCAGTGAATGACAGCGCGCGCTGCACCCAACGCAGCTTGTTATAGATCTGGCGCGGCTGATAGGCTTTCGCCCCGCTAATAGTGCCGAGTACTTCCTGCGCGGCCCCGAATGGACAAAACCACGAACAGTACGGGTTCTTGCCTTGAATCAGCGTGACCGTGATGATCCCGCCGACGAGGATGAACCAGTACAAGTTGGTCTGCCAGTCCGGCCACCAGCCCGAGATCAACGTCACTACGTTCGAGAGCGTCCACGGCTTGTTGAAGATGAAGCCAATGACGATCAGCCCGGTCAGCAGCACGGCCCAACGGCCGATGCGTTTCAGGCTGGGGCGATGCTTCAAGCGGTGCAGAAAGAAGCTGACGACGAACAGCGCGATCAGCGTGATTTCCGGCGCGCCGAAGTGGATCGGCCGGACGTCGGGCGGGATTTCCGCGCCGGGTATCGCGTTGGCGGCGATCCCGCGGACGGCAAGCCGGATCGCTTGCGCGACCGCTTCGGACGACAGGGTCGCCCCGCTCACGCCGTCGATGTCCTCGCCAAGCAGGAGCGTATCGCTGTAGCTGGCGCCGGTGAACTGGTCGTAGTAGCCAGCACGGTCAAGCTGGGCGAGGAAGTTGGGCGTTTCGCCGTGGTTGATCATCGTCACGGCGGTGATGGCGCCGTCCGGGTCGGTTCCGACCAGCATGACCATCGGCCCGCCGTAGCCGCTGGCGGTGCCGGCCATGGCGTAACCGACGATTTCGTCGCCGGCATAGCCGGTGAACAGCCCGCCCTCCCCAAGCTCGATGCGGTCGGCGCCCGGCAGCACGTCGCCGACGTACACGTCAAGCGGCACGGCGGCGGTCGCGCTCAACTGGCCGATCAGCCACGCGATCACGAGGATCGCAAACGCGGACAGCGTCGCGATTCCCTGCCGACGCTTCTGACGATTGCGCTGATCTTGGATAGAACGGGCGGCTGACTTAGCCATCTGCGATGGATCCCCGGCGAAGTGGACTGGCGGCCCGGTCAAGGGCGTGGTTGACGTCCCTGACCGGGCCTTGACTGTATGTGCGTTAGGCTGGCTTAGGCTGTTGGCCGCCGCGGCTGCGGAAGATTCGCACGCCGGCGATGGCCGCAAGGATCAAGCCGGGCAGGCCGAAGGCGAGCAGCAGGACGCCCGCTGCGCGCGGTTCGAGCTCTGCCATCGAGCCGCTGTAGTTCACGAGCGCGAACCAGAAGAACACGAGTGCCAGCGCGAGCAGGATCCAATCCAGCAGTGCGATCTTGATGCCGGGCCGGTGCGCCAGATAGATGGCCGCGCCGCCGATCAACAAACCGAGAACGAAGTACAGCAACATGGTTTCAATTCCTTCCTCGCGTTACCCGCGGTAGTTGTCGCGGTGGCCCTGAGTCGAGTCGACACCGAATTCCGGTAGATCAAGCGTCCACCATTCTTCCGGATCCTTCTGCGGTTCGTCGATCGGGCCGGGGCTGTAGACCGTACGGCTCAAGCTGGCGAGCGCACTGTTGAAGATGGTGGTCGTTCCAACGACGCCCTTGACCATCTGGTGGATGAGGGCACGATCCTTGACCGAGAACGGGCAGACCGAGAAGCAGATACCGCAGTTGGTCCCGACTTCGGCCCAGTAGTTGCGGCAGGTCAGCGAGTTTTCGTACCACGTCTTGACGCCGCCGCGGTTCCAGCCGCCCTGAGTCTCGTAGGAGGGTTCGGGCGCGGTGCTGAGCGAGCCGGACGGGCAGTAGGTCGCGCACGTCATGCACGACTTGCAGAAGTTCATGATGCCTGCGTTGATGGGCTTGGTGGGGGCAAGCGGCAGGTTCGTGATCATCTTGAAGACACGGGCCATTGGACCGTATTCCGGGGTCACGAGGCGGTTCAAGCGCGACATTTCGCCTAGCCCGGCCAGCGCGCCGAACGCCGGCGCAATACCGAGCGCATTGGTTTCGGCTTCGCCCAGCCCGTAGTAGCCGATGCCGCGCAGGAAGCCCTGCAGGCGGCTTTGCACGGCGCGATTGATCGCGTAAGTCATGGCGGTCGTCGCCGCGCCGACCGGGGTTGGGCTGCGCGTCATGCCTTCCTGCGACATCTGGATCGTCCACGTGATGACCCAGCGCGCCGATTTCGGGATGATGCGCTGTGTCTCGGTCTCTTCCGGCAGTTCGTGCTCTTCGCTGATGACGACTTCCTTGCCGTCCGGGTCGAACGAGTAGATCAACTTTTCGGTGTTCTCGTCCAGTTCGACGAAGCCGACCGTCGCGGCACCAAAGGCCCGCAGCGCGGCGCGGATCATCTCCGAGTTCTCTTCCGGGGTGCCTTCCCATGGGGTGAGGCCGGTCTCGCTCGGCGGCAGCACGTTGGTCGGGCCGAGGAAGGACTGCGTCGCACCGATGCCGCTGGCGCGGTACAGCGCGATGTCGCGGATCGAGTAACCGCGCTGGCCGGCCTTCGACCGTTCGTAAATGCTGCGCGAGCTCAGGTCCTGAACCGCTGCGAACTCCTGCTCGTCCAGATACTTGCTCCAACCGCGGCGGACGGTGTTCCGTTCGTCAAAGCGGTAAATGGCCGACCAGTCGACTTCGACCGTCGGCAGTTCGATTTCGCGAACCCACGCCGGGCGTTCGAGCAGCCCGGGTTTGTCGCCCCAACTTTCGCCAAGTTCGGCGATCGGGCCGAGCATGGTCGCGCCGGCGGTGGCCGCTCCCAGCAAGCCCATATCCCTCAAAAACTCACGTCTGTTCAAACTTGATGGCATGACTGGCGCTCCTTAGAACTATCCTTGCCGTGAATGTGGATCGGCCGCAATTACTCACTATGTCGGTCAGCGCGGTCTGCAGGTGCTACAGCCTGTCGCAGCAAGACCGCATCCAGCACACGACGGGCCGGCCGCGACGGCCCGCTTTTGCCCATCTGAGCTGTTCGAAAAGATCGCCACAAGGCTGATCAGCCGCTGGGTGTCTTGCGACTGGCATTCCGGGCAGCTTTCCGCGGCGTTGGCTTCCGCCATCGGTTTGCGCACTTGGAACGTCGCCTTGCAGCTTTTGCAGAGGTAGTCGTAAACTGCCATCCGGGCACACCTCCTGCCTATAAAAACGAACGCCGGCCACGTCTTCACGTGTACCGGCTCCCTAAGGCTCGTAGGGCATTTCGGCCGATTGGGTTCCCTGGCTTCGCAGGATGTTCCTGCATCACAGCTGCGGCTCAGCACCGGATTCGCACCGGTTTCCCCCAAATCTGTTGCCCAGATTATCCCGTGTTCACGGCGAAACGTCTGTCGGGAAGGTTGTGATTGTTTGTCCGGAATTTCTCGACGGTCTGAGGGCCGGTCGTGTCGGAAAATTCCCTACACGGGTCCGTCAGACCGCGTGTGGCGCCGGCGGACCACCCTTAGACGTGCGCTGTGTGCTCCGCGCCCGCTGTGGATCAATCGTCCGTTCCCACGCGTTCGCTCAACCCGAACGCCGTCATCAGCCCCGCCGCGCGGAAGGTCGTGATGTCGGCGATGCGGCCATCCACTACGGTCAGCACCTGTATCCCGTAAGCGGCGTACTCGCCGGGGGCGGTCTGACGGTACAGCCCGAACGCCGGCTGACCGTTGGCCCGGGCCGGGATGATCCGCCAGCGACTGTGCGCCTCGCCGGCGAACACGGTGCGCGCCACCAGCGTGCGGATCGCCTCGCGGCCTGCGTACCACGACGGGATCGGCGGCATGCTAAAGCGCGCGTCGTCGCGCAGTAAGGCGATCAATCCGTCGACGTCGGCGGTCTCCCACGCCTGCACGTAGGCGGCAAGCTGCTCGGCGGTCGGCTCGTCCAACGGGGCGGAGAGGTCCGCGCGGGCGGCCAGCGTCGTACGGGCGCGGTGCAGCGCGCTCTTCACCGCCGATACGGTCGTATCGAGCAGATCGGCGATCTCGCGTGCCTGCCAGTCAAGCGCGTCCTGCAGAATCACGGCGGCGCGCTGGCGCGGCGGCAGCAGTTGCAGCGCGGCGATAAACGCAAGGCGAATACGCTCGCGGGAAAGCGCGATCTCTTCGGGGTCAGGGTCTCCGCCGGCCAGCAGATCGTCGGGGTACGGCTCAAGCCAGATCGGCTCGTGCACGTCGGCGGGGATCGGGCCGGCGGGGTCCGACGCGTCCTCGCGCGTGGCCGGCACATAGCGGCGCGGGCGCTTCCTCAGCGCGTCGAGGCAGGTGTTGGTCGCGACTTTGTACAGCCACGCGCGCGCGGCCTCCGGCCGTTCGAGCGTTTCGCGGCGGCGCCATGCCTTGAGGAATGTCTCCTGCACCATGTCCTCGGCGTCGTGCAGCGCGCCCATCATGCGGTAGCAGTGGACGTGAATCTCGCGCCGGTACCGTTCGGTCAGTGCGCCGAATTCAGCGCGGTCGTGCCCGCTCACGGACATACGCAGCCTTTCGTTGTTTCGTGTGCTCCGATTATACGAATCGAATTCATTCGACCGCATCCTTTTGGCGCGCCGGTTCGTCATACAATACGAGTGCAGTGAAATCGCGGCTGTGCTCGTTCGAACCGAATCAGGGAGGCACGCATGACCGACGCATACGAGGTGAAAGGCAGCGGCACGAAGGACGATCCGTGGGTGCTCAAGACGCCGCCGCTGACGTCCGAGTACACGCTGCACAAGGATGAGTCAAAAGATCCGCCGGTGCTGGTGTGCACGGTGGGAAAGACCGTGCTGCATTACGACCTGCGCTGCATCGAAGACCTGCACGCGATGCTCAAGGCACACGGCGACTGGATGGAGCTGGGCAGCGCCGACGAGCAGAAGGACGCCAAGCCCGGCACGGTCGAGGCGTGGGGCCGTTCGCCGGACAACCCGGTCGGCGGATGGTACGGGCTGAAGAAAGGGTATCGCGGGCGCTTCGGCATGTACATCCCGCCGCTGTTGGAGGCGCTCGGTCTGGCCGAGGTCGAGCACAACGCCCGCGGCAACCGCATGCGCGCGAAGTAGGGTTCTCTCACTGACACAGGCTCGGTAAATGACAGCCCCCACCACACAGCAAAAGCCCCTCTCATGCGAGAGGGGCGATGCTGTCAACTGAGGTCTGACGTCTGACCACTGACTCCTGAAACCTGACCTCTGCCCTTACGCTTCCACCAACTTGCGCTTGGCCTTTTCGGTCTTCATGCGCAGTTCGGTGTTCAGGATGCGCTTGCGCAGGCGCAGGCTCTCCGGCGTGACCTCGAGCAGCTCGTCGTCGTCCATGAACTCGATGAAGTCATCGAGGCTCATGCGGCGCGGCGGAACGAGGCCGGCGGTCGTCTCGCTGGGCTTGGCGCGGAAGTTGGTCAGGTGCTTGGCGCGCGTGATGTTCATGCTCAGGTCTTCGGGCCGGATGTGCTCGCCGATGACCATGCCTTCGTAGACATCCGTGCCGGGGTCGACGAAGAACGTGCCGCGCTGCTGCAAGCCGACCAGCGCATAGGCGGTTGTCGTGCCGCCTTGATCGGCCACCAAGCTGCCGAACTGGCGGTGCGGCGGGAGCGCCTGCACCAGCGGCAGATAGTCGTAGAACAGGGTATGAAGCTGGCCCATGCCGCTGGTCGCGCGCATGAACTGGCTCTGCAAGCCGAGCAGGAAACGGGTCGGCGCACGGTACGTGATGTACGTCGTGCCGTTCTCGCTGTACATGTCGAGCATTTCACCGCGGCGCGCGCCCATCATCTCGAACACCACGCCGGTCGAGTCGTCGGCGACCTCGATGTGCACGTCTTCGACCGGTTCCAGCACTTCGCCGGAATCCTCGTCACTGTGGAAGATGACCTCGGGCTTGCTGACCTCGAATTCGTAACCCTCGCGGCGCATCGTTTCGATCAGGATGCCGAGGTGCAGTTCGCCGCGCCCGCTGACGATAAAGCGGTCGGGCTGATCGCCGTCCGCGACTCGGAGCGCGACGTTCTGGCGCACTTCGTTGAACAGGCGCTCGCGCAGGCGGCGCGACGTGCCGAGGCCGGTCTTGCCTTCCTTGCCGGCGAACGGCGAGGTGTTGACGCCGAACGTCATCCGTACGGTCGGCTCTTCCACGCTGATCGGCGGCAGGCCCTCATTGACTTCTGGCGCGCCCAGCGTATCGCTGATGTACACCTGATCGAACCCGGCCAACGCCACGATGTCGCCAGCGGACACCTCGCTGACTTCCGTCCGGGCGAGGTTATGGAACGTGAACAGGTACTCGATGCGGCCGGTCGTGCGGTGGCCGTTGGGCTGGATGCGCACGGCGGTCTGGCCCTTGCGCAGCGTGCCGGAACGTAGGCGTCCGACGGCGATCTGGCCTTTGAAGTTGTCGTAGTCGAGCGTCGTCACCAGCAGGCGCGCGGGCGTATCGGCGTCGATCTCCGGCGCCGGCACATGCTTGACGATCGTCTCGAACAGCGGCGTCAGGTCGTCGGTCAGCGTGTCGGCCGTGTATCCGGCCCGGCCTTCGAGGCCGATGGCGTAGACGACCGGAAAGTCGGCCTGCTCGTCGGTGGCGCCCAGTTCGATGAACAGGTCAAACGTGTCGTTAAGCGCCTCGTCAAGCCGGGCGTGCGGACGGTCAACCTTGTTGATCACGACGATCACGCGCAGGCCGAGCGCCAGCGCCTTGCGCAGCACGAAGCGGGTCTGCGGCATCGGGCCTTCGACCGCGTCGATCAGCAGCAGGGCGCCGTCGACCATGTTCAGCACGCGCTCGACCTCGCCGCCGAAGTCGGCGTGGCCCGGCGTGTCGACAATGTTGATCTTGGTGTCGTGCCACGTCACGGCCGTGTTCTTGGCCAGAATCGTGATGCCGCGCTCGCGCTCGAGCGCGTTGCTGTCGAGGATACGCTCGCCCGCGCCGGCGGCGGCGTTGGCGTCGCGGAAAACCTTGGACTGCTTGAGCATGCCGTCGACCAGCGTCGTCTTGCCATGATCGACATGCGCGATGATGGCGATGTTGCGGATATCGTTCCGGGTGGTTTTCACCGGATTGCCCTCATGTCTAAATCAGTGGGGTGATGCAGCCCGCCATTGTAGCAGAGCCGATGCCAGCCCGCGTAGGGTGGAGACGATATGGGATGGCGAATGGTCGCGAGGCGATGGGGGCGACGCCTGACGTAACGGGCAACAACGGGCGCAGCATGCTGCGCCCCTACATGCCCGCAGTGATCTTTCTGGTTCTCTGTGATCGCTGTGTCTGATTCATCCTACAGCCCCCACTTACCGCGGGCGAAGCGGAGTTTCTCGCCGGCGTGCAGGTCGGCGCCGCCTTCGTGCTGGTTGTATGGATAGACCCGGATCTGCTTCGGTGTCTGCACGTGGTTGTAGGCCGCAAACACCGTCGACGGCGGACAGATTTGATCCATCAACGCGGTGCTGAACAGGCATTCGGCGGTGATGCGCGGCGCGAAGTTCATACCGTCGAAATACGCCAGCGTCTGGAACACACGGTCGTCGTAGATGCGGTGGATCTTGAGGTAGTTCACGATCTCCCCATAGGGCATTGCGTCCGTCAGACCGACTGCGCGCCCGAAGTTGCACAAAAACGGTACGTCCGGCATGCACAACTGGACGGCATCGGCCATGAGCGCGGCCGCGGCGATCGCGAGCCCGCCGCCTTGACTGCCGCCTGTGACAGCGACCCTGCTCGCATCGACATCGGCGCGGCTGAGCGCGGCCTCGACCGCGCGAGCGGCATCGGTCATCGTACGGCGGTAGTAGTACGTTTTGGGCGATTGGATGCCCTGCGTCATAAAGCCGGGGTAGAACGGATTGGCGCCGTCCGGCAGATCGGGCGTATCGCCGTGGCTCCACGCGCTGCCCTGTCCGCGCGTGTCCATCACCAGATGCGCGCATCCGGCGCTGGCCCACATCAACCAGTTGTGCGGCAGTCCGCGCCCGCCGCCGTAACCGATATACTCGACTACGCACGGCAGCGGGCCATCGACGCCGGCGGGGCGCACGTACCACCCCTTGATCCGCTGGCCGCCGTAGCCGGAGAACGTCACGTCGTACACGTCGACCCGGCTGAGCGCGGCATCGACGCGGACGAATTCGGCATTGAGGGGATGCCGCCGGGTTTCTGCCAGCGTGTCCGCCCAAAAAGCGTCGAAGTCGGCCGGCGCGGTGAGGGCAGGGCGGTAGCTGTCGAGCTGTTCACGGGGAAAATCGAAGAATGGCATAGCTTGGAAACTCCGCGGGTGGAATAGCACTCGACGCGATATCGAACGCTGCTCCGATAACTGTAACGCAGCACCGCGTCTTTCGCCCCGCCGCCGCGCAATGAATGGTTCTTGGTGGAATGGTACGTCGATACTCCATGTGTTAGGTTTCACAAACACCCTAATTGAATTCTTGTTAGATGAGAGGTCTGGACAATCGCGTAACAACCGGCTATATTCTTCGGCACATCCTCACCACGCACTCGAATAGTGTTCATTCATGCTCGTAGTTGTCGCTGTATGACAGCCAGTCACCCGTACCGAGAGACACATCGCGTGACGCGCTCGCACCTGCCCAACGTCCTCACACAAACCTCACCGCTTTATACGCCGGGTTATCCGGCCCGCTTGATTCCCTCTGGTGGTTCTACGGAGCGGCAGATGATGCCGGGTTCCGTGGTGTCACGCATGTCGCACGCAGCTGGGGTGCGCGGCGGCATTCGTCATCGTTCGCTTTCTTAGGCTGTTGGAAATAAGGAGCCCTCAATGAAAGCAAGTAGTTCCCGTATTCAGCTGGCGGGTGTCGCCCTCCTCTTGGCCGTGATGGTCATGAGCGTGGCACTGCCGGCCGCCGCACAGGCCCCACGGCCGATGCGGCACGTACAGGGCGACGCTGCCGTCCGCGGTGAAGCCGTGGCCGACGTCGACCTCTCTCGCTCGGTGGTTCAGGCGGACGGCCGCGTACAGGTCATCGTTACGCTGGCTGGCACGCCGGCGGTGGCCGATTACATCGCCGCAGGTGGCCGCGGCAACCACGCAGCCGCGCTCGGCACGGCCAGCATCCGTGAGGCGCAGCTCCGCGCCGATCAGAACGTGTTTGCGGCCGGCGCCAGCAGCCTCGGCGCGACGGTTGTCAACAGCAGCGCGTTCCTCGTCAACACGGTAACGGTCGCCGTGGCGCCCGATCAGGTCGCTGCGCTCCAGCGCCTGCCCGGTGTGGTCAGCGTGCATGCGAACCGCATCATCGAACGTGCCGACACCACGAGCGTCCCGTTGATCGGTGCGCCGGACGTGTGGGAAAACGACGGCTTTGACGGTGCCGGCGTTGTCGTCGGTGTCGCAGACACCGGTATCGACTACATCCACACGCACTTCGGCGGCAGTGGCGACTACAACGACAACCCGGACACCACCAACAGCGCCGACTCTGCCTTCTTCCCGGCTGCAGCCCCGGCCGCATACGGCGCTCCGAAGGTCGTGGGCGGTTACGACTATGTCGGTGATGGGTATGATGCGTCGACCCCTGGCATGACTACGCCTGTACCGGATGACGATCCGATCGATTGCGCCGAGGCCCTCGGTGGCGGTCACGGTTCGCACGTGGCCGGATCGGCCGCCGGTTACGGCGTCGTTCAGGCGACCGGCGCAACCTACACCGGCCCGATGGACACGTCCTACTACGGCAGCTTCCCGAACCCGACCGCCACGCTGCGGATCGGCCCGGGCGTGGCCCCCGGCGCTTCGCTGGTCGCGCTGCGTATCTTCGGCTGCAACGGCTCGGTCGGCACGGACGTGCTGCTCGACGCCATCGAAGACGCCGTGACCGGCAGCTATCCGACCAGTGTCGCGGCGGCGCAGGTCCCGGTTGACGTGCTCAACATGTCGCTGGGCAGCAGCTACGGTGGCGCCCTGCATGACGATCCGTTGGCCGTGGCGCAGGATGCCGCGACTGCCGCGGGCATGATCATCGTCGACTCGGCCGGCAACAGCGGCAACGTCCCGCTCATCACCGGCGCCCCGGGTGCGGCCAACAGCGTTATCAGCGTCTCCAGCTCGCTCGATACCTCGGCGGTTGGCGACGTGGTGCTGTACCACAACACGGGCCTCGGCTCGCCGGGACAGTACCCCGGCGCGGCAGCGGCCTTTAACAACGGCCTGGCCGTCCCGCTTACCGGCGATCTGGTCGTCGCGCAGCCGCTTGACGGCTGTACGGCGCTCACCAACGCCGCCGAAGTCGCCGGCAACGTGGTGCTGATCCAGCGCGGTGTTTGCGGCTTCGTTATCAAGGGCAACAATGGCTTCGCCGCTGGCGCTTCGGGCGTGATCGTGTACAACAATCAGGGTGACGGATTGGTCACCATGGCGGCGGATGGAATCAACCCGTTGTTCAACCTGCCGGCTTACTTCATCGGCCAGACCAACGGCACGACGCTGAAGGATTCCTACGACGACGCAATTGCTAACACGACCGCGCTGCCGTCGGTCACCTTCGACTTCGGCACGCCGACCGTGTTCGCGACGGAGACGGTCGACACGCTGTCGTCGTTCAGCTCGCGCGGCGGTATCGTCCGCAGCACGGGCGACTTGACGCTGAAGCCGAACGTAACTGCCCCGGGCAATACCATCACCTCGGCCCGTTCCGGCACCGGTGATGGTCTGTACGTCATCAGCGGTACGTCGATGGCGTCGCCGCATGTCGCCGGCTTTGCCGCGCTGCTGCGCGAGAAGTTCCCGGTGGCCCCGGTCAGCGCCATCAAGGCGATGATCATGAACACGGCCAACAACGACATTTTTGCTGGCCCGGCCAGCCTGCCGCCGCAGCACGTCGGCACAGGCCGTGTGGACGCAGTTGATGCGTTCGACGCCGAAGTGATCGCTTACGCGACCGACAACCCGGCGAACGTCGCGCTGTCGTTCGGCTATCCGCACGTTCTGACTGGCACGACCTACAGCAATACCAAGTCGGTCACGATCCAGAACCTGAGCGCCAACGCGTACACGTTCGATCTGTCGTACGTGGTGCGCTCGGATCATCCGCTGGTTGACGTCACGGTTACCCCGAGCACAATCGCGGTCGCCGGCAACACGACGGTCACGTTCGATGTCGAATTCGAAGCCGCGCTGGATGGTGCGGGCACCAACATCAACACGTACGCGCCGGCCGCCGGCAGCACTCGCCGATGCCGGAAGAAGCGGGCATCCTGTTGATCGAAGATCAAGGCGCGACGCATCCGGACATGCGCGTTCCGGTTTACGGCATGCCGCAGATCACCGCCGACATGGCCGCTACGCTCGACCTCGGCGGTGCGTTCAGCGGTGTCAACATCGCCTTCGACGGGACCGGCCTCGATACGTCGGGTGTCGGCGCACTGGGCGCCAACATCGTCTCGCTGGCGACGCTCTCCGAGTTGGTCGCGGAAGACCCTGTCGGTGACGCTGCAGGTGTCTACGTCCCGCGCCCGGGCGACAACTTCCCGCAGACCAACGGCGCGGTCGACATCACGCATGTCGGCATCACCAGCGACTTCCTTGGCGGCGCGGGCGGCAACACGGTCGTCTACTTCTCGATCGCCGTGGCGGAAGAGTGGGTTGCCCCGTCGGACATCTTCTTCAACATCTACATCGATGAGGACTTCGATGGTTCCGAAGACTTCATCGTCTACAACAGCACCAGCAACGCGACGTTCTCGTCGGCGTTCATCGACGTACACGGCTACTACGGCTTCGGCGCGGGTGCTGGCGTCAGCTTCGGCCAGTTCATCAACGGCTTCTCCGGCTCGAACATCAACACCATGCACCGCAAGAACAACGTCATGGTGATCCCGATCTTCCTGTTCGGGGTAACGGGCTTCCTTGGCCCGGGTGGGACGTTCGATTACTGGATCGAGTCGTCGACGCGCGATAGCGACCTCGAGGTCGTGAGCGATACCGTTGGCAGCGTCGGCACGCCGTTCACGTACGACGTCTTCGCTGAGAACTACTTCTTCAACGACCTGCTCGGTCAGGCTGGTGGCCCGTACATCGGTCTGCCGGCGTGGTACGACCTCGACGGCTATGCCGCCCCGGTTGACGTGCTGCCGACCGCCAACTTGGCCGCGCTGCCAGACATCCTCGTGCTGCACCACCACAACGAGGACGCGGCGACCCGCGCCGAGGTGATGGACATCAGCGCGTTCACGATCACGCTGCCGAGCGAGACCGAGTTCGACCTGCTCAGCCCGGCCAGCGGCGCGTACGTCCGCAACACCGCCGCGATCACGGCCGCGACGTGGGAAGACCTCGGCGGCACGGTCATCGGCTACCGCTGGGTGCTGTCGCAGTTGTCGACCAACACCCGCCTCGGCACGGTGCTCGACCTGCAGAACCTGACCCCGATCGCTGACACCGACCTGCTCGAATGCGACGGCTCGGTCTGCACGCTGACGATCCCGGGTGCAATCTCCGCGACACTCGGAGACGGGCAGTACGCGTGGACGGTCACCGCGACCGACTCGGTCAACGGCACGATCGAAGCGACCAATGGTCCGTACTTCTTCACCATCGAGACCAATGACATCGAACTGGTCGTCAACGGCGGGTTCGAGGATTGCGTGGCCAAGGTTGCGGCGCCGTGGACCGGCACCGGCTGCAAGCTTGACAACGCCAAGTCCTACACGGGTGACGGCTTCTACAACGGCAAGCCCGGCAAGAAGCTGAAGCAGGACATCACCCATCCGGCAGTCGCAACTCTCGGCGCCGAAGATCTTGACTTCAGCGGCTACTTCGATGCCAAGGCCTCGGCCGGTAACATCGCAGTGCTGAAGGTCAAGTACGTCGACCCGAATGGCGGCGCTGGCGGTGATGGCAAGGACAAGCTGAAGCTCAAGTTCACGATCGACTCGGTTGGCTACGAAGCCCTGAACGGCACGTTGAGCCTGACCGGCCCCGTCACCTCGGTGAAGGTGCAGGTCGGCAGCAACACCGGCAAGGCTAAGGCCGATGATGTCAGCCTCGTGGTGGCCGGCGTAAACGGCCCGGCGCCGCGCGACGACGGTGGTCTGCTGCCGCCGCCTGCTGCTCCGGGTGGCTTCCGCGGTAACAACTAGTCACTGTCTCCTTCACTGTGGCCGGGCGGCGGCTTGGCCTGAGACAGCATAAGTCCAACACAGCGCCCGTTCCGTTGACCGGAACGGGCGTTGTCTTGTAATATGCCTAGTGATACATCTGTACTTACATGCCGATATTGCAGCTACATTGATTGTGTCCCGTTGGACCCGAGGCTACCCTGAATGAGCGCGTCAACCCAGCCCGAACTCCCTGGCTTGACGGCCTACCCGCGCTTGCGCGCAGCCTGCCGGATACTGCCATACTTATGTTCGACAACAACCTGCGCTTTCTTCTGGCTGAAGGGCGCGACCTGCCGGCGTTCGGTTTCAACGCCGCGCGCATCGTCGGCTACAGGTTGGACGAGGCGCTCAACAGCGATCTGGCACGACGCTACGAATCGCACTTTCTGGCGGCGCTGCGCGGCCAGCAGACAACCCTCGAAGAGTCGTTCAACGATGGGCGTTCCGTCTACAGCATTCAGATCGGTCCGGCGCGGGACGCCGACCAGTCGGTGGTCGCCGGTGTCATGGTGTGCCGCAACATTACCGCGCAGCGTATGGCCGAACGCAACCTACGCGAAAGCGAAGCGCGCACTCGTGCGCTGATCACCGCGATGCCGGACACGATCCTCGTTTTGAATCACGATGGTCTGGTGGTCGATTACATTCCCAACCGCGTAATCGACATCGGCGTGACGCTGGTGCCGGGCATGAACATCCGCGATCTGCCCGCGCCAGAATCGATGCTGCGCAGGGCCTTCGACATGATCGACCGGACGCTGCGCGAGGGGGCGATACCGCCTGTCGACATTGCGTGGACGCTTCCGAACGGTTCTACGGCGCACTACGAGCTGCGGTGCGTCGCCGTTACAGACCGTCAGGTGATGATGCTCGTGCGCAACATCACGACCCTGCGCACGGCCGAAGCCGCACTGCGTGCTCGCTTGGACGAATTGAGCGCACTGCGCGTTCTGGAGGCGCGGCTCTCCGACAGCATCGACTACGAACGCGTGCTGGATGTCGGCGTCGAAATTTCTCGGCAGCTCAGCGGCGCATCGGCCGGATTCATCGCCGTACAGCAGGCCGGCGATTTTCGCCTGATGCGTGCATTCGGCAGCGAGGCGGCATACCGGTTCAGCACGGTCGAGAATCTGGTCCAAGGCATCTGCGGGCGCGTTCTGCGCACACAAAGGCCGCGTTTGTCCCTGACGTGTCCGCCGACCCGGACTATATTTGCGGCGCTGCCGGAAACAGTCGCACAGATCACCATTCCGCTCATGACGCATCGTGGACTGGTCGGGCTGTTGTCGCTCGAGTCGGACGTGCCGAATCAGTTCACCGAGACGCTGTTCAGCGTGCTGTGCATTCTCGCCGGGCGCTTGGCCGTTGCACTCGACAATGCGCAGCTTCACGCGCAAACCGTGCAGCAGCTCGAAGCCCTGCGCGAACTCCACGAACGCGTGAGCGATCTCGAACAGGTCAAGACGATCATGCTGCAGCTTGGCGCGCATGACTTGGGCGACCCGCTGATGCTGATCAACAACTTCGTGGCGTACCTGCGCGACGACCGGCAGCAGGGCATGCCGGTTGGCAAAGCGCAGTTCGAGTATCTCGAGCAGATTGAAACGGCCGCCGAGCGGATCTATCGCATTTCACGCGACATCCTCGACGCCGAGCGTGTCGACCTGCTGATCGACTCTGAACGTTTCGAGGGCTGTCACTGACGGCACTGGTGAACGACGTGGTCGATGCCCAGCGGCCCGCCGCCGAGTCGAAAGACCACTCGCTGTCGATCGACCTGCCGCATGACCCGGCCACGGTCGAAGGCGTCGGCGCCGTGCTGGCGCAGTCGGTGACGGATCTCATCAACAACGCCATCAAGTACACGCCGCAAGGCGGCTCGATATCCGTGCGCGTGCGCCCTGACGGGGACGACTACGAGTTCAGCGTGACGGATACCGGCTTCGGGATCCCTGACGAAGCGAAGGATCAGCTATTCAGGCCGCTGTCGCGGGTCGGATCGCGCGAGACGCGCCGTATTGCCGGGACGGGCTTCGGCCTGTACCTCGTCAAGCGCATCGTCGAGCGCCACGGCGGGAGCGTGTTCTTCACGAGCGTGCTGGGCAGGCGGCGTTCGGGTTCCGCCTGCCCAAGGCGCTCGCTCCGTGATCCGCCGCCTCGCCGCGATGGGGGCGATCTGGGCGTGGCGCTGGTCGCCATCTTTGTCGTTCGCGCGGCGGCAAGCGGCGTGCGCACGCCGCAGGTCACGTTTGCCGACGCGCCGCCCGGCCTGTATGCCACGACATCTACCATCACGTTAAGGCTACGCTGATCAGGGCACTCGACCGCCTGCCGGTCGCGTGGGCGTGGTCGCCGGACGGGTCGCGCCTCGGCTACGTGCTGCTCGACGGCACCGACGGTGGGTACGATTTGCTGACGTGGCTGCCCGGCACGCGCAGGTCGGTTCTTCACGTCGAGGATATGCCGTTCGGTTCGCCGCCGGCATGGTCGCCCGGTCGCAGTCGATCGTGTATGTCGATCAGCGCCAAGACCTGTATCCTCGCGCTGGCGGGCGGCGCGCGCTGCCTGAACGTCCAGCCTGCCGGTCAGCCGACGTGGGCGCCGGACGGGTCGGCGGTGGCGTACCTGTCGCGCGTGCGCGCTGGCGGCTTGCAGCGCGTCGAGGTCGACAGCGGGCAGACCCACCGTTGTTCACCGGCATTGACGGGGTGAACAATCCGCGCTGGTCGCCGGATGGCGCGTGGATCGCGTTCAGCTACGAACCACCGCAGGACGATACGCGCCACCTGTATATGGTCGCAGCCGACGGCGGAGAGCCGATCCTGTTGACCGATCAAGATGGATGGCAGGATCAGGCGGTGTGGTCGCCGGACAGCCAGCGGATCGCCTACAATCATTATCCGGCCGCGCCAAACAGTCGGCCCGACGTGGCGGTGGTGGATATCGAAACGCGGATCACGTTGGTGACGCGCCACCCGCAAACCGACACCGATCCGCGCTGGTCGCCGGACGGGAGATCGTTGGCGTTCGTGAGCGACCGCTACGACGTGCGTCCGCGGCTGCATGTCGTGCCGGCCGACCGCCTCGACGCCGTCGAACCGATCAGCGTGCCGGGGATCGCGATGCGCCTATACGCGTACGCGTGGCGGCCCTGAGCGCGCTGCGCGCCGAGGATAAGTCCCCAGATCGTAAGTGCAAGGGGCCAATGCCGGGGATGAATCCCCCGGCTAATACGTTCAAAGCCCGCTAAAAAGGGGCTTGCTGGTGATGCCTTGCGCAGGCGGAGAACGGGAGAAGCCCGTGCCGCATCGCAACGCAGCCCTCACTCCTCCGGCCATGATTCGGACCTCACCCGGCCCCTCTCCCGAGGAGAGGAGAAAAGACTACGCGTGGGACACAGATGCCCCTCTGCACATGGGAGACGGGTTGGGGTAAGGTTTTCCAGGGTGAGCGGCGCGGTCTCAATCTCCGTCATACCGCGCCTTGTGGTGGGAGAGGAAGGTAATCTATGAAATTTGGCGTTGTTTCTCCGCAGGACTGGGGCTGAAGTCCGCCGACGTCGTCCACAGACGTGCTGCTGCCGGCGGTTGGCGTATCCCCATCTGAACTGGAACACCGCATTCGTCACTATGCATACGACTGGGCGCAGCGGCACTTCGATGACGAGACCGGGGCATTTCTCGGCTTTTACAGCGCGGCCACGAAGCGCTTTGAACCGCCGCAAACCGTGAACCTCATCGCTCCGTAGCAGTTTCTTGCCGCCTACGATCATTATCAGGACGAAAGCTGCTGACCCAAGCCGCCCGCGCGACGGACTGGTTCTACCGGCACTTTGTCGTCACCCATCCGATGAGCGTGGTCATCGGCGGCGTAACCGGCCCCTACCGCCGGCGGAACTGTGGACCAAGTTCACGGCGGAATTTGTCATCCTGTGGCAGGGCTTCATGCCGGAATGGCGGTTCGTCTATTTGGACCGCGCGCGGCAAGCGCCGGATTCCTCGTGCAATCCACGGTACGGCTTTCGGCCCGTACAACATCGCGCAGGACTCGTGGCGGGAGCTGGGCTGGCAGTCGTTTGGCCGGGTGGTGGAGCGTTCTTGCTGCTGGCGGATGTCGGCGGCGAACCAGATGGCACGATTACGCGCTGAAATGGGGCGAATACGGCCTGTCGCTGCAGGCGGACGACGGCAGCTTCTACCTGATCAACGACGACTATTTCAACACCGATATTGCAGCGGATGAGCTGAGCATGCGTCATGCTGTATGAGCACGCGGCAGGCGTGTTCTTGAACGCCGCCGAGCGTTTCGCTGAATGGCTGCGTGCACGGCAAAATGCCGACGGCTCGTGGCCGCTGACGATCGACCGCGATGGCAACGTGGTGGTGCCTACCGTCGGGCCGGGCGACATCCCGAATATCGCCATCGCCTTGCTACGCCTTCATCACGTCACGCGGAAGCCCGTCTATCTCGACGTGGCGTGCCGGGCGCTGCGCTATTCGCTGACCGTGCAGGTTATCCCCGGCAGCGATCATCCCTACAGCGACGATCCGACGCTCAGTGGGGCTTCTGGTCATGGGATCCGTACTACGACTTCACCCTCTCCGGCGACCAAGCTACCCACCATGTGCGCGGCTTTTTGTTCGCGCTCGACTACCTGTTGCAAGGCGATTGAAGTCTGTGACGTCCGCGCAGGCAGCACGCGCGGGGGTGTGCAGTAAGATCGGGCTGCGCGGGTCCGCCTCCGCCTGGCGTACCGGGAACGGCGCCCGACCGGCCAGACCAGCAAGGGTGGATCCCGGATGTCGCAGCGGTATTTGAGCAGCCCCACGCGACCAGATTCACGCACCGCAGACGTCGTGATCATCGGCGGCGGGCCAGCCAGCACGGCGGCGCTGTGGGCGATAGCGCGCCGCGCCCAGACCGGGTCGTCCTTATCGAGCGAAGCGACCGCCTCGGCCCAGGAAGTTCGCTCGCCTCGCTGGAGTGCTTCCGAACGTGTTGGCCGACGCTGTGCCTCGCACGGCAGATGGCGCGCAGTGTGGAGGTCTTCCACAACGCCGACGCCTACCTCGGCGACGGCGCAGCACATGCGCTGGCGATGAAGGAACGCGGCTATCTGTTCTGCGCGTTTACCGAAGCACAGGCGTCTGCCCTCGCCGCGGACGTCGTTCACCTGCGCGGTATGGGTCTGACACACATCGAATACCTCGACGCGGTTGGGTGCACCACCGCCTGGTTGGCTCAGCGAGCGGGTGATCGCCGCGAAGTACGACCCGGTCGCCGGGTGGCTGGACTCGAACGCGCTGATTTACCGGTACGCCCGGGTGCGCCCTCCGCCACGATCCTGCTTGGCGTGCAAAGACACGCAGATCCGCGTCGAGAACGGACGCGTCCGCGGCGTGTCCGACGCCCCCGGCGACATCGCGTCACCCCATGTCGTGATCGCCTCGGAGCCAGCGCCCGTGCCGGCGGAAGCGCGCGGGATTCGAACTACCGGTCATGCGCCCCCGCCAGAGTTTCCACCGGGTTGGCGTCACGATCCGTTTCCCGAGGACGCACCCATGATTATCGGCGCGGCACCGTATCCGCACGTGCACGTCGAGGCGAAAACCAGCACGATCTTCGGCTGGGAGTACCAATGGCGAACCAAATCGGCCCGGCGAAGAATACGGCGCGAACGCCGCGCGACGCGATCATCGATCGGTCACGCCCGTCGAGCAGTTGAAGGATCCGCGCTTTCCGTCGCTGACGCTGCTGCAACTCGCGCCAGTTCGGCCACGCGGACGGTGAGGATTTTGCCGACCCGCGCTACCTGCGCGGCATCTTCGCACAACATCGGTTACTACGTCTACCGCGACGCCTCGGTGGCGTACCGTACGCTGCCCGACGGCCGCACGCAGCCGTATGACGGCGAACGCGCCATCATCGATTCGGCGCCGAGCATCGACGGACTGACCGTCTCGATCGCGCATGCCGGTCACGGCATCATGACCTCGCCGGCGGCGGGGAAATCGCGGCCTGCAAAGTCCTCCGGGCTTCCGCTGGCCGACCCGAGCTTCAGCCACTTTGGCTGGGACGTGCCGTGGGTCGAGCACGGCGGCAACGCTTTAACCGGCGCGCGCATGTGGGCAGCAGGGCAGTTCGCCGCTCCGGACCTGCCCCAACCGGTCCGTGAGCATCCGCGCCACCGCAGGCGTGACTCTGCGCAACGCGGAACAGTCGCGCGTCAGGCCACCGGTGCGGCTACTCACTTGGCAGTGCGTCGCGGTCCGCCGTGCCGCGTCGCCCTCAACCTGCGTGCCTGGTTGGTGTTAGAATAACGGAGCGGATCGAATTCCCGTTTGCAGAACTTCTGCTCAGACGCTTGGCGACACACATAGGAGGATCTAATGTCCCGATTGGTGGCGCTGATGCGTTCGTTCTAATAGTCGGAGGTTTTGGACCGCCGCTCAAATTGGCCAAAGCGGCAGCGTGACCGTGCTTCATGACGATTTCGGTCAAGATACCGGCGCGTGGTCGTTGGCCCGCGCAGGTCCGGCACCCGCGTGATTGAAGGCGGTCAGCTACGCATCACAGACTTCGAACATTTTGAACCAACCAGCTATCTTCTTGCGGACTCTATTCGATCTTGAAATCGCTAAGATACGACACTGCTCAGCGGCAACGACCGCGCGTGGCATGTCTTTATTGCGCTACGCCGTTCATCCTGATCCTCATTTGCACGCGTGCGGCGATCGCATCACGAACCAGATATGGTCGACTGCCGGCGGCCACACGAAACCGTCCTTGCGCAGTGGGCGATGAGCGCCAGAGGCGCGTGCGGCAGGCATTTCGGTTGTCCCCGACTGCGGTATGGGTCAGGCTTAAACAACACGCTCAGGATCTGGCGGTGATTAACCGCTCGCTCCCGGGGATACGCCCCACTTGCGGCGTGCGGCGCTCTGGGATAGAGGTCTTCCGCAAGAACCGACCCCGCCGTGGGGGGTACAGTTGTTCGTTTCATATCAACGGCTGGCCAACGAATATGATGAATTGACTTTAGTTCTGCGCAATGGCGCGGTGACCAAAGTCGACGCGTTGACCGAGCCAGAAACGCTCACGTTCGATGGACTCGGTGAATTCGACGCGTTCGTCACATCCGGAGGACCTCCACCCGTACCGTATTCACTCGAAGGGACGTTGGAAGTTCTACAAGAATGAAACCCTTCGTTATCCCAGGCACCCGCCAGTTCAAGGCGTTCAAGGATCGGCCTGTTCAAAGAAGAGCCGCTGACAATCACGCCCAGGTTTTCCGTGGCTCCGCGCCAGCTGGTTCACATCTCGGCCCGCAACCGAGCGGGGCCGTTTCATGGATATATGTCTGATGCGGGCGCGGAACGGCGAGCATTGATGGTCAGCGCGTGTCGGTGATCGTGGGGCTGATGGACCGCTATGATGAAAATGCCGACTTCACAGCGATGGAACGCCTGACAGGCTGGCACGCGGCGATCATAACGGTTCATTGCCCGTGGAGAAGTAGAAGCTGGTGTCCAGCCTCTTGGGAACTGGCGATCTCAGCAACACGATTCGTAGACGAAGGTGCGTCGGCGCGGGATCGCGATCACCGAGCGTTGGCAGGAATCGGGTTCGGCGGGCACGTAGAGACTGCCGCTGGCAGTCGTCAGCCATATCGCGCGCACCAGCGAGGCCGGTGATCCTCGTGGATGGTGTTCTGACGGTCGAGGTCACGGATCCACGCACGTATTCGGTCCTCCTAAACCACAGCGGCATCTGGTGGCCTTCGCAGGCCGCGAGGTTCTTAGCAGCGAGGATCGGTTGCGGTGACGATGGTTGGGCGCAGGCTCGGTGCAGCGGGCTGTTAAGCGATTCGAGGGTGCACAACGGTGCGCCGTATCGACCTTGATGAGCTTCACTCTGACTGGTAGCAGAGACAGGGTGGTTACCGGTGACGCCTGCAGCGTGCCAGTTAACGGAAAGGCTGAAGTCGGTTGAACTGAACAGCCCCTCGATCGTATGGCGCTGGTTTCGATGTTGTGACGTCAAACCGATCCGCATTACTCGACTACAAAATGAGTATGTACCCAGCACCGCCTCATGCGTAAGCCACTCGCTGGCACCCGTTTATAACGCGTCAATGACGGGCAGATGAACCGTCGCCGTAGTGTTTGGCGGAACCGTGACGTCATACTCCAAATCCGGTGCTGTCGAGCTTCCAGCCAGACACCAACGTGCCATACAGGGTCTCAATGTTGCCCGCGCGAACGTCAGTCCACCGCCGGGCGGGGCCGCTGAGATCGTGTGCTTGTGGCCCGGAGCAGAGGGATCGGGGTTGATCCCGGCGATCACCTTGTACATCCGGTCCCCGGTGCGCCATACGCGTAGTGGTTAGAAGAGTTTCCATCCTCCGAGGAATTCAGAGCCGTTTCTCTTCCGTCCACCCGTCCCACCGTTCCCAGATCGTCGTCACGCCGGGGAGTCGCGGCGTACAGCAGCGACTTGCAGCTCTTCTGCCAGCCTTGAAAGCGCATATACCGCGTCCAGTTCGCCGTTCGCGCTGGGGCGTGATTCTGGTAGGAGGAAGCCCACAAAGCCTGTGGACAGGTGCGTAACCCGCCGTTTGAGGTCCTCGACTTAGCTCCTTTGCCGATCGGACGCATATCCTCTGGGGAGTAAATCGAAGTGGAGCGCCAGAACATTACGCCGTCTGAGTCGGCGTAGATAAATCAGTGTTGAACACTTCCGACGCGATCTCGCCGTAATCGACGACACGTAGGTTGCCTCGCGAGGAAACTTTATCCGCGGCATCCAGTTGTCGCCGGATCGGAGATGGCTTGACAGGAACAACCATTGCGACCTGCCGCCAGGAAGCGATTGCAGATACGGTCTTTGTGTCCTCGAAGACCTGACGATGCCGCGCAGCATCATCCGGTTGTTCAGTACCGTGGCGATCTGCGACAACAGGTCAGCATCATAGGCGAGAAACGCCGTGCCGAGCAGGTCGCGCGGGGTTGATGCGTTGATGGATCGAATTCCCTTAAACCCAGCCACCTCGTAATCCGGCTTTGGCAAGATCGGTCCAGGACTTGTCTCAATCAAGAAGTCCATGGAACCGCGTCATCACGTCGCTGGTTCTCTTCGAGGATGTGCGGACGTCGCCGTAACTCTGATAGATCGTCCACGGACAGATGATCGCGGCATCCCGGCCGCAGGCGTGTTTCTCCGTCCGACGGCACGTCGGTTTGCGTAAAGGAACTTCGGCTGGGATTGAACCGTCCGGGTTTTGAGCGTCGCGGGCGTCTTTGGCCCACTTTCGGCTTGCTGAACTTTTATACGTTCATGTTGAAAGGCCGCCATCTTTAATGAAACACCTGAATATCGCCGGTCCTTGACCCGTTCATCACGCTGCGGGCAGTCGGTCGGGACATCGACGAAGATTACCTTTTTGGCCCCACAAGATGTTGCGCTGGAGCTGGTTGATCAGCGTTCAGGTGCCCTCAAAACGTCCCGGTCTGCTCCATGTCCGAATGCACGACAATGCCGGTGGCCGTATCGGCGCTGACCGGCCCCGGATAGCCCTCGATTTTCGACGTGGCGGAAACCGTGGAATGTGAACTTCCCGGTTCCCAGATCTCTTCATAATTCCGCCAGAGGTGTAGTAGTCGGTCAGAATGCGCCGATCTCCAGGACCGTCGTATACAGAAGAGCCATCGGGATTACTTCCTTACCGAAAACCCAGGATCCCAATATGGGGTGTTGCCTCATGGCACCAGACCCTTGAATCATGCCCACCCGACCATGTTCTGGCCCAGATCAGATCCCCAACGCGTCCGTCCGCCCGACTCCCGGTCGGTCAAGGTGACCGGTGTCAGTTCATGGATTCGTTTCACGGTCGGCCCATTGAGCACCACAACGCGGACATCCCGGATTCGCGAATGCCATCACAGGCTGCGACAGCGACGGGTGGACCTCAGGCGTATCCCACCCGTCTGACCTCCTTGCGCGCATCGTTATGCTTCGCC